>JBEKZQ010000259.1:0-9014 GCA_049509675.1 Thermoguttaceae bacterium | reverse complement strand
GGATAGTGCAGTCCTCGCGGGCAGTAATCTCCAATTCCTGCCGCACGTAGTTGGCGCCGTCGTGGAGTACGGCCCGCCACAAGAGGCCGAGCCGGCCGTCGGCCAGCACGATCTGGAACACTTCGCCGGCCAGCGCGAGGCTTCGCTCCGACTGTTCATCGCGCGCGGCCTGCGCCTTCAGGCCCTGTTTCGTGGTAGTCCACCGCAGCGCGATCGCCTGGTTTCGCAGGACGATTTCCCCTTCGCGGCAAACGACCGTTGCCGGTCCCGGGGCGAGGCCCGGATAGCCGGCATCCAGACCGAAGATCGCCGCACCGGGAGCCTGGCCGGCCGGCGAAAGGCCGGCTGCGACGCAAAGCAACCGGCACAGGGAAGCCACGCGCGTCGTCACGTTGCGGCCCCCAGATCGCGCGCGTACTCCGCGTTGGCGCGCACCTGATCGAAACGCCGGGGATACATGCCCACGATGACCGCATCGCCGGGCTTGATGTGGCTGAAGGCGAAGCGAAATGCCTCGCGGACCGTCTCCTGGTTGGCGCAGCGCCGCCCGGCGCCCAGGATCTTGAATGCCAGGCAGGTCTGCTTCACTTGGCGGATCACCGCACACATCGCCGCCGGATCGGCCTTGTAGAACGTGGGCTCGACGACCGGGCCTTCCAGCACCGCCGCCGCCGTCGCCCCTGCCGGCGGCTTTTCACGCGAGAGAAAGTGGAAGCAGGTCATGAAGAAATCGACCGGCCAGTCCTCGTCGGCCATGCGCTTGATGCAATCGGGATTGTGCGACGACACCCCGGCCAGCAGGCCCGCGTCGCGTACCGCCTTGACGAAGTCGTGGACCACGCCGCTGCGGCCGGCGCGAAACAGTGCGTCGGTCACGCCGCCGTGATGGGCCATGGCGATGGGGCGCGCGGCCTCGTTGAGCGACTTGATGTCCTCGCGCTTCTTGTTCAGGCAGATCAGTTGCAGCTTCGAGCCCTGCTCGCGCAGGCGGCGATAGGCCTCGATGGACTTCGAGGCTTGCGAAAACTGATGCGTGTTGATCCCTTCCCGCTCGCACTGCTGCAAGAAAGCCAGCCGCTGCTGCGGCGTAAAATACGCTCGCATCTCCTGGTCCATCGCCGGACCGAGATAGGAATAACCGACGATCGGGTTGGCGCCGGCGATGAGCCGGGTCACGCGGTACGGGCCCAGCGATACGGTGGGCAAGACCGCACGCGGTTGCTCTGCGGCCGCGACCGCGCTGCGACCCAACAACCCGGCCGCCGCCGCCGCCGAGCACGTCGCCAGGAAATCTCTCCGACCGCTCCGCTTCCGATCAGGATTGGAATCCGGCATGACCATCCTCCCTGGGTTCTCCCATGCAGGCATCAAGAGCATCTTAATGGAGCAGAACCAGGTCAACAAGTATTTATGGAGGCCCTTCCCGGAATTACGGGCGCATCGGGCTAACCCGGACTATTCATAAACTGTAGGGTGGCGTCGAGCAAACCGTGGTTCTGGTGGGTCTTCGGTCGCTTATCAACTTGTCGCTTTGTGACACGGCGCTGCGCAACAGTTGGTCGGTTTGCGAGACCCACCATTGGCTTGTGCGACCTCGACCCACCCTACCTGAATAATCCGGGCTAAGGTGCGCCACCGGCCCGTCAAGTGGGCTCTTCCAGTTTGCGGCGATATTCATCCCGCTCGCGACGGGTGGCTTCCACGTCGAAGGCGAGGTACTTCATGTCCAGCCGCAGTTGGCCCAGGGCGTCTTGTACCAGCGAGAGGATGCGGCGGCGACGCTTCGTGCTCTCGATGACCCGCTGCAACGTCGGTTCGACCCTCGCCCGATATTCGGCGGGCAGTTGCTCAATGGCTTCCGACAGATCGAGGATCTCGCGGGGGACTTCGGCAATGGCGGGCTTCACGATGCGTGCTGGCTGGCTCATGGGTGCTTCTCCTTGGAGCGGGGTTTCAATCGCGGGAAAAGGGGACAGGCACCTTTTGCCGGAACGGCCCTCCGGGTGCTTTGCACAAGAGGTGCTTGTTCCCTTTTCCCGTCAGAAAAGCACGGTCTGTGCCAGACATGATCCGCAGGGGAGATCTGGGAACGCAAGTGTTTGCGAAAAAAGGACTTAGATTCGCAAGTTCCGCCCCGGCCTGGAAATCGCCTGATGAGAAAACGCCACGTTTTGCTCTGGATGCTCTTCGCAAATCCTGATACAAGTTGATGTTACGGCAAAGTGGCCGGACCGCCGCCCGCTGTGGCAATTTGGCCACGGGTTGCCCCTTTAGTGTTCAGCAAAGCAATGCCCATGCCTCGGTTGCTGCCAATCGCCATGCTGATTCTCGCCGCCGTTTGCGCGCCGACGGCAGGGGCGGCCGCCTGGCACGAGGGGTTCGAGGGGCCCGATCCCTCATGGCGCGACGAGGGGGGCGATGCGCGGCACCAAATCCTCCAACAACAACGGGTCGAAGGCCACGCGCATTCCGGGCAGCGCTGCGAATGGCTGCAAATCGAAGGCGGCGGCGGCAGCAGCGTCTTCCTCGGCCACGACGTCGGCCGGCCCCGCGTCATCAGCGAATTGGAACTGGCCCTGTGGGTACGCTCGGACCGTTCCGGGCTGCAGCTCGTGGCGGCCATCGTGCTGCCCCGTACCCGCGACCCGCGCACCGGTCGGCCGCTGCTGACGCATCTGCTCGGATCGGCCTATAACGACGTGGGCCGCTGGCAGCAACTGCGGATCAGCGGCCTGCCGGATCTCTTGAACCACCAACTCCGCCTCTTGCGGAGCCAGTTGCGCATGGACGTGGACGGCCGCGAGGCCTATGTCGACCGCTTGCTGCTGAACGTCTACGGCTATCCGACCACGGCCAACGTATGGAACGTGTGGATCGACGACCTGGAGGTCTCGGCAGTGGTGGCGTCGGCAGCACCGCCCGGCGCCGTCGCGCTCGAGCCCGGCGTGCGGCCGATCGCCAACTCGCCCGCGCGGCAGGTGCCGCGCGAACCGCCCGCGGCACGCAGCGTGCAATTGGCCGGATCGGTGTTGTTGGTCGACGGCCGGCCTATGTTGCCGCGGGTGATTCAGTATCAGGGCGAACGGCTGGCCGTGCTCAAGCGGTTGGGATTCAACGCGGTCTGGCTGCCGCGTCCGCCGGGGCCGGAATTACTGGACGAGGCCAATCGGCTGGATTTGTGGCTGGTTTGTCCGCCGCCGCAGCGCCCGCCCGGTCTGGACCCTGGGCGCGGTGAGATACTGCCGCCCATCGGCGCGGAGTACCGCCGGGTGTTGGCCTGGGACCTGGGCAGCGGCCTGATGGGCGAGAACCTGGAGGCGGTCGCACGCTGGGCCGAGCAGGTCCGCATGGCCGACTCCCGCAGCCGCCGCCCCGTGCTTTGCGCGCCGCAGAGCGACCTGCGCGGCTACAGCCGCTGCGCGGACCTGTTGGTGATCGATCGCCGGCCGTTGGGCGGCAGCCTGGACATGGCCGACTACGGCACCTGGGTGCGGCGACAGCCGTTGTTGGCCCGGCCCGGCACCCCCGTGTGGACCACCGTGCAAACGCAGCCCAGCGAAGCAATTCGCCGCCAGGTGGCGCTGTTGGCCGGCGGCCGGCCCTTGCCCGCTATGATCGACCAGGAGCAACTCCGCTTGCTGGTCTACACGGCCATTGCCTCGGGCAGCCGCGGCCTGCTGTTGCTCTCCAACGCTTCCCTGGATGCGGGCGATCCGGACACCGTGCAACGGGCGGCCACGCTCGAATTGCTGAACCTGGAACTGGGAATGATCGAGCCGTGGGCGGCCGCGGGAAGCCTGGTCACCAGCGCCGAGGCGAACGACCCGCAAGTCACCGGCGCCGTGCTGCGCGTCAATCGGGCCCGGCTGGTCCTGCCCACCTGGTTGGCGCCGGGGTCGCAGTGCGCGGTATCGCCTTCGCCCGCCGGCGCGTTGGAATTGTTGGTGCCGGGCACGCCCGATCCCAGCCTGGCCTACGTGCTGGAGCCGGGCCGACTGGGACCGCTGCAGCGCAAGCGGGAGGCGGGCGGCATGCACGTCACCCTCGACGACTTCGCCATGACCGGCCTGATCCTCTTGGCGCAAGACCCGCTGATTGTCGAGGCCGCCATGCGCCGCGCCGCGCCGCTGGGCCGGCGCGGCGCCGAGCTGCACCGCTACCTGGCCGGCCGCCAGATCCAAGACGCCGCGCAAGTCTTTTCGCAACTGGGCGGACATCTGCCTCCGCGCGCAAAACCGGCCGAGGAACTGGCCGCGGCCCAAAAAACCTTGCGACAGTGCGAAACGCGGTTTGCCGCCGGCGACTTCCCGGCCGCCTGTCGTTTGGCACGCCAGGCCGTGCAGCCCGTGCGGGGCCTCCAGCGCGCATGCTGGGAACTGGCCGTCAAGGAACTGAAATCCAACGTCGCCAGTCCGGCCGCCAGCGGCTTCGCCACGCTCCCCCAGCACTGGGCCCTGATGGCCCGCGTGGCAGCCTCGCACTTGGGACCCAACCGGCTGCCCGGCGGTGATTTCGAAGATCTCAGCGTCATGCTCAACAGCGGCTGGCGCCACTATCAACATCGCGATCCGCGAATCATCGAGCCGGCCACCGACCTGGTGGCCGACGCCGCCCGCAGCGGCAGCCGCGGCCTGCGCTTGACCGCGCGGGCAGTCGACGCCGAGAACCCGCCCGCCACCATCGAAACGCCGCTTCTGTGGATCAGCAGTCCCGCGGTGCCGGTCGAAGCCGGACAACTCGTGTGCATCCACGGCTGGGTCAATATCCCCAAACCGCTCGCCGGCAGCGTTGACGGACTGCTGATCGTCGATTCCTTCTGCGGCGACGACCTGGCCGAGCGGATCGACAGGACGGCCGGGTGGCGGGAGTTCACGCTGTATCGCCTCGCCGCTCAAGCGGGCTCGATCAGCGTGACCTTCGTACTCTCCGGACTGGGCGAGGTCCGCCTGGACGACGTGAGCATCCAGGTGCTCGAACCGGGCAGCACAGGCGCCCCGGCCCAGCCGACTCCCCTGTTCCGACCCCTTCCCCCGCACTAAGACGATCGAGTGACAACCCTGTAGAAAAAGGAATGGCCTCATGCAAACGCTTATCACCGAAGAACAACTGCGGCAAGGCATCGAACGCCTGGCCGGCGAAATCCGCCAGCATTATCAGCAACGGCCGCTGACGATCATCGGCGTCCTGATCGGCAGCATCGTGTTCCTGGTTGACCTGATCCGGCGGCTGGACATGCCGTTGCGGGTGGACCTGGTCCAGGCCCGAAGCTATCGCAGCGGGAGCACCAAACCGGGAACCCTGGCCATCAACCTCGACGTCCTTTCCAGCGACGTTCACGGCCGGGAAGTGCTGTTGATCGACGACATCTTCGACACCGGCCACACGCTCTCCGAGTTGCTGCCGCAAATCGACGACCTGGGCGCGACCAATGTCCGCAGCGCGGTGCTGCTCCGCAAGGCGGGCCGCTGCCAGGTCGCCATGCAACCGGATTTCGTCGCTTTCGACATCCCCGACGCCTTCGTCGTCGGCTACGGCCTGGACTTCCGCGACATGTACCGCAATCTGCCTTACGTGGCCAGGCTGGAGCCGGCAGAACTCGGCGGCGAGGCGACGCATTGACCGGCCTGCGAGTGGCGATCGTTACGCGACGGTTCTGGCCGCTGACCGGCTCAACCGAAACGGTGCTGGCCCACCTGGCCGCCGAGTTGACCGCCCGTGGCTGCCCGACCACCATCCTCACCGCGCGCTGGCGACCGCATTGGCCCGCTCAGTCCTGCTGCCGCAACGTGCCGGTGTCCTGGATCGCTCCTCCACCCGCCGGCTACTGGAACCAGCGGCGTTATCTCCGCGCGCTTGCGCGGTGGCTGGAGGACTACGGCCGGCTGCTCGACGTGGTCTATGTGTCGTCGCTTGGCGACGAGGCCCGGGTGGCGGTCCGCACCGTCGCCCCGCAGACTGCCGTGGTGCTGCGGCCGCGGCGGGCCGGCCGCTCGGGCGATTGCTTCCGCCAGATCGAAAACGCCGCCGGGCGGCGCATCAAGGACGCCTGTCTCAGGGCATCGGCTTTCCTGGCGGCCACGCCGCTGTTGAAACGCGAATTGGAGGCGGCCGGCTATCCCCGCGACCGCATCCACGAAGTGGCCGACGGCCTGCCCGCCGCGCCGCCCCGAACGCCCGCACTGAAGCAGGCGGCGCGGGCCATGCTGGCCGACACCAGCGTCTTGCTGCAAGTACCCAGCGGCGCGCCGCTGGCCGTGGCGGCCGGACGGCTCGAGCCCGGCCATGGACTGGAGCAGCTCGTGGAAGCCTGGAAGGAGGTTGTCCAGCTCTGGCCGGGCGCCTGCCTGTGGCTGGTCGGCGAAGCGGCGAATTGCCACGCACTCCAGCAGCGGATCGACCAGCTCCGCCTGACTGCCCGCGTCGTCCTGGTCGGACAGTTCGATGCCCTGGAAGGCGTTCTGGCTGCGGCGGACATGTGGCTCGCGCCGTCCTCGGAAGGAGATTCCACGGCGGTGGCCGAGGCCATGGCGGCCGGATTGCCGGTGCTGGCCGCCGACGTGGCCGCCCACCGCTGGCTGCTCCGTGACGGCCTGGAGGGGCTGCTCGTGCCCTGCGACGACACTGCCGCGTGGGTCGCGGCCATCCTCCGCGTTCTGCACCAGTCCGACTGGTCCGCCCGCCTGGGTGCCGCTGCCCGCGCCCGCGCCGCCACGCAGTTCTCTCTTGCCAGGATGGTCGACGAACACTTAACATTGTTCCAGCGTGTGATCCAAGGCGAGCGGGAGGACCTGTATTGATTTCCACTAACCGCGTGCTTCACCTGACAAGCGAGCTCCGCCGGTCGGGAACGGTGGGCCAGATGCGGCTGCTCGCCCTGGAACAGGCCCGACAAGGGCTGGACGTCCACGTGTGCAGTCTGGATGGCGGCGACCCGTCGGCCGCCGGCCTGGCCGCGCCGGGGATCTCGGTCGATGGGCTGGGCCGACGCTGGCCGCTGGATCCGCAGGCTTTTTGGCAACTCTGGGGGCACGTGCAACGATTGCGGCCGGACCTGATCCACACCTGGACCCGCGCGGCCCAGGCCTACGGCCACGCCGCCGCGCGCGCCTGCCATGTGCGATGCGTCATCAGCACCCGCCGCGGTGCCGAGCCCGCAGCCGACGGGCTGACCCAGACGATCGACCGTTATACTGCCGGCCGCAGTGATCTGCTGGCGACCGACACGGCCGCGGCGTGCAATCGGTATGCCGAGATGGGGCTGCCGCCCGCGAAGGTTCGCGTGGTGCCCGGCGGCGTCGAACCGGCGCCGCTGCCCACGAGCAGCCGGCCCCAATTGCTGGCCGAGTTGGGACTGCCCGAAAAGTCGCGGCTGGTGCTCATGGCGGGCCCGCTGCTGGCCCGCAAGCGAATCAAAGATGCGATCTGGGCCGCCGATCTGCTCAAGGTGATCCGCGACGACGTGTACCTGCTGGTGCTGGGCAGCGGTGCGGAACTCGACCGGTTGTTGCGTTTCCGCGATCAGGTGGTGATCCGCGACAAGGTGCGGTTCCTGGGCGAGCGGGGCGACGTGGCCCGCTTCCTGCCGCACGGCGACGTTTTTTGGTCCACCAGCGCGGTGGAAGGGCAATCGATCGCCATCCTGGAGGCGATGGCCGCCGCACTTCCCGTGGTGGCCACCGATATCGCCGGCACGCGCGACCTGGTGGTCGACGGTGTGACGGGCCACCTCGTCGTGCCCGGCCATCGCGCCGGCTTTGCCCGCTGGACCAACCAACTTCTGGACGATGCGCTCTTGGCCGCCCGCCTCGGCGCCGCCGGCCGGCAGCGCGCCCGCACC
This sequence comes from Thermoguttaceae bacterium, assembly GCA_049509675.1. Lineage (GTDB taxonomy): Bacteria > Planctomycetota > Planctomycetia > Pirellulales > Thermoguttaceae > JBEKZQ01. The sequence goes on along the minus strand of JBEKZQ010000259.1, from coordinate 1,177 downwards.
CAGTTCAGCGCCGAGAACATGCTCAGCCGGTACGGCGAACTCTATCGCGAACTGTCGGCGTGACTTGCACGCGGCTCGCCCTGCTTCAGTCGGGCTTCGGCCAGAAAGTGCTTTCCCACCCGGGCCAGTTCCTCGCTGCTCAGTTCCCGGTCCAGCCACAGTTGCACGCAGATCGGGTCCTGCTCCGCCGTAAAGCCGATCGGAACGTATTGGTGATATACGACGCCGGCCGTGCCGCACGGCGCGGCTGGGGAAAGGCACGTCTGTCGGCCCGCAGCAGGCCGCTGCTGCAGCGTCGCTTCCTTGCCGCCGTTGGGCCCGGCGGCCGATGGTTTCGCCGCAGCGCCTCCGGTCTCCGCCCGGCGCGGCGTTTCCGTGGTCCCGGCAGCGCCCTCTTCGAGCCACTCGCGGTCCTTGGCGTCCAAGAGAAAATCGTGCAAGGCCGCCATCGCCCGGATCATCGCCGAGCGGCCGGACCGCTGCCGGTGCTGCTCGATCGGCGGCAGCGATTCCAGGCGTTTGCCGAGATCGGCTTTGCCCAGGCGTTGGGTCCCCAGAAACGACAGTTCGTCCTCGCCGCAGCGAAGTCTGCCGTCGGGGGCGCCCGTGCAGGCCGTCTTGAGCCGCTGGCGGACCAGGGCCTTGAACCGGGTGAAGTCGCGACGGCTCTCGACAACCTCTTTTTGCAGCCGTCGGCGACTGTCCAGCAGATCGAGGAAACTGAGCAGTTGCAGGGCCTGGCGATACTGGCCGACGCCGCTTTCGGCGAAGACTTTTTGCGTGAACTCCCGGGCGGCGTCGGCCTTCAAGACGGCCAGCAGCACGTTGCACACGGTCTTGGGAGAGGCGGTGGGTAGGTTCACGGCCGGCCCTGCGGAGCGGCGGTTGCAGCAAGAGCGTAACGGAAAAGAGCAGAATACAGCATTTGCGGGCGGATGTCAAGGAGTTGGCTGGGGCATGGAAAGCACTGGCAGAGCCAGTGGCACCCAGCGCTCGACCCACCCTGCTTTTCTGGGTGCCACTGGCTCTGCCAGTGTTGTGTTGCGATCTAGTGTTCTGTCCATTTCGACATTACCGGTTGGGTGCCACGACCAACCTCCGGTCGGTGCCCGGCTTGCCCAGCAGTGCTGGAAACACGGTTGGACAAGCCAACCGTGGCACCCGTAAACTCAAGTTG
>JBEKZQ010000258.1:0-9041 GCA_049509675.1 Thermoguttaceae bacterium | reverse complement strand
CCCCTCACCCCCAACCCCTCTCCCGCAAGGGGAGAGGGGAGTAATTCACTCGCCCTCGATGCCTCTCCCGCAAGGGGAGAGGGGAATTCAGGCGGCAAAGTGGCGGTGATCATTCCAAATTACCGCGGCGAACACTATCTGGAGGGGCTGCTCAAGAGCCTGGCCCGGCAGACGTGGCCGGACCTGGAAGTACTGGTGGTGGATAACGATTCCCGCGACGGCTCGGAAGCGATCGTGCGGCGTTTCGCCGGAGTGCGGTGGATTCCGACCGGTGCCAACCGCGGCTTCGCCTGCGCCGTGAACCACGGGGCCGGCGCGGCGGGCGACGCCGAGTTCCTGGCCATCTTGAACAACGACACGGAAGTGGAACCCGATTGGGCCCGGCGGCAAGTCGAGGCGCTGCGGTCCGATCCGCGGCTGGGGATGGTCGGGGCGCGGATCTATCAAAAAGGTTTTTGCCGGCGGATCAACATTCACGCCCACGTGCTCGGCTCCGACCTGCGCTCGTATAACGTGGGGGCGGGCGCGGAGGACCACGGCCAGTTCGACGGCGGCGAGCCGGTGCTGGGCGTCAGCGGCTGCTCGATGATGGTCCGGGCCCGCGCCTTCCGCGAGGTGGGCGGATTCGACCAGCGGTTCTTCCTTTGCTACGAGGATCTGGACTTCAGCCTGCGGTTGTTTTGGCGCGGCTGGGATTGCCGCGTCGTGCCCGGGGCCATCTGCCATCACGTGTCCAACGCGCAGATGGAGACCGGCTCGGCCTTGCACATCCGCAACATTCTGCACAACGACTTGCTGTGGGTGGTGAAGAACATTCCGGCCGAGTTGTTCGCCCGCTACGCGCGCTCCTTCCTGGCCTCGGTGCTCCGCAGCGACGAGTTGCGCCTGTTCTTCCGCTGGCAGGGATGGAAGATCGTGCTGTGGCGGCTGGAAATGCTGGCGAAACTGCCCGGCGCGCTGCGGGCGCGGGCGGCCGTGCAAAGCGCGCGGGTCCGCGCCAGCGAGGCCCTGCTGCCGTTTGTCCGCCCGGTTAAGGAATTGCAAGTCAATCAGCTTTACCGCGTGGATCGCGCCGAGCGGTACCTGACCGCGCGGACCTCTGCGGCACGGGCCGGAACGCGCCGCGATCTGTTTCCGCAAGAGGTGTTGCGGACCGAGGGGTTTCAGCAGCCAGCCGACCTGGCCATTGGGGCCGTTACTGCCGGCGACGACCCGCAGATCCATTTCCACGTCGCCGCACCGCTGCGGCACTTCCGCTGGATCGACCTGGAAATGACCTGCGACCAGACCTCCTGGGGACAGTTCATCATGCGTTGCCGGCACGCGGGCGTGGGACAGTACTTCCTCTCCAGCACGCATTTCCGCGTCCTGCCCGGCCGGCACCGCTATGCCTGCCGCGTGGACGGCCGGTTCTTCGCCGATCACCAGCGGATGTGTCCCGACGTGCTGGGCCGCTGGCGGCAAGACCTGGAGTATCTGCGGCTGGATCCGTGCGAAACGTCCCAGGCCCAAATCGTGATCCACTCGTTCGGAGTCGCTTGATGTTTTCGATCGTGATCGTCCATTACGACGGGATGCATTACCTGCGGCAGTGTCTGGAGGCCATTCGCCGCCAGACCTACGCCGACGGGATCGAGATCATCGTGGTCAACAACGGCTCGACCGACGGCTCGCTGGAGTTCCTCCGCAGTCAGAGGGACGTGCGTCTGATCGAACCCGGCGGCAACGTGGGATTCAGCCGCGGTCAGAACCTGGGAATCCGCGCCGGCACGGGCGAGTACGTGCTGTGCCTGAACTTCGATTGTTTCCTGGAGCCCGACTTTCTCGAACGCGTGGCCGAGATGTTCCAGGCCCATCCCGAGGCCGGCGGCGTTTCCGGCCGACTGCGGAAACTGGTCGACGGCAAGCCGTCGCAGTTCCTCGACTCGACCGGCATCGGCTTCCACCGCTGCTTTCCCGCGGACCGCGGCGAATGGGTCGCCGACGGACCGCAGTGGGAAACGGCCGAGCTGATCTTCGGCCCCTCGGGGGCGGCGGCCTGCTATCGCCGCGCCGCCCTGGAAAGCGTGCGCTACGAGGACGAGTATTTCGACGAGGATTTCTTCATCTATTGCGAAGACATCGACCTGGCCTGGCGGTTGAACCTGGCCGGCTGGCAAAGCTATTACCAGCCGGCGGCCCTGGCCTATCACGAGCGCGGCAGCACCCGCAAGGCCTCGGCCTGGGAGCGGCGGAACTATTTCATCACCGGCTTCCGCAACCGCCTGTTGTCGATGTACAAGAATCTGCGCCCACGCGAGGACTTGCGCCGCTGGTGGCTGCGGCTGCTATGGCAGGAAGCGATCTTTGCCCTCGGCTCGCTGCGGGGCGGACCGCGGCGGGCGCTTGTTATGGCCCTGGCCATCGCGCGGGCGGCGGCCATGATTGCCCGCTCGAAACGTCTGCGCGCCAAGCGGCGCGACACGCAGCAGCGGTTTCGCAACCCCAGTTTCTCACTGGGGTTCGAGCGGCCGCTGAGCGATAGCCGCTTGCCTCGCGAGTTGAGCCTGTATGCGATGGCTGGCTCCGTGCCGGCGGGCGAGACGCTTTTTGCCTGCCGCGCGATGGCGGCCCAGAACCTCTCGCCCAGCCGCGCGCGCGACATCCGCGGCGCGCTGGCCGGCGGCGTGTCGCGGAAAAAAGACCCGCAGTTCATTCTGCACCTGCCCGAGCAGGCCCGTTCCGCCGGCCTGGAACTGTTGGAATTCGACCTGTATGCCTCCCATCCCGGCCACGGCCAGATCATCTGGCTCCACGGCGATCGGGCCTGCGTTTCCGAAGGCTTTCGCGTACACGCGGGCCGACGCCGTTATCTGCTGGACCTCAAGGCGATCAGCGTGGTGCCCAGCGTCGGCGATCCCACGGTGCGCTCCCAAGCCATCGACCGCTTGCGGATCGATCCGTGCATTACCAACGGCGTGACGCTGGGAATTTTCAGCGCGCGGCTGGTGCGACGCGCCGGCGGAGGTGAAGGATGAAAGATAAGAGTAATGTCCCCCTCTCCCGCGCGTCGCTTGCGACGCGATGGGAGAGGGCCGGGATGAGGGCGGTTTCCAGCAAAGTGGCCATAACAAGCGGGTTCCAACTGCGTGCGCCCTCACCCCGGGCACCGCTTGCGGTCCCTCTCCCAAAGGGAGAGGGGGGCTCAATGCCAAGCACAACACCCCCCGCCGCGCGTCCGGTGGTGATCCGCGCTTCGAGCTTGGGCAAGTGTTATCGCCTGTATGCCCGGCCCGCCGATCGGCTCAAACAGGCCCTGTTCGGTGGCCGCCGCGCCTACTACGACGAGCACTGGAGTCTGCGCGACGTGTCGTTCGAGATCGCGCGGGGCGAAAAGGTGGGGATCGTGGGCCGCAACGGCGCCGGCAAGAGTACGCTCTTGAAGGTCCTCGCCGGCATCCTGGCGCCCACCGAAGGCGAAGTCCGCCGCACGGGAACGGTCTTTCCGCTGTTGGAACTGGGCATCGGCTTCGACCCCGAATTCACCGGGCGGGAGAACCTCTGCACCAGCGGCTCGGTCTTCGGACTGTCGCGGGCCGAGTTGGAAGCCCTGATCCCGCAAATCATCGCCTTCGCCGACATCGGCGAATACCTGGACCAGCCCGTAAAAACCTATTCCAGCGGCATGTTCGCGCGATTGGCGATGGCCCTGGCGCTGCACCTGCGGGCCGATCTGCTGCTGATCGACGAGATCCTCTCCGTGGGCGACGTGTTCTTCCAGACCAAGTGTTTCCAACGGATCGAAGCCCTGCTGGCCCAGGGGAGCACCGTGCTGATCTGCTCGCACGACCTGGGCGCCGTGCGGCGGTATTGCTCGCGTGTGCTCTATTTCGCCAACGGCCGACTGGCGGCCGACGGCCCGCCCGATGAAGTCCTGGGCCTGTATCTGAAGATGGGTGAAACCAGCGGCGCCTGTTGTGCGCGGGTGGGTGGCACAGGGGCGGGTGCCACTGGCTCTGCCAGTGCTTTCCCCGTTCTGCCGGACAAGCCGGGCAACGACCGAAGGTTGGTCGCAGCGACCGGCGCTGGCACGAAGCCGGGGACGTTAACCAGTTCCCCTCACCCCGGCCCTCTCCCGACGGGAGAGGGAGACTTTTTGGGGCTGGAGCTCAAGCTGGCGGCCGAGTGGCAGCCGGACGACGCCTTCCGCGCCGGCATCCGCAACGTGCGCGGGATAGTGCCTTTGGACAACGGGAACCTGCTGGTGGCGGATCTCTTTCATCATGCGCTTCAGGAAATCACCCGCCGCGGCCGCCTGGTGCGACCCTGGACGCAAAAGGGCTTTGCGACCCAGGAGTTGTACGATCCGGTGGGGCTCGAACTGCGGCCGGGCGGAGGGATCGTCGCGGCCGACTATACCACCGGGCGGATCGCGGCCGTTGCGGCCGACGGCAGGCTGGAGCCGCTCTTGGCCCACGCGCAACTCGGCGCCCAGCCGTTCCTGGCCCGCTACGCCCCGGACGGCAAGCTTTGGATCTTCTCGCGCGTGGGCGGTTTGCAGGTCTTTGCCGATGAATCGGCCCGCCAGGGGCGGAGCGTCGCGCCCCGGCCGGGCTGGCTGCCCACCGACGTGGCCTTCCGGGCGGGCGAGGCCTACGTGGCCGATTTCCGCCACCATCAGATTGAAGTTCTCGATGGCGTCTCGGCCGCCTGGAAACGAAGCATCCCGCTGCCCTCCCTGGCCGCCCGGGCCCCGCACGGCCTGGCGTTCCGCGGCGACGCACTGCTGGTGACCTGCCACGATTCCAACACGCTGGTCGTCTTCCCGCAGATCGACCAAGAGCCGGGCGCGGCCGCTTGCCTGAGCTTGGCCGGCGCCGCCGTGAACCATCCCTGCTATCTCTTGGCGGAAGGGGAGCGGGTCTACATTTCCACGTCAACCCTGGGCGGCATGCTGGCGCTGGACGTCGGCGACTGGCCCCACAGCATCGGCAGGCAATCATGATCGACCACGACATACATGACGCTTCCCTCTTGCCTGACGCCGCCGGGCCGCCCACGGTGCTGATCTCGGCCGCGGGCGAAAACGCCTGGCGTTATCTCGATCCGCGGCATACGGTCCGCGGTCTGTGGCGACACCGCGAGTTGGTCTGGCAGTTGGCGTGGCGCGAACTGCGACAGCGTTATCAGGGCTCGCTGCTGGGGCTGGCCTGGACTTTTTGCACGCCCCTGTTGCACCTGGCGGTTTACACCTTCGTGTTCCAGATCGTATTTCGGGCCCGCTGGAGTGACGGCAACGGCGAGAGCCGGCTGAAGTTTGCCCTGGCCCTGTTCTGCGGCCTGGTTTTCTTCAGCATTTTCAGCGAGGCGGTGGCCGTGGCACCCATGGTGGTGTTGCAGGGCGCCAGCTTCGTCAAGAAAACCGTCTTCCCCCTGGAGGTGCTGCCGCTGGTCAGCCTGGTGCAGGTGTTGCTGCGGGCCGGCGCGTCGCTGGTCATCCTGTTGGCCGCAATCCTGTTGCTGACGGACATGGGCCACTGGACCATCGTGCTGGCGCTGCTGCCGGTGGTGCCGTTGGTGTTGATCACCTTGGGCGTCTCCTGGTTCCTGGCGGCGCTGGGCGTCTTCTTGCGCGATATCTCGCACGCGGTGACGATCCTGGTGCAAGTGCTGTTCTTTCTGACGCCCATCGTCTATCCGATCTCCAACGTGCCCGAGCCGTATCGCAAACTGCTGAAGATCAATCCGCTCACCTCCTTGGTGGAAATGATGCGCGGGGCGGCCATGTGGGGCCGCGTTCCCAACCTGACCTGGCTCATGCTGGGCCTGCTGTTCTCGTTGCTGGTGTTTCAATTGGGCTACGTGTTCTTCATGAAGAGCAAGCACGCCTTTGCCGACGTGATGTAATCGAGGTGAACGATGAGGGGAAAAGGGGACAGGCACCTTTTGTGCGAAGCACCCGTAGGGCCGTTCCGGCAAAAGGTGCCTGTCCCCTTTTCCCCGGAGGAACCAAAAATGACCGAGCCACTGTTGGAATTCCTGCCCCTGGCGCGCTACTGGCCTGAGCGCGATTCGGCGATGACCGTGTTTCGTTACGCGCTGGTGCGCGGGCCGTGCCGGGGAAAGCGCGTGTTGGAAATCGGCGCGGCGGCGGGCGAGGGCACGGCCCTCTTGGCCGACGCGGCCGAAATCGTGGCCCTGGACCATCAGGACGTTTGGAGCGGCGGGCCGGGCAGCCGGCTCCCCAACGCCCGCTTCGTCCAGCGCGATGCCTTGGACCTGCCGGCCGAGTGGGCCGGCCGCTTCGACGTGGTCCTGGCCCTGGAGCTGATCGAGCATCTCGACGACCCGGCCGCGCTGCAGCAAGCCGTGTTCCGCGTGCTGGCCGAAGGCGGCACGTTCATTTTCAGCACGCCCAATTTCGATCTGTACTCGCGCGCCTGCGGGGACGACCGCACGCCGCTCTACCGCCGCCACGTGCGCGAGTACCGTGCCGCCGAATTGAATGCCGTGGCATTGGACTTGTGGGACTCGCGGCAGCTCTGCGGCGTCAGTCAGTTATCGTTTCCCGGCGACCCGCTCTCCGGCAACGGCTTTGTCATGCTTCACGATTCGGCCGCCTACGAGCTGACGCTCGGGCCGCAGTATCCGGACTACGGTCTCCGCCGCGTGGGCGCCGTGGTCCCGCCGCTGCCGCTGGAGTGCTGCCAGAGTTTTCTGGTGATGCTGGGTAAACAGCAGGCTGACGCTCCCTGCTCGGCGAAGCGTCTCGGCTTGGATAACCCGGCCGCTGAACTGAACCTTACGGCGGGCGAGGCCGCGCTGCGCGCGTGCCGCGTGATTTTGCAGCGGAAGAACGAACAGATCGGGCACTTCGAGCAGATCGTCGCCGACCGGCAACAACAGATCGTGAACCTCCAGGGCAAGATGAAGCTCCATGCCTTGTGCGACGAATACTGCGGCGACCGGCAAGAGCAGATCGTGAAACTCCAAAGCAAGGCTTCCGATCTGGAGAACATGGTCGCCGAGCGCGACCGGCAGCGTCAGGGGCTGGACAATCACATCCGCAACCTGGGAATGGTCGTCGCCCAACGCGACCAGCAGATCCGCAGCCTCCAGCGGCACGCGGGCAGCCTGGAAGGCATCGTCGCCGACCGCGAGACGCGGCTGGCCGACACCCAGGCGATCGTCGAGGCATTGACGACGCGTTTGGAGAGTTTGGAGAAGCGGTTGCCCATTCGCATGGCGCGATGGGTCCGCTCCGGGTGCCACGGCTGGCTTGCCCAGCAGTGTCGGCCAACCGCAAGAAACGCTGCGGCCGCTGGCAACGCATTATCAAGGTCGACCGTTTCCATCATGCAGAAGGCGGGTACTGCTGGACAAGCCAGCAGTGGCGCCCAAACTCAGCCGTCGCAAGCAGTTCCGCCCGGCGCCGATGGGTAAATCGTAAAGAAGATCACGGAGCACACGCATGAAAATCGCCTTGGTCTACCCGGGGATTACCGAAAGCGGCTTCAATTCGCTCGTGGGCAACGAAGGCTCGTGGATGAACCACGGCCTGGCGATCCTCTCCAGCGCCGCCAAGCAGGCGGGACATGAGGTGGTGCTCCTGGACCTGCGCCGCATGACCGGCTGGGACGATTTCGCCCGGCAGGCGGCGGGGTGCGGGGCGGCCGCCTTCGGCATCACCATGATGAGCGTCGATTACGACGCCGTGCTGCGCTCGGCGCGCTCGATCCGCGCCCGGCGACCGGAGGCCCGCATCTTCGTGGGCGGACCGCACGCCTCGATCTGTCCCGAGGAACTCCAACGGGAAGATTGCTTCGACGTGATCGTCCAGGGCGAGGGGGAGACTACCTTTCCCCGCCTGCTGGCCGACCTGGCCGCGGGCAAACCGCTGCCGCGCGTGGTGCAAGGCCGGCGCATGCAGAACCTGGACGACGGTCCCTGGGCCGACCGCGATCTGTTCCGCTCGGCCGAGGCGCCGTTCGTGGCCTTTCTGCCCCCGCCTTTCGTGACGTTGATCGCCGGCCGCGGCTGTCTCTACAATTGCAGCGATTGTCAACCGGCCGAGAAGATGATTTTCGGCCCCCAGGTGCGGCGCCGCAGCGTGGAGAACGTCGTCAAGGAGCTCGCGTACCTGGAAGGAAAGCTGCACTTCAACTCGTTCATGATCCACGACGACTGCATTACGGAGGATCGCGCCTGGGTGTTGGAGTTCTGCCGCCGGCTCCGCGCGGAAGGATTCCGGCAGCCGTTCGTGGGCCAATCCCGGGCCGACATCATCTGCCGCAACCCGGAAATGGTCGATGCTTTGTACGAGGCCGGCCTGCGGCTGTTCATCATCGGCTTCGAGAGCGGCTCCGACCGCGTGCTGAAGTTCCTTCGCAAGGGTTGCACCCGCCGGCAGAACTTGTTGGCCGCCAAGATCTGCCGCGAGCGCGGCATCAAGATCTGGGCCAACTACATGCTGGGCCTGCCCACGGAAACCAAGGAAGAAGTCCTGGAGACCTACAGCATGTTGGAAGAGATCCAGCCCTACCACTGCTCGCCGGCCTTCTACACGCCGCACCCGGGCAGCGACCTGTACGCCTGGGGCGCCCAGCGCGGCATCCACCTGATCAAGAGCCACAGCGATTTCCGGCGGAACACCTACGAGCCCAAGATCCAGGGCCCCGATTACGAGTTCCTCACCACCATGCTCTACAAGTCGATCGCCCTGGGCGAAGACGTGCGCCGGCCGCAGCGAGCGGCGGTCGATCCGTTGCTGCCGCATCCGGCCGACGCGAGCGGCTGGCCGCTCCGGCGCCGGCGGCTGAGCGCTTACCTGATGCGCTGTCATCCCCGCGTGTATCATTCCTTGCGGCGGGTCCGCGCCGCGGTGTTGGCCCGCATCGCCGGCCTGTTCTGATCGCCATTGCACGAGGAGCCGCAAAACAACGACTTTGCCAATTGCCGGTAGGACGGATTGGCAATCCGTCTTACAAGAAAGGGATGGATTGGCAATCCGTCCTACGATAATCCCCTCCATCTGTTACAAACGCCGAGATCCAGCCATGAAC
>JBEKZQ010000257.1:0-9046 GCA_049509675.1 Thermoguttaceae bacterium | reverse complement strand
TTACCGGTTGGGTGCCACGACCAACCTCCGGTCGGTGCCCGGCTTGCCCAGCAGTGCTGGAAACACGGTTGGACAAGCCAACCGTGGCACCCGTAAACTCAAGTTGGACAGACCACTAGCCAGTTCCGCCGCTTGAAGAACCACGCTATAATAGCGGGGTTGGCTGCCTCCAAACCCCAAGATGTGAACCCCTAAGCTGGCTCGGCTTGTTGACTAATGGGTATTCGCTTTTATTGCCCGAACGGACATAAACTGAACGTCAAGGAATTTCAGGCCGGCAGGCGGGGAATTTGCCCGTACTGCGGCGCGAAATTCCAGATCCCCACCCAAAGCACCCGGCCTGCCTCGAAAGGCAAAGAGCACGCAAGCGAACACTCGCCCGCCGAGTCGAGCGAGGATTCGGGCACGAACCTGATGGTCTCGCAAATCGAAGAGGCGGCCCACGCGGAAGAGACGGTCGCCCTGCCCCCTGTCGAGCCGGCGGTTGCGGCCGGCGCACATGCCCCCGTCGAGCCCCTGGAGATCCACGCCGTCGCGGCCGCGCCGCTGGCCGTGGCCACGCCGCCTCAGTACCCGACCGTCGCGGCGCCGCAGTACCAGGCCCAACCGCTGGCGCCGCAAGGGGCCTCGCTGCCGGTGGCGATCCCGCCCTCTACCCCGCCCGCTGCGACCACGCCGGCGACTCCGGACCCGCTCAATGAAGCGCCGCAGATGATTTGGTACGTCCGTCCGCCCTCGGGCGGGCAGTTCGGGCCGGCCCCCGGCGATCTGATGCGCACCTGGCTGGCGGAAGGCCGGGTGAGCGCCGATTCGCTCGTGTGGCGCGAAGGTTGGCGCGACTGGCAGGAGGCCGGCACGATCTTTCCCCAACTGCGCGGCAATGATCCCCTGTCTTTCGTCGAGTCGGCTGCCGCCGGCGCCGTGGCAGCGTCCAGCGAGGTTGCGGTCAAACACGATTCGCCCCGGCATCGGTCCGCGCGGTCCAAGAATCAACAGTTGACCATCGTCCTGCTGTTGTCCATGGCCGTGGTGCTGTTGATGGGCATTTTCCTGTGGGTGCTCTTTTATTTTCATTGATAGAAGACAGGGATGAGAATACAACAATTCCTGGAACACCACGGCATCGGCTCGAACCCCTTTGCCGACGAAGATGCGCAAACGGACCTGGTCTTCAAAGGGGCCTGCATCCGCGCCGTCTATCATCCGGCCTGGGACAAGATCTACGGCGACCCTTCCGAGCCGGCCACGGCCGTGGTCTTCGGCGAGAAAGGCTCCGGCAAAACGGCGGTCCGCATGCAGATCGCCCGGCGGCTGGAAGACTACAACGCCGATCATCCCGACCGGCAGGTATTCGTGGTCCAGTACGACGACTTCAATCCGTTTCTGGACCGTTTCCGCGAGCGATTCTCCAGCCGTTGGCGGCGGCGGATGGACTGGACCCTGGGCCAATGGCGGCTCTGGGACCACATCGATGCGGTCCTGGCCCTGGCGGTGACCCAGTTGGTGGATCGCGTCTTGGGGGTCAAGCAGGTCCGGCACCCGGCCGCGCGCGACGAGCCGCTGCCGGTGGAGTCGCTCGACCGGCCGCAAGGCCGCGATCTGCTGCTCCTGGCGGCCTGCTACGACCAGTCGACGGCCGAGAACGTGGAAACCCGCTGGCACCAGGTGCGCCGCAAGCTGCGTTTTCCCACGTGGCGGGCGAAATGGTCGCTCGGCGTCGGGATTGCCGTCACCATGCTCCTGGCAGTCTTGGCCGGCTGGTTGACCTGGAAATGGCAGTGGCGCGTCGCGTATTGCCAGTGGATGCTCGTTGCGCTGGCCGCCGGATGGCTCCCGCACGGCCTGCGCTGGGCGAAATGGTATTGGCAGGCGCGGCGGATTGTCCGCAGCACGCGGGTCCTCAGCCATAATACCAATCTGCTCCGCCGGCTGCTGATGAAATTTGCCGGCCGCGAGCTTATCGGCCAGCCCTTGCCGTCGGCCCAGCGGACCGATGACCGCTACGAACTGCTGGCCAAACTGCAAGGGCTCTTGCGTTCGCTCCGCCTGGACGGGCTGCTGGTGCTGGTCGACCGCGTGGACGAGCCGTATCTGGTCAACGGCTCCACGGACCTCATGCAGGCGCTGGTCTGGCCGATGCTGGACAACAAGTTCCTCAAACACCCGGGCCTGGGCATCAAACTGCTGCTCCCCAGCGAGTTGGAACGCTTGCTGGACCGGCAGCCGGCCGATTTTCATCAGCGGGCCCGGCTCGATAAGCAGAATCTCGTCCGCTCCCTCCAGTGGACCGGCCAGTCGCTGTTCGACCTGGCCAACGCGCGGCTGAAGGCCTGCGCCGGCCAAAACCAATCGCCCGGACTGGCCAAGCTCTTTGAGCCGGCCGTCAGCGAGCAGCGTTTGAAGGACGCGCTGGGCACGTTGCGGGTGCCGCGGCACGTCTTCAAGTTCATGTATCGCCTGCTGACCACGCATTGCAACGCGCATGGCGACGAGCAGCCGGTATGGCAGATTTCCAGCGGCACGTTCGAGTCGGTGTTGGCCCTCTATCAGCGCGATCAGGACGCCTCGGACCGCGGCGCCGGGGCGGGGTAAGGGGGGCGGCGAGCATCCGAACAAATTCAAGATTTGAGATCACAAACTGTGATCTTAAAGAGCGGCCGCGGACAACATCGCAAGTACCTCCCCTATGCCTTCACCGAGCAAGGGGTGGCCATGCTGTCCAGCGTCCTGCGAAGCTCACGGGCTGTCGAGGTCAACATCCAGATCATGCGGGCCTTTGTCCGGCTCCGGCAACTACTCAGCGTCCATGAGGTCACTGTTGACAACTTCCGGCAGTTCGTCAAGGACACTCGCTACAAAACGGAGGCCGAGAAGGACCGAAAGGGCGGCTGGGGTTACAATCCCAAGAGCGGCCACTGCGAGGGACGCAAGCCTCGATACAACTGGCGCAATCCGGGCTTCCCTCAAACCGACGACCATCCCGTGCTCAACGTGACCTGGAACGATGCGGTGGCATTCTGCCAGTGGCTCAGCCGTAAGGAGGGAAAGACCTGCCGCTTGCCGACCGAAGCCGAATGGGAGTACGCCTGCCGCGCGGGAACAACCACGCGGTATTCCAATGGCGACGATCCCGAGGGCCTAGCCAAGGTGGCCAAGGTGACCAGCGATAAGGGAAGGACCGCATTTCCGGCCGTGCAGAACCTCATGGTTCTCCAGGGCGAAGACGACCGCTTCACGGCCCCGGTCGGCAGCTTCCCGCCCAACCGATTCGGGCTTCACGACATGCACGGCAACGCATGGGAATGGTGCGCGGATTGGTACGGCGAGGATTACTATTCCCGATCGCCCGTGGACGACCCCCCAGGCCCCGACTCCGGGACCCGGCGCGTGCGTCGGGGCGGCGGCTGGAACAGCTTCCCGCTCTGGCCACGCTCGTCTTTCCGCAACTGGAACACGCCCGACAGTCGCTGCGTCAACTTAGGTTTGCGCATCGCCAGGAACGAGTAATGCCCTGTCATCTGCATGGACCGATGGTTAGCTGCAAAGAGCGAACATGGACCGCTGGCGCCTGAGACTCGCGGTTGGCCGCGCATCGCAACCTTGCAGTTTTCTTGGCAAATTTCTCAGAAATTTTTTGCCGATCGCTGGACAGAATGACCGAATTCTGATACATTTGGCTTTTGTGCTCCCCGATTGTCACAAATAGCCCAAAAAGACGAGGCAGCGCGAACGCGAACTCCTGATCCGCCAACGAATCGGGCGTGTGGGGGATCAACCAGGAGCGGGCGTTTTGCCCAGGAATGGGTCGTCTTTCGCGACTTTGTCGGTGCGGATGTCTAGCGAACCGCGCCGGGGGCTGCCTAAAGTCTCCTCTCTGCTCTGTCTTGGCTTGTCCCCCGGCGCAACTGACTCCGCCACTAAGGATCGAATGTACTCCTCTCGCTCCGCGAGAGGTTTGACATCTCGCGGAGCGAGATGAGTACGTGAGGCTGTAGGACGGATTGCCAATCCGTCCTTGGAAACCAGACGGATTGGCAATCCGTCCTACGATAGCAAAAAGGGGAGAACAACGATGAAGCACACGCTGAACATGATGATCCTGGCGGCGGCCGTGGCAGCCGCGGGCGTGCTGTCCGCCGAGGCCAGCACGATCACTATGGCGATGGTGACCGTGGGCGATCCGGGCAACACGGCCGATACGACCGGCTACGGGGCGGTCAGCTATACATTCCAGATGGGTAAGTACGACGTCACGACCAGCCAGTACGCCGCGTTTCTTAATGCCGTGGCCAAATCGGGCGACCCATACGGCTTGTACAACTCGAGCATGGCAACGGATACGTCGTATGGTTGCGGCATTTCTCGGACCCTCAGTTCGGGCACTTATAGCTACTCGACCACCAAGAACGGCAGTTTCCCGGTCAATTACGTCTCATGGGGTGATGCCGCGCGGCTCTGCAACTGGCTGCAAAATGGCCAGCCAAGTGAGCCTGAGGGGAACGGCACGACGGAAACCGGGGCCTACACGCTCAACGGCGACACCACGAATTTGATGACGGAAACCCGCAACACCGGTGCTACCTATTTCATCCCCACGGAGAACGAATGGTATAAGTCGGCGTACTACAAAGGAGGCGGCACCAACGCGGGTTATTGGACCTATCCTACGAAGAGCAACACGGTGCCCGGCAACACGCTGCCCGACACGGGCAACAACGCCAACTACTACAATAACGGTTACACCGACCCGACAAACTATTTGACGCCGGTTGGGGCATTTTCCTCATCTCCCGGGCCCTATGGCACGTACGACCAAGGCGGCGAGGTTTGGCAGTGGAACGAGACGCCTTTCACCGGTTCGTCGCGGGGTTTGCGTGGCGGGTCGTTCAACGCCTACTCGGGCTCCCTGGCCTCGTCCACCCGCGACGGCACCGACCCGGCGTCCGAGCACTACTCCTTCGGTTTCCGTGTTGCAAGTAGCGCAGCGAGCCCTGAGCCCGGTGGCATCGCCATGCTGCTTGCGGGCGCGTTGGCGTTTGGAATCTGGAGACTTCGCCGGAACGCCTGAGCCGCTTGCATCCAGCCCGATTCATCGGGCTTTCCGCCGTAGGCGGTATTAGGCCCGTGCTTTAGAAGCATGGCTACGGGAGCGAGTTCCCGACGAATGGTTGGAGGCCGTGGTGCCGCTCTTGATCGTGCTGGCGGCCAGCTAACTCGCGTCGAACCACAGGCCAAATCGAGACGCCTGCGAGCGCCGCTGTTCATGCTTCGCCTCGGAGCAACTTCTGAAATCGCTCCTCGGTGATCACTGGTACGCGCAGTTCCTTTGCCTTGGCAAGTTTACTCCCCGGGTTCTCTCCGGCCAACACATAATCGGTCTTTTTTGACACGCTGGATGCGGCGCGCCCGCCGTGGCGCTCAATTGTCTCTTTGATCTCATCGCGGCTGTATCCCGAAAGCGTGCCCGTGACAACAAGCGTCTTGCCCTCCAAAGGGCGCGATTCAAGGGCGCCAGTGGCTTCCATTTTCACTCCGACGTTCTTCAGGTCCTCAATCGGATCCGGTCGGAGCGGATTCTTGTGGACGAACTGGTAGACGCTTTTCGCGATGATTGGCCCTATCTCAAAGGTATCGCCGATTTCATCGGCGCTTGCAGCAATCAATTCATGCATGGAGCGAAAGCGCGCCGCCAAGACGGTTGCGACCCGGTTCCCAACGTGACGGATCGACAACGCGTTCAGGAGGCGCGCCAGTCCGCGACCCTTGCTGTTACTAATGAATTCCAACTGCTTCTCGGCCCCAGCTCTCGTGAAACCCTCGATCCGCCGCAGACCCTTCAGCGAATCGACCGTCAAACGGTACAGGTCGCCATAGTTCTTGACCAAGCCCTCGTCGACCAATTTATCGACCCGCGTTTCCCCTAATCCGCTTACTCCTTTCTTGCGAGTTCGCTTCTTGCCGTTCGTATCTGCGATGGTTTCTTTTACTCCAACGGCAAAATAACGAAGGCGACTCTTGAAGTCTTCAACCCCAAAGCGTCCGACATCGTTCATTCGCGGTGCTCGGCGCGAGGGGGCCGCGTGGATCTCCGAAACGGCCGGCTTGAAGTCAAGCTGAACCCCGACGGTCTTGAGATCGGCGATCGTCTCCTCGCCAATAACCTGATGGAGTTGCTCGTAAATGTCCGGTGCAAATACAGGACCGACGCCGGGTATTGCGGCGAGGTCCTCAATCGTTGCGGTCATACTCGCGTCGATGGAAGCAAAACGGTGGGCCAACGCCGCGGCCTGACGTCCCGGTATGTCTCCTCTTGACAAAGCCTGCAGGAACCAGGCAAGGCCATAACTTTTTGTGTCCTCGATTCCGCTCACTATCTTCTCGGCAACTTCAGTCCCCCACGGAAACTCCCACTTGAGGCTCAGCAAGTCATCGACGGTCAGTCGGAAAATGTCGCCGTAGCCGCGAACCAACTCTCGGCGAACCAGCTCGTCGACAAGCTCGTCGCCCAGGCCCTCGATGTCCATGGCGTTGCGGCCGGCGAAGTAGCGGATCCGCTCCTTGATCTGGGCAGGGCAGGCCGGATTGGGGCAGCGGATGTAGACGCCGCCCTCGTCCTTGACGAGTTCCGTGCTGCACTCGGGACACTGCCGGGGAAAAACGAATTTCGGCAGCGGGCTCTTGCGCTCGGTGGCCTCCACGCGCACCACGTGCGGAATGATCTTGCCCGCCTTCTCCACCACCACCACGTCGCCGGGTCGAACGTCCTTGCGATCGATCTCGTCGGCATTGTGCAGGCTGGCGTGGCTGACGGTCGTGCCGGCCAGTTCGACCGGTTCCAGGTCGGCCACCGGCGTGACGGCCCCCGTCTTGCCCACCTGCACGCGGATGGCGTTGACCCGCGTGGTGGCCTCGTACTTCTCGAACTTGTAGGCGATCACCCAACGGGGGCTCTTGGAGGTCGTGCCCAATCGCCGCCGCTGGTCGAAGCTATCGACCTTCAGCACCAGGCCGTCGATCTCGAAATCCAGTTCGTGCAACCGCCCGATCAGCTCTTCGCAATGCGCCATGGCCGCGGCGATCGACTGGAAACACTGGACCTGCGGGGTGATCGGCACGCCGTAGCCCTGCATTTCCCGGAGGAAATCCATGTGCGTCTGCGCCTTCAGGCCCTCAGTATCGCCCACCGAATGGCAGAAGAAACGCAAGCGGCGCTCGGCCGAGACGCGCGGATCGAGCTGTCGCACGCTGCCGGCGGTGACGTTCCGCGTGTTGGCGAAGAGCTTCTCGCCCTTCCGCTGCTGGGCCTCGTTCAACAGCACGAGATCGGAGTTGGTCATGTAGATCTCGCCGCGGACTTCGAGCACGGGCGGCGGATCGTCGCCCCGCAATCGCAGCGGCACGTCGCGGATGGTGCGGATGTTGTGCGTGATGTCGTCGCCCAAGAGGCCGTTGCCGCGCGTGACGCCGCGCACCAGCAGGCCGTTCTCGTAGACCAGCGACACGG
The DNA here is from genome assembly GCA_049509675.1 of Thermoguttaceae bacterium. Taxonomy (GTDB): domain Bacteria; phylum Planctomycetota; class Planctomycetia; order Pirellulales; family Thermoguttaceae; genus JBEKZQ01. Next base: position 1,542 of record JBEKZQ010000257.1, on the reverse strand, counting down.
CCACGCCGTCGATCTTCAGTTCCACCACCCATTGGATCGACTCGCCGTGCAGCAGTTTCGCGGTCCGCTGGGCGAATTGCTCCACTTCCCCGATGCTGTAGGTGTTCTCGATCGACAGCATCGGCACTCGGTGCGCGACCTGCGGCAGTTCCTTGACCGGCTCGTCGCCGATGCGCTGTGTGGGGCTGTCCGGCGTGACCAGGCGGGGATGCTCGGCTTCGAGGTGCTTCAAACGCTCCAGCAACTTATCGTACTGGGAATCGGAGATTTCCGGAGCCGCTTCCACGTAGTACTTGTGGTCGTGGTGGCGGATCTGCTCGCGGAGCCTGGCGATTTCGGAAGCTGGATCGGCCATTGTCGTTGCTCACCAACAAGAATCACTCGCAGCCACAGGCCGCCGCGCACGGTTCCGTCATGCCGCGCAACGGATGGGGGATCAGGCACAGGAATTTCAGCGGCCCGGGACCCGTATTGCGGAACTGGTGCATTTCCTTGGGAGGCACGAAGACGGCCGTGCCGGGCCGCAAGGGCCGCTCGCCGCCGGCGTCCCAAACCACGCCGGCGCCTTCCAGCACGAAGACCTCGTGCTCATAGGCGTGTGCGTGCCGCGGCGTATTGCCGCCCGGGGCAACCTCGAATTGCCGCATGGTAAAGCTGGGCGCGCCGTCGTCCGGTCCGATCAGGCAGCGCATGCGGCATCCGTTGGCGCCTTCCGCCGCCACCGGCGCGGCATCGACCTGTTCGTATTGCACAACTTTCATGGAAGGTTTCCTGCGGGTGAAAAAAATGCCTCGAGGCGACGACTCCCAGCACCGTATCGGTCTCCGCCAAGGAGACTTCACCGTCGTCCGCCCCGAGGATCTTTGCGCAGCGGCCGCAAGGGCCACTGTGCTTGCTTCTATGATCGTTAGCGATCCGGCCGTTTTTGTCAAGTGTGTTTCGTTAACTCGGTTGCCAACCGCACGAACGTCTCGCTGGGTGCGCTCCGCCAGTGCTTCTGCTGGGTTGACGTAGCCGGGAAACACCGTCGCCTGATCGATCGCAAGAGAGCACTGGCGGGGCCAGCGGCTTTCTGGCGATCGTTATTCGGATCCAGCAGGAAGGTCTTTTCTGAAACACTGTGGGGGGCCGAGCTGAAAACAGTTCTGACCCGAATGGCACGCTTGTCGATGTAGCCGTGGAATCGGGCCATCATGGCGGTTTCTCCTTTCGTTTGCGGGCAAGAGTTTCTTTTTTCTGGGCCAGGAACGTTTCCAGACACTGTTGAGAAATGGCATCCAACAATTCGTCCACCTCTTGGCCGGTCTCGACCCAGCGACGGACGGTGTCCTGCAAGGCATGGGGAATATAGATCATCTTCCGCTGGTTGCCCAAGCGGATCGCCAGGCACAGGGCCGGGTGCTTCTGGCCCCGTTGGCAGCGGCAGTTCTTCTTTCCGCAGGTTCGTTCCATGCGGACCAGGCTGCCGCGGAGGAGGGCCTGATCGGCGACGCGCTGGACCGCCTGGGAGCGGGCATGGCGTTCTTGGGGCGAGCGTTGCGT
>JBEKZQ010000256.1:0-9073 GCA_049509675.1 Thermoguttaceae bacterium | reverse complement strand
CTGCTCGGAATGCTGGCGGCAGGAGACACTCCCGACCGGTTGCTTCGCGAGTATCCGTTCCTGGAACCAGCCGATATCCAGGCGTGTTTGGCCTACGCGCATCGGTCGATGGCAGGTGAGCAAGTGCAAGAACGCATTGCGGGGGCCCATGCCTCATGAAGTTCTTGCTCGACGTCTGCGTGTCGTCGCGCTCGCTGGAAACTTTCCTTGCCGGAAGAGGGCATGACATGTTGTCGGCCGTGGCCGTCGACCCCAGGGCCAGCGACGAACGGCTACTTGGTCTGGCACTTCAAGATGAGCGTGTGCTGGTGACCGAGGACAAGGACTTCGGTGAACTCGTCTTCGTTCGTAGGCTGCCGCACGGCCCCATCGTCCGACTCGTGGAACTGACTGTGGATCTGAAAGTCGGGGGTTCAAATCCCCTCAGCCACCCCTCTTGCAACCCGTTGACAGCGCTTGTCGGCGGGTTGTTTTCGTTGACGGGGCAAGCACTTACGGCAGCTTCGGCAGCCCGTCGCCGCCTTGCGGACGATTTCCGAGCCGTCCCGATACTTGGCGGCGTAGGTGCCGACTTCGACGGTGATACGATCCTCGGCCGCGGTGCGCGGCGCCGTTCGCGTCTTGCCATTGGGCGAGTCGTTGCCCCTTGCGGACGATGATCTTCGCCCCGACCGGCAGCGGCTTGCTTGCGCTCTTCTTGAATACGCTACCCATGGTTTCGCCATCCGATAGCGGATCTTCTGGCCTGCCAGGCCAATGACCTCCTCGCCCTCCGCCGCCACGACCAACGCCGAATGCAGCAAGAACCCCCAACCGCCTCCATTGCCGGTCTTGCTCATCCCGGCAATCTTCCGCTGGACGCCGAAGTCCAGTTCCGTCGTGTCGCTGAGAACCAGATACGTGCCTGGCGGACGCCGACGCGTCTGCTCCCAGTGCGGCCCCGCAATGGCCTCGACCGTCGCCTCTTTGCAACTGAACAAACGATACGCGGCCTTCCAATCGGCGATCTCCGTGGTCTGCTCCGGCAGACTCCCGGACGGATGACAAAGCACCTGGTTCGCCACATGCACCAGGCGGCGCGTTCGTCGCTTGTCGTTGAGATCGCATTGACCAAATTGCTCCTCGGCCCAAGTCCATGAATGTCGGGCCTAAGACCGCCTTCGGCGGAAAGGCCCGTGAAACGGGCCTGGCGATGGGATCTACCGCCATTGCCGGGAAGACCTAGCCGTTGGCAAGGCCGGCGCCGCTGCCAGGATAGCCAACGCGCGGCGAGGCGGTAGAATAGAGGGGTCCGAGAGCAGAGTACATCAACGATGTTTGAACTCGTGGCCCCGTTCCAGCCGGCCGGTGATCAACCGCAGGCCATCCGCGCGCTGATTGAGGGGCTGCACGCCGAAACGCGGCACCAGGTGCTCATGGGCGTGACCGGTTCCGGCAAGACGTTCACCATGGCCAACGTGATCCAGGCGCTGCAGCGGCCGACGTTAGTCATGTCGCACAACAAGACCCTGGCCGCCCAGTTGTACTCGGAATTCAAGGAATTCTTCCCGCGCAACGCCGTTCATTATTTCGTCAGCTATTACGACTACTACCAACCCGAGGCCTACATCCCGCAGCGCGACATCTACATTGAGAAAGACGCCTCGATCAACCAGGAGATCGACCGCTTGCGGCTGGCGGCCACCAGCGCCCTGGTCAGCCGCCGCGATACGATCATCGTGGCCAGCGTCTCCTGCATCTACGGCCTGGGATCGCCGGAGGACTACCGGGCGATGATGGTCGGGCTGGAACTGGGCCAGAGCGTCGATCGCGACCACGTGCTCGCCAAGCTGGTCGACATCCAATACGAGCGGAGCGACTTCGAGTTTCAGCGGGGCAAATTCCGCGTTCGCGGCGACTGCGTGGAGGTCTGGCCCACCTACGAGGAGATCGCCTACCGCTTCGAGTTCTGGGGCGACGAGGTGGAACAACTGGCCGTGATCAACCCGACGAGCGGCGAAGTGATCGAACGCCGGGAGCAGTTGTTCATTTACCCCTCGAAACACTTTGTCATGCCCGAGGAGCGCATCCATCAGGCCGTGGACGACATCAAGAAGGAACTTCAGGAGCGGCTCGCCCAATTGAAGGACCAGGGCAAGCTGTTGGAGGCGCATCGGCTGAGTGCGCGGACGCGCTTCGACATCGAGATGCTCCAGGAGGTGGGCTATTGTCCGGGGATCGAGAACTACAGCCGGCCCTTGAGCGGTCGGCCCGCCGGCTCGCCGCCCGACACGCTCTTCAGCTTCTTTCCCGACGATTTCCTGCTGTTCGTCGACGAGTCGCACGTCTCGGTGCCGCAGATCCGCGGCATGTATGCGGGCGACCACAATCGCAAGGTGACGCTGGTGGAGCACGGTTTCCGCCTGCCCAGCGCGTTGGACAACCGGCCCTTGCGTTTCGAGGAATGGGAAGGCCGGCCGAAGCAGACGATCTATGTCTCGGCCACCCCCGGCCCCTACGAGCTGGAGAAGACCGGCGGCCGCGTGGTCGAGCAGGTGATCCGGCCCACCGGGCTGCTGGACCCGCAGATCGAGGTGGCCGCCGCACGCACCCAGGTGCCCCACTTGTTGGAACAGATCCGCCAACGGGCCGCCGCGGGCGAACGCGTCCTGGTCACCACGCTCACCAAGCGCCTGGCCGAGGACCTGGCCGCCTACTTCAGCAAGCAGGACGTGCGCTGCAAATGGCTCCACAGCGAGCTGGACGCCTTCGAGCGCGTGGAACTATTGCGCGACTTGCGGCAAGGAGATTTCGACGTCCTGGTGGGCGTGAACCTGCTGCGGGAAGGGCTGGACCTGCCGGAAGTCTCCCTGGTGGCGATCCTGGATGCCGACAAGGAGGGTTTCTTGCGCAGCGAAACCTCGCTCATGCAAACCATCGGCCGCTCCGCGCGGAACGTGAACGCCAAGGTGATGCTGTATGCCGACAAGGTCACCGATTCGATGCAGCGGGCGATCGACGAGACCGGCCGCCGCCGCAAGATGCAGGAGGCCTACAATCGCCAGCACGGCATTACCCCCGAGACGATCCGCAAGGCGATCCGCGGCGGCATCGAGGCCGAGGCCGCCGCCCATGCCCGCTCCTATGCGGCCGTGGGCCGCGGCGACGACGCGCAATACATCACCGAAGAGTTCCTGGCCGAGTTGGAAGGCGAGATGCTGGCCGCGGCCGAGGCCCTGGAGTTCGAGCGGGCCGCCGCCCTGCGCGACCGCATCCAGCAGATGCGCAAACAACTGGGCAAGCCGTTGGCCGAAGCCCAGATCCATCACGCCACCCGCGCCGAACGGGGCGGCCGCCGCAAGCGGCACACCGGACCGGGCGGCATCCCCAAACCGCGCAAACGCACGTAGGCTGCTCCTCTGCGTTCATCCGCGTCCTCTGCGGTGGGATCTCCTTTGCCTGCAATGGACAGGACCGTCTGCCTCATTGCGCGGATTGCGCGGTCTGATTTCGCACGCCGAAGGGCAGATTCGTATCGACCAGGAAGCTGCCGTTATTGGCCACGGGCATGTAGGGCATCCAGCAGTTGCCGGCCGCCGAGCAATTGCGCGAATGGCCGCCCGGATAGAACGTCAGGCCGAAGCCGAGCGAGTAGGCGTCCTCGATGGCCGCGTCGTTGCCGGCGGCGATCGACGGCCGCATGTATTGGCCGTTGGCGTACAAGGCCCACCGCTCCGTCAGCGGCACGGTGAGCATGATCCCCAGCGTGATCTCGCCGACATTTCCCTCGCCGTCGGCCATCTGCTGGACCGGCGCGCCCAACCACAGCCAGCTATCGGCGCCGGACTGATAGTTGTGATGCCAGAAGGCGTTCACCTGGCTCACCGGGCGGTAGGTGATGAAACCGTCGAACTTCGAGTCGCCGCGATCGCGCAGGGCGCTCCACACCCCGAACTCGTCGTGAGGCGTGATCAGGTAACCGATCTGGGCCCGCCACTGGGTCAGAAACGGCGCCGTGGAGAACGATCCGAAAGCGTCGTTCATCATCCAGTCGAAGGCCATGCCCGCATTGATCCGGGAACCGCCCGAGGCGCGGTGGAACAACCCCGCCGTAATGAACATCTGCTGTTGTATATCGGACTCTTCCTGGGGGGGGTCCAGTCCGGAAGGATGCCCGTCCAGGTTGTAGGCGCCGTATCGTATTCCCAATTGGGCGCCGATGCCGTAGCAGCGCAGCCCGGGAACCGGCAGGCCCAGGTTGCTTTCGACCACGCCGCCCGAACTATTGGGAAAGCTACCCGTCGTAATTCCGCGCCACGACTCAATTCCGGACGACAGGGTCAGGCCGTAGCCGGGGCAGCCGTTGCACTGCACCGGACAACAACCGCACGGTCCGCAATCGCACCCGCAAGGACCGCACATGTCGCTGTTGCAGCCGTAGGGACCACACGCTTTGCAACTATAGCCGCACGGTCCGCACGGTCCCTGGCAGCAGCGGCCGGGATAGGGACAACCGCAATCGCCGCAGCCTTCCGGGTCATCCAACAATGGGCGGCACGGTCCGCCGCTGATCCACTCATTGCGGGGGCCGATCATCGGTCGGCCGGGCGGAACGCCTGGGATACCCCGGTCCGCCGCCCCTTCGGGGACAAAGGGGCTCTCCCCCTGTGTGACGGTGGCCGTCGGATCGTCGAAAACGCTCGTGTTCTGCGGCACCAGGATTTCACGGCCGCGGACCGCTGTTGCCGACAGCAGCACCAACACGGCAGCAACCCCAATTCTTCGCGGTAGATCGGTTCTCATCATCGGCCTCTCGTACTGTTTGTAAGGCTCTTGCGGCTTTTGCGGGAAATGCGACCTGTGCCGCTTCTACGTGTTGTATCGGTTATGACGGTTATGAGCCTCACGAAAGCTATCGGGGCCGATAAGTTCGACCTATCTTGCCCGTTTACCCCAGGCGAACCGCGAAGCCGGAGTCTGGTCCATTTTTCGGCTGGCAGGCATTGCCATTTGTCGGACTCACGACCGAAAGACCCGGGAGTTGCGTTATTTCTTCGCTGATCGTTACCTGTCTTGGCCCTTTTCTTCCCGCAGGCCGAGGTTCAACACGTACGTCTCGAACCGCCCTGGGGCCGCGCCCGCGTCTTCCCAACTGTAAGAATAACTGCCCACGTGCCACAGCCGGATCGACGTGTCGGCCATGATCTGGTAGCCGCACTGCCGCGCCCGCTGGCAGAAGGCCCAGTCCTCCGCCAGATACCAATGGCCGTCCTCGCAAGGGTGTACCATCGGATGAAAGAACGGAATCATCGGCGATTTAAACCGCTCGTTGCACATCTCCAGGCCAAGTTGCCGCTGCACCGCCAGGTACACCTCCCGCCGCACCAGCAAAAAACCCGCCCCCGCATAGAGAATCTCGATTAGGCCCCCGTCCTTGCCAAACACGATCTTCGGTGCCCCGGGCATGGGGTGACAGGCAATCGCCCGCTTGCCTTTCTGCGGATAGATCCCGCCCGCGATCGGCAGCCGATAGGACCGCAGCCGATCCACCGCGTCGGGATGGAACTCCACGTCGGCGTCGATCCAAAACGTCTCTTCAAACCCGTCGAGCAAGGCGTCGGTGGCCATCTGGTTGCGGCCTTGGTCGATCGCCGCGTAACCGCCCACGCGCCGCACGGCGTAGCCCCGCCGCTCCAACTCCGTCAGTGCCCGCTCGCACTGCGGCGTGACCGAACTGGCGAACGGCACCAAGACTACGCACCGCCGCGGGTCTAGGGGGTCGCTCGACGACCTCCGCGCCCACCGCCGCGGCCTCTTCCGCGGGGACTGTCCCAGCTTTCGTTCCACGAAAACCGGACCGGGTACCCTCTGGCTGCCCTCCTGCGCCTGTGGCAAACCGTCTCTCTTCCCCACGGCCGATGCCGATTCGGGTGCCACTGGCTCTGCCAGTGCCTCCCTTGCCTGGTGCCACTGGCTTGCCAGTGCTTCCCCTGCCTCTCCAACAGACCCCAACAGTGCGCTTGCGGTGTGCCACGGGCTTGCCCGTGCTGCCCCCGTCATCGGGCCGCGATCCACGTGCGTCCCCACCGCCAGCACTTGCCGCTCCGGAGGAATGCCCACAAAACTCAGCAAGTCGCGCAGTCCAGCTTCGGTGTTCAACGCCTCGCACATGTCGAACACGCGGATGTGCTCCGGCCAGCGGCGGCGCAACTCGTCAACCTTCTGGTAATACTCGTGCCAGTACAGGCTGAAGCCCTCTTCCCGATTTTGCGTGTCGTACTGCGGGTAGATCCGCGTGCGGTGCGGGTCGTGGTGCCAGCCCGGCGCCGGCTGCCGCGCCCAATGGTTGGTGGCCAGCGGCGTGTTTTGGTCCAGCCACTCGCAGAAGCTGGCCACCACTTCCTCGCACGGCCGCCGCAGGCACACCACGCGGACTTCCGGTTCCACGGCGATCGCGTCCTCCAGGTAAGGCAGATAGAACGAGGCCACGTCGCCCAGAATCGTCTTCCTGCCGCCGCGGCGGAACCGCGCGAACCGCTCGCGCAAAAGCTCCTGGCCGCCGCGCGGTTGCCACGGCAGCCAGGGCAGTTCTTCGTACGACGATTGCGCGTCGTGCTGCTTATTGAGCACCGCCGCCAACGACGCCGTGCCGCATCGCCCCGTGCCAATCCCCAAAACAATCGACTGCGTCATACCTCAAACCCTTCCCGCCCCAATGTGGCAGGCACACGCCGTGTGCCGTCCGCCCGTGCGGCACACGGCGTGCGCCAGATACATTCGTCCAATCCGTTCACGCTTGGCCCTACGGATCGGCAAGTCGTACTCATCTCGCTCCGCGAGATGGAACTCATTACGCGGAGCGTGATGACTACTTTCGAGAACAGGACAGTTATTCTTTCTCCGCCCCTACACCTCAAACCCCTCCTCCCGCCAGCACTGCAACAGTTGTTCGATCCGCTGCTCCCGTTCCGCCGGCTCGTAGGCGGCCATGTGTACCACCGGGCAGGACGTGGCGAAGCCGGGAATGGGCATCCAGGCCGGCATGGCGTTGAAGCACGCCGGCAGGTCGCGGCAAGCGATGCCCAGTTGGTGCAGGCGCACGGTGGTGTGCGTTTGCTCCGCGAAGGAGAACTCACTCTGGTTGAATAGCACCGGCGGCGGCACGAACACCGCCCGATGCGCCCGGTTGCACACCACCACGCCGCCGTTGTAATACGTGGGCCGGGGTCGCACGACCGGGATGCCCGCGAAGCGGCAGAACCACCCCAATCGCTCCAGCATGGCCGGGTTGTACGGCGCCTCGTTGAAGGCCCCGAACCGCTCCCCGCAGAACTCCATCAGGTCCGGGCAGTCGGGCCGCACGAAGACGTCCGTATCGAAAAACACCACCCGCTCGTAACGCAGCAGCAAATCGGCAAGCGGATACTTCTCCCAGCCCAGCCACGGCTGGCAGTCGGGTCGATGGGCCATCCGCGGCGTGTCGATGACGACGAATTCCGCGGCCAGGCGTTGGGCGTAGCGGGTCATGAGCGGATGGGTCCGCCGGGCCAGCGACCTATATTTTTCCCCGATCGCCAGGGTCACGATTGCCCGCCGCATGTTGCCGCCCCCGGACCGCCGCGCCCTCTTCTCCGGCCACCCCAATAGAAAAGACTCCCGACCCCGTTATTCGTCTAACGCGTCACATTGACGACAGTGCCATTCAGTTCTGACCCGTTTTACGCCTTCCTTTTACGCCTCTTTATCCGTCTCCCGTTATCCGTCTCGAATTATGCACGTCGGCAATGCCCGCTGAAGTTTCTCGACACCCTCGTGAGTGACTTTCGTGTTGCGCACGTCCAGCCACCGGAGTTGCGTCAAGCCCTCCAGATGCGCCAATCCGGCGTCGCTGACTTGCGTTCCGTTGAGAATCAGTATTTGGAGCCGAGTCAATCGTTGAAGATGAACAAGCCCGGCGTCGGTGATTCGGTTGTCCCCGTCGAGAAAAAGCGCCTCAAGCTGACTCATTCCCTCGAGATGAACGAGCCCGGCGTCGCTGACCTTTGCGGCGTTGCTGATCAAGAGCCACTGAAGCCGACTCAACCCTCCAAGATGGGCCAGCCCGGCGTCGGTGGCCGAACCCCGCGGATAACCCGCACACGTGACGGTAACGAGGGAATCGTCTCGCAACAGAACTCCGAGCCACGTCGGTCTAGAGAATGCACGCCCGCCAGCCTTTTCAACTGCCTCGGCGGCCGCCCTCTGCTTCCGTTGGTCCCGCATGGCCATCATAAGCCAACTCGTGCCGATGGCAACGATGAGGGCCAGCGAGACGAGCAACCGCGAAGTCCCTTGCGACAACCGGAGTCCTGATCGTTTCCTCTCGGTACTACACAACGAATGCGTTTCCATCAATATGTTGGACAGGCGTGCCGAAAGAAAGGACTTAACTCGCTCAGCCGTGCCCTAACCCCGATCGCGATCCGCGGACGATGGCCGGGTCATGAGCGACGGATGGCGAAAACTCGCTTGCATTTGATCCACGCAGTGCGTAAACGGTCACCATGGTGCCTCCTCAGGCCGATTCCAGTCCTCGCCGGGCGGGGCGAGGCTGTTCCGCTCCTCCTGGTAGCGAAGCTCTTCCTCCAGCCGCCTCGTGTCTTGCAACCCCATGAGGTCGTTCAGGCTGCGCAATCCCTCCGCCGCTTTTTCCCTGTCCCTCTCCTCTAACTCCTTCAAATCGGACTCAATTTCCTGGAACTTTTCGGAAGGATCTTCGCCGCGGTCATACATGGCTTGCGCCATTAGCAGTTTTGACTCGATCGCCTCTGTCGGGGTGATCGCGCGAATCTCGGGTGGCTTCGGTGGTTGAACTGGTTGTGAGGGCATCGCAGGAGGAGGTGGCGCCGGGTGCCAACCACCGCCATCCCCGTCGTTCAGGATCCAACTATAGCCAGGGTACTCGGTGAACATGCCCGACGGATCCCTGCCAATCGTCGGACTGTTCCCGCAGTAGCGGCCGAGATTCGTGTCGCGGCCGTTGAATCGACTCCAATCTTGGCTAATCCATCCGCCCGTAGAAGGATCGTCCGGCCGGGTTTCGCTCATGTTCAAC
>JBEKZQ010000255.1:0-9168 GCA_049509675.1 Thermoguttaceae bacterium | reverse complement strand
CGGCATCGATCTTCATGCTCGGCGCCTGGCTCCTGCTGGATCGCCTGCAGCGGCAATCGGGCCTGCCGCTGCGACGTTCGCGCGGCATGCTGGCGCTGGTCTTGATTGCCGGCCTGTTGGCGGTGGTTCATGGCGCCGGACTGTACTACGTGGTCCACATGGATTCGCTCAACGAGGTTTCCTGTTGTTGCGGCGGCGGCGCCGGGAACGCCAGGTTGCAGCCGGCGGCTTATTACTTGCCGTGGCTCCTGCCGGGCCCGGCACGCGGCGCAATTCTGAATACCCTGTTCTTCGCCGGTGCGCCACTGTTGGCGGCGTGGCTGCTGATCTGGTCCCGTCGCCCCGCGCCTCGCCTGCCGGCGCGTGGCCTGGCGGGCCGCGCGTTGCTCCTGCTGGCCGCAATGGGGCTTGCCGCGGCGTCGCTGCTGGAGTTCGCCGAAGTCCTGGCCCCCTTGCTGATGCGATTGCCTTTTCACCACTGCCTGTATTGTCTGCTCTTCAACGGCCGCGCCCCCGATGCCCCGCTGATCGTCGGCAACGTGGCGATTGGGACCTTTGCCGCCGGTTGGGCGGCGGTGCTGGGCCCGGCACTGCGAAGCGAATCGTTGGCCCCGGCGGCGTGGCGTTGGCACTGCCGCTTATGCCGGCTGGCGGCCACCGCCCTATCGGCCTCCGTGCTCATGGTCGCCATCCACTTGCTCGTGTACCACGGCTAACCGTTTTCGTAAATCGTAGCAGGCGCACTCCGTGTGCCGCTTATTCATGCGCAAAGGAGAATCCCCTGCCGACGCTCAAATGGCCCCTCAGCTACTTGCTGTTGATGAGTCTCATTGCCTTGGCGTCCGCCCTGGGGCGAAGCTACATGGCCTCGGAAACTTGTGAAATGGACGGACAAGACCTCTCCCCGGCGCTGCGGGTCGATCTCAAGTTGGCCGACGGCGCCTCGCATGCCTTCTGTACCATCGTCTGCGCTCAGGAGTGGCTGGCCAGCCAGCCGCACGCGGTTGCGAAAGAGGCCACGGTCCGCGACGCGATTACGGGCGAGCCGCTGGATGCCTACGTGGCCTTCTTCGTGCGCAGCAAGCTGGTGACGAATCGGGCCACCGGCAATAATATCCATGCGTTTCGCTTCCGGACCGACGCCATGGAACATATCCGCCAATTCGGCGGCCAACTGATCGCCGATCCCTTCGAGGTCGAGTGATTTTGGAGCCGTAAGAGAATAAGTTGATCAATCATCGTAGGACGGATTGGCAATCCGTCCTACGGGCAACTGGCCAAGTTATCATTTTACGGCTCCTTAGTTGATCGTGTGCAGCGCGACGCGGATTTCTTTCAGTCGCGTCGTCTCGCCGTTATGCACCTTGACGTCCGGTCGCAGGGAGATGCGCCGAATCCATTGCCGCTGCCCATCGGGCAACCAGGTGAGTTTGTACCCGCCCGGCGGAACTCCGTCGAAACGAAACACGCCCTCCGGGTCAGTAACGGTCGTCAGGGGCTTTCGATCTTCATCGAAGCTGGTCACGCCGTCCACTTCGTGCAAGGGCACGATGACCACACGGCAATTGACCAGCGGACGTCCCTTGTCCAGCAGGCGACCAAAAACCGTACCGCCCGGGAAATTGCCGTTTGGCATGCCGACAGGCATCGCGGGCTGCATGGGCGGCTGCATGGCCGCTTGCATGGGCGGCTGCGGTGTCTGCTGTGCGGGAAGGAACTGTCCGGGAGCTTGCCATTGGGGCGGAGCAGCCTGAGGAGGCGGTGCGAGCGGAACCGGTCCATGATCGCCGGCATCGAAGGGGCACGGTTGCAGTTGGTAAACCAGGTAATTGTCGTCGCCGCGCGTGGCGACCGGACTGCCCAGCAGGACCACCAGCACCACCAGTGTCCGGCGAGGATTGACCATTTCAGACTCCTTTCCGATCTGGCCGTTGATTACGCGGAATAACTCAGAACGCCCACTTCAGCGTTGTAATCCACTGGCAGTTCGCTTCCGGATATCCCGTGGCCGGGTTATCGACGCCGCGCGTGTCGATGTACACTTCGCTGGACACGTGCAGGTTCTGCCGGATCACGACCGTAACGCCCGGCACGATCCGGGCCTGTTCGCCGCCCGATATCAGGGTGCCGTCCGCCGCTTGCGTGAACGGGACCAGACCGCTATTGAAGATCTTGACCTGCTCGTATCGCAGGAATCCCATGAGCCACGGTTTGAACATGTAATCGGCCTGGACGAAGAAGCCGAACTGGTCCGTAGGACCGGCGGGCGTGATCGTGTCTTGCAAGAAGCCCGGGAACGGATCGTGCCCCCAGAAGGCCGTGCCGTAAACGTCGAGATCGAAATAGGTGAAGCGACCATCGATGCCGACGCGCTGGAAGTAATCGTTGTGTGTGAGGCCGGCGACGTTCAGGTCGGGCACGCTGGACTTGCCGAACCAGCCATAGACGCCGGTTTCCGCGCTCACCGCGCGCCAGAAGTCCAGTCCGGGCGTGCGGTAAACGGCGTCATCGGCGGCGGCGTTGCCGCCCGCGGCGCCCGCCTTGCCGCCCGCCGCGGCGGCGCCCGATTTCTCCGGCGCACCGACCACGCCATCCAAGGGATAGCCGAACCATTTGCGGGCCACGCGGAAATACACGTCCTTGAAGGTATTGTCGTCCTGCGGCAGGAAGGCCGCGCTGCCGCCGTTGGCCATGCCCACGCAATACGACCAGTACTGTTGGATCACTCCGTTGATCTCGATGCCCGGCTGCTCCGCAAACAGGGCAAATCCCGTCTGCCCCAGGACGAACGTATTCGTGGGCATGGCCGGGAATTGCAGCAGGGGGAAGCTCTCCTCAGTGATCACGTGGGGCAGAACTCCCGGGTCGATCTTGCCGATCTTCAGATTCAAGGCGTGCGGAGGCAAGACTGCCCAGCGACTGCCCTCGTGCGTGCCGTCGTCGTCCTCGTCGGCACTCCAGGAGAAGAGGTTGCTGAATTGCACGAAGACCCGCCCGACGCCCACCCCGCCGTCCGGACTAAAACCGATGTTGTACAGGGCGCCGATGTCTTGGCCGAACGTGGCGGCGCCGATCAACTCGATGTCGCTGGGAAACACGAAATCCCAGGTCTTCGACTGCCCGTGCGGTTGCAGGTTGACGATGTTCTGTTCCTGCGCGAAAACGGAGATCGGCGGGATGCTGGGCAGGGTCGACGGCCAGATCGAGTTGGGGAACAGGTCCTTGTAGGCGTTGATGCCCAACTTCACCGGCTCCTCCTTCACGAGCACGTCCTCGCTGGTGGGAAACTGATATCCGTTGCGGCGGAAGGCCTCGCCCACCTCGGTCAGTTTGGGATAGACCGTGTGGCACGTGATGCACGAGGTCTGGTACTTTCGCGCGAAGACCGGGATCGCGTCGGCTCGCTCGACCGAACTCAATGTCAATAGACATGCCGCAGTGGCAACCAGCAGAGACGTCTTGACGCCTGGCTGCCGGAGTGATTGTTGGCCGTTCATGTCTCCCTCCCTGGAGGTGTCTTGAAGGATGTCGTCACGATGGACGTGCAGCCGTCACTTCCCCTGGCAATACGGGCACCCTTTTCCGTTGCAGTGCTCGCACACGTAGCGCGTAACCGGTACGCACACTTTTTCATAGCAAGGTTGTTTCACGCACACTTCCTTTTCCACCTGGCGATAGACGGTGTACGGCACCTTGACGAAAGACCAGTAGCAGACCTTGGTGGTGGTCTTGCCCTTCTCCGTCTTGCACTCTTGGACGGGAAGTTTCTCGGTCTTGGCGTCGCACGTCTTGCAGTGAAGCTCGACCCCGCAGCCAAGGTCCTGCTTCTGCCAGCGTTCTGTTTGGTAGCAGTGCTCGACGTCCCTGGGTTCGCAGACCGTCTTGCAGTACTCGGCGGGAATCTCCTTCTCCACGCACACCATTTGCCATTTGTAGCGGACCTCGGGAACGGACACGTACTCTTTGTGTATCGAGGTCTTATACACTTTCTTCTCGCCGGTGACGCAATCCTGAACGGGCGCCCGCTCCACGCACCCTTCGTGGCCGCAATTATTGCACGCCTCGGGACAATGCACGTCGACGGGAGTTCCCGGCAGAAGCTTCGTGAAGTCCAGCCACCCCAGGTCGACCGCCAAGAGCCTGCCTGAACAACTCGCCAGCAGCACGGCCATTACGAAAATCCAAGACGGAAATAGTCTTTTCATGGAATTGGCTCCTTGAAATCTCGCGACGAAAAGCGGGGCCGACCCCTGCATCACCGGCAACTTCAGCGTAACTCCCTTTGCCTGCAACTTGAGTAAGAGCGGCCGATTGGGAACGACGCCCAAACTCGTGCAAAGCAGTACATCTGTCAAGAAGCATCGGACCGGATCGTCGTCCGGCTTCAGACGGGGGCCATCCGCACGCCCATGCAGACTAACCGGCATTTCTTCACTGACTGGGAAGTCCGGTTGTTCAGGTTGTGCGGATTGTAGAGTCGTATGACCAAACGTCTTATTAACTGCATTAGGCTATCTTGTGCGGGCCGTCTGCCTTCGCTATGATCGTAATCATGCCGGCCCCGGCTGCGGGAACCTGCACGCGCCAGGCCGGCCGTCTCACACCCCAACTGTTTCACACCGTTTCCGGAGGAAGTCCCCATGAAGCGCACGCGTTTCCCTTCGTTGGCCCTGGCCCTGACCGTTTCCCTCGCCCTGGTTTGCGGCCGCGCGGTTGCCAAGGATACCAAGGAGTACAACAGCACCAAGCCGGCGCCGCGCACCGATGCCTGGTGGCAGACCCGGCACAAGTCGATGAACGAGCGCGTCAAGAAGGGGAACGTCGACCTGCTGATGATCGGCGACTCGATCACCCACGGTTGGGAAGGCGGCGGCAAGGACGTGTGGAAGCAGTACTACGACAAGCGCAACGCCGTGAACCTGGGCATCGGCGGCGACCAGACGCAGCACGTTTTGTGGCGGCTGGACAACGGCAACATCGACGGCATTCAGCCCAAGTTGGCCGTGCTCATGATCGGCACGAACAATGCCGGCTGCGGCAATCCGGACGAAATTGCCGCCGGCGTCACGGCGATCGTGGAGAAGCTGCGGACGAAGCTGCCCCAGACCAAGGTGTTGGTGCTGGCCATCTTTCCCCGCGGGGCCGACCTAAAAGACAAGCTTCGCCAAGTGAACACGGCGACCAATGAGAAGATCGCCAAGCTGGCCGACGACAAGGACGTCTTCTTCCTCGACATCGGCGCGAAGTTCCTCGACCCCGACGGCACGCTGCCGCGCAGCATCATGCCGGACCTGCTGCACCCCAACGCCAAGGGCTACGCGATCTGGGCCGAGGCCATCGAGCCCACGATCAAGAAGCTCATGGGCGAGTAGGAGTCGAACACGCTACACGTGCTGGAGCGTGGTTTCGGCCCAGCCCGGCCGCCGATCGACCTCGCCGAGCGAAGCCAGAAACTCGTTGACGGTCCGCACGTATTTCCGCCCGGAAGGCAGCCGGGGCTTGACCAGGTTGTAATAGAGAATGTAGCCCAGGGCCAGCAGCCCGTCGCTCCAGCCGATCTTTTTGCCTTCCTCGTAGGTGCGGCCATAGTACGAGATCGGCACCTCGTAGGAGCGAACGCGGGTTTTGGCCACCATGGCCGTGATCTCGACCTCCAGCCCAAACCCCTTGCTGCCGAGCGTCAAGGGCTTGATCACGCCCGCTCGAAACGCCTTGTAGCACGTTTCGATGTCGGTCATGTTGCGGTTGGTCAACAAGTTCGACAGGAAGGTCAGTCCGCTGTTGGCCAGGTAGTGATAGAAATAGAGCACGCGGGCCGCTTTCCGCACCAGGAAGCGGCTGCCGTACACCACGTCGGCGTAGCCTTTGACAATCGGCTCGATGACCTGGGGGATCTCCGACGGATCGTACTCCAGGTCGGCGTCCTGAATGATCACGATTTCGCCGGTGGCCTGCTTGAGGGCGTGGCGGATGGCGGCCGTCTTGCCCTGATTGCGGTCCAACTGGAAGAACCGCACCCGCGGCTCCTCGGCGGCAAACCAGCGGACCACCCGGGCCGTGTCGTCCAACGAGCCATCGTCGACCACCACGATCTCCTTCAGCAAGGGCCCCAAGGCGAGCACCTGCCGGAGCACCGTTTCGATCGTCTTTTCCTCGTTGTAAACGGGAATCAAGACCGAGAGCAACTCGATTGCGTCTTCCATGACACGTCGACCTCCTGACGACTTGCGAGATGGGCGGGAATTCTACTTAAGGCAGGGCGAAACAGCAAGAGACAGTTTTCAGTTTTCAGTGTTCAGTTTTCAGTTGTACATGCCATGAAGCAGACCGATCAGGATTTGGCAAAGAATAACTTCCGCACTTGGCCGTAAGACGGATTGCTAATCCGTCGCCGAGTCGTGGACGGATTGACAATCCGTCCTACGGGATTCCGCCAAGTCCTTAGAAAACATGCCAAGGACGGACTTGGTCTAGTATGTCATACTCCATTCTGGTGGACAGCACAAAACTGAAAACTGAAAACTGAAAACTCCATCCCCTATTCACTCCTTCCGTCGCCAAGTATCCTAGAAGGCATCCTGCGAATTCGCCGTGATCGGGGGAGGGCGCCTGTGAAACTGGTGATTGCCATTATCCAGCCGACGAAGCTCAACGCGGTTCGCGAAGCGCTCGAGAGAATCGAGGTCACGCGGCTGACGGTCTGCGACGCCCAGGGGTTTGGCCGTCAGCGGGGCAGGACCGAGATGTATCGCGGCCACGAGTACGCCACCACCCTGCTTCGCAAGATTGCCCTGGAGATCGTGGTCAACGACGATTTCCTCGAGCGGACGGTGAACACCATCATCAGCGTCGCGCGGATGGGCCCGGAGGGGAGCATCGGCGACGGCAAGATCTTTATTCTGCCCGCGCTGGAAGCCATTCGCATCGGCGACGCTGCGCACGGGCCTGGGGCGGTGTAGAAGCAGCTATTCTTTGGCGGGCTCCGGCTCCGGCGCCGTGGGGGGCGCGAGGTCCGGCGAGGGCGGCAGGCCGAAATCGTGCTCGTCGGCGTCGGCATCGAGAAACACGTCGTCCATTTCCGTGGCATCCACGTCGCGGCGCAGCAGCAGATAAATGGCCGTCACGGCGCTCCAGAAGTAGCTGTAGACGAAACCCAGGGCCAGCAGTTTCACGCAACCGGCCCAGAAATGGATCACCCGTGCGCCTCCCAGGGCCATACCCGTCAGGTCTTTCATTTCGATGATCTTTTCGATCCGTGCGCTGCCGCTGCCCCAACTTACCCCCCAATAGCTCAGCCCGATGATCGCGGCGGCGAACTGCTCGACCAGCAGCCATCCCAGGGCCCCCAACACGGCGGCCAGGACGGCGTAGAACAGGTAGCGCAAGGGCCGTTGGAAGACGTAGGCATAGGAGCGGCTCAGGGCGTCGAAACTATCGGACCCTTCCACGCTGATCGTGGCCCACATCAGCGGCCAGCCGAAGATCAGACCCAGCAGCAACAGGGCCATGAACACGCCGCCCACCAACGCCACGAACCAGAAGATTCCCACCAGCAGCAGGCCGAAATCGAAGCGCAGCAGCAGTCCGGGAATGAGCAGCGGCAAGACGGCGCAGACGATTCCCAGCAGGGGGAAAAGGGGTGCGCCGCAGAAAGAGGCCCATTTCGACGCCGCGAAGCGCGTGGCGGCGGCCCAGCCCACCCGCTCGTCGGCCGCCAATTGCACCGCCGCGATGCGGCTGATGGCCCCGCCAAAAAAAGCCCAGACGGCCAAAGCCCACAGACCAGCCAGGATCAGGCACAGAAGCCCCGACAGGCTCATGGTCGGATCGACAAAGATCGTCCAGATGGGCCGGCTGAGTTGGGCCCAACTCGTCAGCAGCGGGTCCTTGGGTTGCCACGTCGCGGCCGTAGGCGGGTGGGCCACGGCCTCTTGCAGTTTCTCACCAACCGCTGGCCCTTCTTTGCCCTCCGGCGCGGTCGCTTTCTGGCCGAACACCGTTGGCAGTCCGGGCAAAGTCGGAATATTGGGCACCGATTGCTCGATCACGGTCCAGGGCGAAGCGCCGCCGGATTGGGCCTTCCAAATCTCCTGGGCTTGCGGATTGTCGGGGAAAATCGCGGCCAGACACCACCAGCCCAACAGCGTCAGCAGAATGGCGGCCGCCCCCAGCACCAGGCAGCGAAGGCTCAGCGCCACCCGAAACACGCGCGGAAGCGTCAGCCACGGGAAGATCTCCGACCAGGCAATCGTCCGCACCGTACCATCTTCATGCTGTGACATGGCAACCACCTTCTTGAAAGGCTAACCGTACTTTCTACCCCAAGTCCTCGTTTGGACCGTGCGCAGAGTATTTATACTTTGCGAGGTTCGAAACGATCCCAACCGCGGCAACAGGGAACGGATCGTATCATTACAAACCGCTCACAGTATACGTTACCGCCGGGCTGATGCAAGCATGGGCTTGAACCGTGTTGTTGAACCGTGTGCGGCAAGATTTCCTGGCAAGCTGGTTTGGACGCTGGGAGGGGTTTCCAAGGCAGGCTCCGCGGACGTGGCCAGCGCGAACCCCTTCGCACAGGTTAGCCATATTGCACACGACAGGGGCATGGCAAGCCGCTCGCGGTCGTCACGTCTTCGTCGCAATCGTGCAGTTCAGACCCATACCGCGGCTGAGAAGCCGAGCCAGACGGAACGGCAGCCATTCCAACGCAGGCTCGAACAGGCACTTGCAATTCAAACCGCCGCGGCCGCAGACAACCATGCGCCCGCGAGTTACGGCCAGCGGCGTGACGATCCGTCGGAACCCGGCCCGACGCAGCAATTCGCGCACCTCGCGGAGCGTGTATTCCTTCAAGTGCAAACCGGCAGACGCGGTTCGCGGCGGACAGAATGCCCCGGTCACGTCCGAAGGCCGGACGTGCCAGTTCGGCGTGATCGTCAGCAACTGTCCGCCGGGCGCGAGCATGTCGTAGATCCGCGCAAGCCAGTCGCCGATTTCGTCGGGCGGAATGTGCTCGAAGACGTCATTCCAGTAGACCATGCTCCAGCGGCCGCCGGTCGCCAGTTGGTCCTCGTCGAGGAAGTTGCCCACGCGGAGTTGCGGCCGGGCCTTCGGCCCCAGTCGCTCGGCGGCCATCCCTTGCATGGCCGCCGAGACCTCGATTCC
>JBEKZQ010000254.1:0-9218 GCA_049509675.1 Thermoguttaceae bacterium | reverse complement strand
AATGCCGCGCCCGCCGACAACGCCGAGCAGAAGACCGAGGCGCAGCCGACCGGCGACGAGATGAAGTCCAACGAAAACGCCCCGCCCGCCGACAACGCCGAGCAGAAGACCGAAGCTCAGCCGACCGGCGACGAGGCGAAGTTCAACGAAAACGCCGCGCCTGCCAACGGTGGCGAGCAAACGTCCGAGACGCAACCGGCCCACGGCGATGCGCAGAATTCGGAAGCCGTGCCAGGCACCGACGGGACGAATCGCGAGAAGAACGCCTCGCCCGCCGCGAGCGACGCGCCACAGCCGGAAGCTCAACCGGCCGGCGACGAAATGCAGAAGCCGCAAGCCGGGCCGGCCGAGGAGCCGAAGAGCAACGACGACAGCGGCAAGCAGGCCGAGTCCACGTCGCAAAGCGACGCGCCACAGCCGGAAGCTCAACCGGCCGGCGGCGAAATGCAGAAGCCGCAAGCCGGGCCGGCCGAGGAGCCGAAGAGCAACGACGACAGCGGCAAGCAGGCCGAGTCCACGTCGCAGAGCGGCGCCGACAGTGCCCAGTGCGTGCCGCCGACCAGCGAGGAGTACGGCTACAAGTACAAGTATGGTCAGATGGAAGGGCCGTATGGTGCGGATCAAAATGCCACGCATGACGAGAGTGGCAGCAATCTCACCCAAGACACTCAGGATGCATCGGCGGCTGCCAAGGCTTCGCTTCTGACCGGGCTGGTCAACCGGACGGTAGAATCCTTGGTCGCGGCGGGCGGTTGGCTGGACAACTGGTCGCGGCAAATGCTCCCCGCCGCGAATACGGAGAACGCGGAAAACCCGTAACGCGTCGTGTAAAGTCTTATATCAAGAGACATTATGGCCCAAGCGCGACAACCCGCTTGGGCCTTTTTCGTAGACGCAGCGAGGCACAGGCGTCTGAGGCCGGGCTTTGACATGTCTGCGGATTCAAGGTCCCCCTCTCCCTCCGGGAGAGGGCCGGGGTGAGGGTTAGCGGGCCGCAAGAACGCTTTGCCTTGATGGTACGCTCTTCCCAATGCCCATATCCCCTGCTCTTTTCGCGCCGACCTCTCTTTCCTGTTTTTGTTGATGGTAAAAAACCGGCGGACCGAGTAAAATGAGGCCGGAGTCGTGTAAGGGGCAGTTTTTGGGAAAATCCTTGCGGTTTTCGGCGTCGCTACGGAACACGGCGATCGAACACCGTACTCATCTTGTTTGCCGGGGAGCGCAGACATGTCAAAACACCTTTTCTTGCGATCGACGTTGATGCCCGTTTTGCCCTGGGCAGCGGCAATGACTTTGGCGGCCCTGCTGGCCGTAGCGGGGACGAGCGCCGGGCCGGAACCTGGGGCAGCCGGACTGGTCGGTTTTTCGCACCCGGATGGAACGCAGTATTATGCACTGAGCCTGAAACCGGGCGTTGCGGCGTCCTCCGCACCGCGCGACATCGTGCTCCTGGTCAGTACGGCCGCCAGCCAGATCGACGACGTGCGCGATCGTTCACTGGCCGTGGTGAAGAGCCTGACCGCCGCCCTGGCTGGCGGCGACCGCGTGAAACTGATGGCCTTCGATCTTGACGCCGTTGCGCTGACGAAGGGGTTCGTCGAGGCCGGCAGTGCGGAACTCTCGGCAGCCCTGGCCGCGCTCCAGCGCCGTTCTCCCCTGGGCGCCAACGACATGGAAAAAGCCCTCACTGCCGCAGCCGCCGGCTATCGTGGCCGTGCCGCCGGCAGCCGCGCCGTCATCGTGATCGGCGACGGCACGAGCCGGGCAAACGTGCTCAGTAATGAACAGTTCGAGAAGCTCGTCGCCACCCTGACGGGCGAGCGCATTCCCGTGATCCAATACCCGGTCGGTCTGCACGTCGATGGTCAGTTGGTGGCTGCCCTGGCCGGCCGCACCGGCGGCTTCGTCGTGGAAGATCAACTCGAAGCCAAACCGGCGCGGACCGCCAAGGGCAAGACGATTGAGCCAGCCGCCGCCGGGCGGAAGACCGCCGGGCAGGTGGCGGGGGAGTTGCTCGCCGCGGCCCACGCTGCGGTATGGTGGCCGACTTCCGCCAGGCTGCCCGCCGTGTTGGGCGAAGTCTATCCAAAGACCCTGCCGCCGTTGCGCGGCGATCGCAGCACCGTGCTGGTGGGAACCACGAAGGCCAAGGGCCCGCTGCACTTGGAGTTGGCGGTGGAAGGCCCGGGCCCGGCGCGAACCCTGTCCTGGGATTTCCCGGCCCTGAAACCCAGTGAAGACAACAACTACCTGGTCTCGGTCGTGGACCAGGCCCGGCTCGACGACGGCCTGACGTTGCCGATCGTCGATGAGTTGAGCCTGGACAGGGCCAAGGCGGTGATCTACGCGGGCGGAAGGAATCTGAACCGGTTGGCGCGCGAGGCCCTGGTCCGCGGCAGCCTGGACAGCGCCGAACTTCTGGTCAACGGCGCCTTGCGGCGCGACCCGGCCGATCCGGAAGCCCGGGCCATCCAAGGGGCCATTGCCAAGCGTCGTCAGGCAGCCAGCGGACCGAGCGGCGCGCCCGGCGCGGAGGGCCCGCCGGGACCAGCCGGGGCTGCGGCGGCCCCGGCCGCTCCGACACCTGCACTGCCCCCGGCCCCGGCTGCGGTCCAGCCGCCGCCGCCGGCCGCCGACAATGGCAACGAC
Source organism: Thermoguttaceae bacterium (assembly GCA_049509675.1). Classification (GTDB taxonomy): domain Bacteria; phylum Planctomycetota; class Planctomycetia; order Pirellulales; family Thermoguttaceae; genus JBEKZQ01. The sequence goes on along the minus strand of JBEKZQ010000254.1, from coordinate 6,569 downwards.
CTGAACCTGGTGGGCGGCAACACGGTGGGCGATGGCGCCCCGCCGCCTCTGCCCGGCCCGGGCGAGGGCGCCATGGTCGAATCGACCGTTAATCTGGCGAACTTGGTTCGGGAACAATTGCAAAAGGAAGTGCAGAACGTCGTCAACCAGGCCCGCGCCCAGATGGCAACCGAACCTGAAAGCGTCCCGCAGAAACTCCGCGGCGAAATGGAGACGATCAAACAGGCGCCCCAGTTGAATCCGGAGATCCGCGACCAATTGATGGGCCTGCTACAGACGGCCTTGCGCGAAGCAGCCCGGCGGCAGACCGAGTTCGAGCACCGCCGCCAGCAGAGACAAGAGACAATAGCAATCCAGAAGGAGCGCGAACTGGTCAACGACAGCCTGAAACGGCAACAGCAGAAGCTCAAGCAGTTGATGGACCGTTTCGACTCGCTGATGATGGAGGGGAAGTTCGCCGTGGCGGAAGAGCAGGCGGCGGCCGAGGCCGAGAGAATGTTCCAGATCTACGACGTGCGTACGCAGCCCGCCATGCTCAGGGCCGCCACGCTCACCTCGCGGGCGGAAGGGTCCCTGGTCGACGAGTTGACCACCCGCACGGCCCGGCAAAAGGGCTTTATCGCCATGCTCTATCAAGTCGAGAAATCGCACGTGCCGATGCCCGACGAACCGCCCATCGTGTACCCCGATGCCGAGGTCTGGAAGGAACTCTCCGCGCGGCGCAAGGAGAAATACAGCGCGCAGGATCTTGCCCATCGCGGCCCGGAGGAGAAGAAGATCGACGAACAACTCAAGTCGCCCACGCGCATGGATTTCACCGATACGCCTCTGCAAGACGCCATGGAATGGCTGGGAGACTTCCATGGCATTACCATCCAGCTTGACAAGAAGGCCATGGAAGACGTGGGCATCGGCTCTGACACGCCCGTGAACAAAACCCTCAAGGGGATTTCGCTTCGCTCCGCCCTGCGATTGCTGCTCCGCGAGTTGGGCCTGACCTATGTCATTCAGGACGAAGTGCTGCTGATCACCACCCCGGAAACGGCCGAACAGAAGTTGACGACCAAGGTCTACCCCGTAGCCGATCTGGTGTTGCCCATCCGCCCCATGAGTATGGGCAGCATGATGGGCGGCGGCATGGGCGGCATGGGCGGCGGCATGGGTGGAATGGGCGGCGGCATGGGCGGCATGGGTGGCGGAATGGGCGGCATGGGAGGCGGAATGGGTGGAATGGGCGGCGGCATGGGCGGCATGGGTGGCGGAATGGGAGGCATGGGCGGCATGGGCGGCGGAATGTTCGATCTACCGCCCGAAAAAGTGCCCGCTCGGCTGACCCCCCAGCGACCAGCGACCGCCATCGACAAGATCGAGGCCGGTAAGATCGCAGTCGATAAGATCGAGGTCGAGATCGACGCCGACGCCGATGCGGTCAAGGTGTGGGACGACTATTTCGCCGCGCATCAGCCGACCGCTGCGGCCATCCGCGAGGCGACCCGGCGGTTGATGAAGGACCAGCAGTTCGACCACGTGATCGCGCTGTTGGAATCGGCCATGCGGCACAAGCAGGCGCAGCCTTGGATGTATGAGGCCCTGGTGCTGGCCATGCAGGCCGGCAATCGGCCCAAGCAGGAGATTGAGCGGGCCGTGATGTCGGCCGCCGACTTCGCCGACACCAGCACCGACCTGATGCAATTGGGGGTCTACCTGACGCAACTCGATCTGCACCAGCGGGCGCTGCACATTTTCCGCCAGGTGGCCCGCATGGAGCCGCTTTCGCCCGAGCCGTACATGTACGCTCTAAGGGCGGCGCAGAAGGTCAACGACATTGACGGGATCCAATGGGCCACCAGCGGAATCCTCAGCCAGGCTTGGCCGCCCGATCAGGCCGAGACCTGGAAAACGGCCCTCCGCGTGGCCCGCGCCACATTGGAAGATCTCCGCCGTCAAAAACAGACCAAGCAGGCCGATCGCTTCGAGGCCACGCTGAACGAGGCGGTGGCGCGCGACTGCGTGGTGGCCGTCTATTGGACCGGCACCGCCGACATCGACCTGATGGTCGAGGAGCCCAGCGGGGCAGTCTGCTCCTTGCGGAATTGGCGCACCACCGGCGGTGGAATGATGGTCGGCGACTTGACCACGCCCGAGGCGGCCGCGGCCGGGCAAGGTCATTGCGCCGCCTATGCCTGTCCGCGCGGATTCAGCGGCAACTACCGCTTGCTCGTTCGCCGCGTGTGGGGCGAGCTGACCACCGGCAAAGTCACCGTCGAGGTAATCACCCATTATCTGACTCCCAACGCCAAGCGCGTTTGCAACAAGCTCTCGCTGGAAAAAGGCGAGACGCTGGTGGCCTTCGAGTTGCGGGATGGGCGGCGGAAAGAGCCGCTCCGCGAGCAACAGCTCGCCAACGCGGCCGCCGGCCAACTGGCCGTCAACCAGATGGTGAATCAGCAAGTGCTGGCCCAACAGGTGGCCGCGGCGGCAAACCCGGCCGCCCAGGCCCAACAGGCCCAGGCAGCCGCGGCGGCACAGGCCGCGGCGCAAGGCGGGACCGTGGGAGCCAACGGCGGCTTCATCCCCTTCATCGCGCCGTTCGGCGGGGCGGTCGGCTATCAGCCCGTGATCATCACCCTGCCGGAAGGCGCCAATTTCGGGGCCACCGCGGTCATCTCGGCCGATCGCCGCTACGTCCGCATCACCTGCTTGCCCTTGTTCTCCGGCGTGGCCAAGGTCAATACCTTTAACACCGTCACCGGCAACACCCAGAACACGCCGGGCGTCGGCACCGGTGGCCAGGGCTTTGGTCAGTTGTCCGGACTGGCCGGCAACGCGGGCAGCGGCGGCATTGCCGCCGGCGGCAATGCGGCTGCGGGCGGGGCCGGCAACGGCATCTTTTGAGCGGCCGGCCGGGGACTGGTCCATTTTTCGGCCAAACGGCATTGCCTCGGCCAACCAGTCCTTGGCCGAAAACATGGACCTGTCCCCTTTGGCGGCTGCTTCGCCGGGTGCCACTGGCTCCGCCAGCCCGGATTATTCATAAGCTGTAGGGTGGCGTCGAGCAAACCGTGGTTCTGGCGGGTCTTTGGTCGCTAATCAACTTACCGCTTTGTGACACAGCGCTGCGCAACATTTGGTCGGTTTGCGAGACCCACCATAGGCTTGCGCGACCTCGACCCACCCTACTGGTCTGTCCATTTCGACATTACCGGTTGGGCGCCACTGCTGGCTTGCCCAGCAGTGCCGGAAACACGGTTGGACAAGCCAACCGTGGCACCCGTCAACTCAAGTTGGACAGACCACTGCATGAATAAGCCGGGCTGGCGGCTATCTTGCCTGTGCGCCGCGGAGCACGCCGGGATAAACGTCGAGATCCAACTTCTCGATCAACCCGGCCTTGAATCGATCGACGGCGATCGCGCCCATCACCGCGTTGTCGGTGCATAGTTTCAACGGCGCGACGTGCAACTCGACGCCGCCGCGGACCGCTTCCGCCGCGAGGCGTTGGCGTAGTCGGGCGTTGGCCGCCACCCCTCCGCCCACGCAAAGCACCCGCAGCCCGGTCGCACGCAAAGCGGCAAAGGCCTTGTCGACGAGCATATCGACCACCGCCTCCTGGAACGCGGCGGCTAGGTCGGCCACCTGCCGCTGATCGAGCGGGGAAAAGGGGACAGGCGCCTTTTGCCGGAACGGGGCACCGACCGCAGGTTGGTCGTCGGCGGGCGCCATGCTCGCGTGGTCGTCGCACAAAAGGTGCCGGTCCCCTTTTCCCGGCGGACCGAAAATCTTGTAGCGGACCGCCGTCTTCAAACCGCTGAAGCTGAAATCCAGCCGCTGGTCGTCGCCGTAGAATGACCGCGGGAACAGATAGGCTCGGGGATTGCCGTGCTCGGCTGCCCGCTGGATCGACGGTCCACCGGGGTAGGGCAGTTCCAGCATGGCCGCCACTTTATCGAAGGCCTCGCCAGCCGCGTCGTCGATCGTGGCCCCCAGCAGCTCGAAGTCCAACGGGCCGCGGCAACGGTACAAACTGGTGTGGCCGCCGCTAATGATCAGCCCTACGCAGGGGAAGACCGGCTGCGGACCGGCCGCAAGCTGGCAGGCATAGATGTGGGCCTGGAGATGGTTGAAAGCGATCAGCGGAATACCGCGGGCCACGCACAGGGCCTTGGCGGCCACGAGTCCGACCAGCAGGGAGCCCGCCAGACCCGGCGTATTGGCCACGGCCACGGCGTCCAGGTCGGCCGGCGTGAGGCCGGCCCGCCGCAGCGCCTCGTCGATCACCGGCAGGATCCGTTCCAGGTGCGCCCGAGAGGCGATTTCCGGCACCACCCCGCCGAAGCGGCGGTGCAGCGCGTCCTGTGAGGCGACGACCGAGGCCCTGACCTGCAGTTCATCGGTGACGATCGCGGCCGCGGTCTCGTCGCAGGTGCTCTCCAGAACGAGGATGTTCATGCACCTACTTGGCGTGGGCCAATTGCTCGGAAAGATACTTCACGGCCATTTGCAACTGGCGATCGACGAACGGGACAAGCTTGGCGGCTGCGGCCTGCTGCGCCGTCGGCTTGCCGCCGGACGCAGGCTGGGCCGGCGGCTTCGCCACCGAGGCCTGCAGCGACTTCTCGGCCGGCACTTCGGAATTGGCCGCCGCCGGGCCCGGCTTGCCGGCCTGCAGCTTGGGAGGCATGGACCGCTGGCCGTCGGCCTTGCGCGGGTCGTCGGCCTTGCCCGATTCGCGGTCGTTCGTACGCAGAATGTCCCGCTCGCGGCGATCGGCCAGCAGGGCCGCCGTTTCGCTTTCGCTCAGCCGCAGATCGAAACCCACGTCGGGCAGGACGCCCCACGGGTCTTTGTCGCTCGAATTGGGGAAGCGGTGGATGTTCTTGCCGCTGGGCCGGCAATAGGCGGCCGTGGTGAGCTTTAACGCGCTGCGGCCGTCTTCCAATTCGATCACGTTCTGCACGCTCCCTTTGCCCCAGGTCCGCTCGCCCATGACGACCGCCCGCTGATGGTCCTGCAAACAGGCGGAAACGATCTCGCTGGCGCTGGCGCTGTAGCGGTTCACCAACACCACCATGGGGAAGCCCTCGAACGTGCCGCCCTTGTGGGCCTCCCAGGAGCGTTCGGGCGTATTGCGGCCTTTGACGCTCACGATGCGACCCTCGGACACGAACAGCCCGCTGACCTCGATCGCCGCGCCGAGCAATCCGCCCGGGTTGAATCGCAAGTCCAGAATCAGCCCGCGAACCTTCTGCGACTTCAACTGCTCCAGGGCCTTTTGCAACTCGTTGGCCGTGTCGCGACCGAAGGCGCTGACGCGGATGTAGCCGATCTGTTGTTTCGCGTCCAGCATGTAGTTCCACGAGTCGTCGGCGTTGCGCCGGTCGCCCAGCACGGTTTCCACGCGGACGCGCTCGCGGGTCATGGCGACGGTGACCCGGTCGGGCTTGTCGGCATGGACCACGGTGAGCGACACGCGGGTTCCCTCTTTGCCTTTGAGCCGCGCCACCGCATCGTCCAGCGAGAGCCCGTCGGTGCTCTTGCCCTCGATTTCCACGATCCGGTCGCCGGCGCGGATCCCCGCCCGATAGGCTGGGGTGCCGTACATCGGGCTCAGCACCCGCAAATCGCCGTCCTCGGTCGAGATCTGGATGCCGATGCCGCCGAACTCGTTGTCGACGCTGGTGCGGAAGCGGCCCAACTCTTCCGGACCGATGTAGGCCGAATAGGGATCCAGCTTGCTGATGATTCCGCGGATGGCCGCCTCGATCAGCTCCCGCCGGTCCACTTCCTTCACGTAGTTGCGATCGACCTGGTCCATCGTATCGGCCAGGATCTTATACAACTCGTAGTAGTCTTCCTTTTCCTGGGCCGGAGCGGGTTTCTCGGCCACCGCAGCCGGCGCCCGCGAGATGAGGGTTACGCAAATCACCAGCGATAGCAGTGCCGCAACAGACCGTCGGAACATGCAAATATCTCCTGAATCGCCGCCCGGCATGCAACGTCATCAGGCAGCGGCGCAGATCGGTTAAGCCCTTCCAAGTATACTGACACCGTGAGGCTCGGGCAAGCTGAGACCACCACAGCTTCGGGGGGTGTGAGCCGGCGGATTCCGGGAAAGGGCCGTTAAGTCGGCCGCCCTGGTGCCACCACCTTGGCCTTTCTTGCCGGCTGCCAGCCTCGTTGCCTATTTCTGCGCAGAACTTTGTCCCAAGCCAGGCCGGCAATCCATTTCTTGGCGCGATTGTCGCGACGGTCAAGCACGAGTGTTCTCAATCCAGTCGGTTAGCGCCTTCAGATCATGCGCCCAGAAAAGCGAAAGCCCTCGGGCCTGCGCATCCTCCAAGTTGTGTAGTTTGTAGACTCCACTTAGTACGGCTGCTGGGACTACCTGCCGAGTACCGGAGTCTTTTAACCATGCATCAGCTTTCGCGGCAGCGTCGTTATTGAGGCGTTTCACGGAGTTGGTTGCGGAGTTGGAAACCTTACATTCAATCGGCATAATGCGGGAATCCCAAAGCCGGACAAGAAAGTCAGCCTTGCGGTTTCCGAGGTAGCTTTCCCCGCAAAACTGG
>JBEKZQ010000253.1:0-9321 GCA_049509675.1 Thermoguttaceae bacterium | reverse complement strand
GAAAGGACGCCCTTTTCACCAATAGCAATTGCAGAGCAGGCACCCCCGACTCCCGCGGTCCGTGCCGGCATGCAGGTCGAAAAAACCCGCGTTTTGGGCGCATCAGCCAGATCGGACCCTGCCTTCCTCCTCACTCCCATCTCCGAGCCCGAGCCCTCCACCTTCGCGCTTCTCGGCGTCGGGGCCATCGGCCTGTTGGCCTACGCTGGGAGGCGGCGGCTACGTGACCAAATCTTGATTTCGTGAAGTGATCGTAGGATGCGCCCCGAAAAACCTGTACTCCTGGAGACTAAATCATGCCGCAGAAAGCAACCGGCTGGGTGTTCCTGATCGCGGCCGTCGCCGTAATGTGCCTGTTCGCCGCCTTCGTGTGGCCAACATTATACCGGTACGACAGCTACAGCCGACACTACGGGGGCGGTGTGTCATCAACGTTTATAGTGCGCATCAATCGTTTTACCGGAACGGCCGAGACGCTCGGCACCGAGGGGTGGTACGAAATGAAAAAGACCACTGCGCCGGCGCCAAGTGCGTCAAGGCAGAACCCCTGGTAGGAGTTACCGAAGCGACACGGTGTCGGCATCAGGGAAGGCAAATCCGCGGAGAAACCGAGATGTACCCCAACACAGAACATCCGACGATCGTAGCGCTGTTTGCTCTGTCTGCCCTTTTGGTAAGTGGTTGCAGCGATACCTCCATCGCTAACAAGGCAGCAAAAAAGCAAGAAGATGCAGCCCGCAAAGCAGCGGTCCTACAACAAATTGGCGCATTGGCGGACAAGCACGGCGCCCGAACCGACTGGATGTCCGCCGCACATGGATCGCCGGTCGGAGAGGGTTACGCCTATCAGCTACAAAAGGCTCTCGACCCGCTTATTGGGCACGCAATTCTCCTCACTGCATACGCCGATGATATTTACCGACGAAACGACGGCCTGCGTTTGGTCTGCCATCTTGAGCCGGATAATTCGGAAGCCCCAGTATGGCAGGATATTTGGCGGAAAACCCACTTCGTGCTCGACATATCGGAAGAGCAAGCTAAACGCCTGGTCGACGCTCAGTCGAGTACATCCTTAGACTTCTTCGGAGACTGCGCGGCCGTCGCGGTGCCCAGCCGCGTCGATTTGTGGTTCGACAACGTGCTGCACGAGGATAAGCCTAACGACGACATGGCCGGTGAGTACGAACTCGTCAGACAGCAATGGGTTAGGGGCAAGTGCGTCGAAGTGCTGCCCCTTCCGTCCGGTTACAACGAGTGATATTGGTCCCCAGCACCGCGCGGTAGGAATCCTTCCACCGCACCAGCGGCTCGTCCTTGAGCGATGCGTAGATTTTGCGCACCGCCGCATCCGTCCGCCCGGAGTCGATTCGGGCAATCTCGGCCGGGCTGCAAAATGGAATTGCCGACATGGTGTCGGCGTGCGGAGGACAAAGCGACACCCTGTCGGTTTTCGGGATCGACCGTTTTAGGCGGTTCTGCTAAACTACCCCCGGAGTCTCGCAGCATGGCTTTGCAACCGGAGTGTAGCTATGGAGTTCATGGGGAACCCTTTCCGAGGTCCAGCGGCTCGTTATTTGGGGCGTCTCGACGCGGCCCGATACTTGAGCATCTCCGCGAGGAACCTCGACAATCTGGCGGCGGCGGGCACCTTGGTCCCCTGCCGGCCGAGCAAGAGGCGGGTTTGTTACGACGTGCATGACCTTGATACGTTCATGTGCGAGAGCAAAACGCCGGCACAGACGGCCGGGTAATCAAGACAAGCGTGGCGCGGTGATTGCGCCTTCTCCCCGGCCCGGTGGCGGGCCATGCCGACACGATGTCGGTCTTTTCACATCCCAGAAGCCCTGGCCGGCCCGTGCCGGCGGCGGAACAACCGGTCCTCAGTCTTCGGCAGGCTAGATGGTCACGTTACCGCGGTGCCTCCCAACAGGGCCATGCCTTCGCGTGCCAGCAAAATTCAACGCCGCGGAGTCTCTGCCCCCTGAACTTCGTCGCCGTGCCGACGATGCCAATTGGCTGGTTGACACGATCTGTCGGAAGACGGACCAGGGAAAGGCTGACTACGAGGGCGATGTGCGACTGCACAGCGGTATTCTCCGGAGGTTCATGCGGGACGGGCCGGCAGTGGTCAGGGGCCTTGTGAACGCCGGTGATCTTGAGCAATCATCATCATACCGAGTGGGTCATTGGCCGAAAGGTTATAGGCTAACTGAAAAACACCGTAGCGGGCGCCGGGAATGGGTGCAGGCGAGAAATGCCAGCTTCATTCGGCGGTATCAGCGGGAATCCACGCGGCTACACGAGGAGGAGGCGAAGAAGCTTTGGCTGCCGATCGACTATCGGCTTTTCGCGATGCAGCGGAATCTGACGATTGGCGAGGGAACCGACGCGATCCTAGAGACGATAGAACCCGACGACCGGCCCAATCAAGCACGATTACTGGAGCACATTCGCCGCGGGGCATCCGCGTACTCGATAGGTGCAACGGGGCGCCGATTCAACGCGATCACACAGATGGCGAAAGTGCTCCGGCCATGCCTCCGTTTGGCGGGTGAAAGGATCGTCGGCTTGGATGTGCGCGCTACCCAACCCGCGCTCCTCGGCACTCTTATTGAGTTGGGTGTTAAGGGGAAAACGTGCAACATAATTCTTAGTGCTCTCGTCTCGCGACTGCGCGAGATAGAGGCTCCTGTGCCGCGGTGTCGGCGGTGGACGGGTCTTCCGGGGTTGGAAGCTGCTGTATCTGCTCCGAGGCCAGGTCCAGACTTTGAAGTGTACTTGGAGGCAGTGGACAACGACCTTTACAACGATCTGGTTCGCCGGTGTATGGAAAGGGAAATAGACCTCGGCGCCGATCCGGCGGCACGTCGGAGTCGAGCGAAGCATCTGATGATGCAGGATATCCTCGGGCGGCGGGGTTGGTATCACAGTTCGTTTCAAGGCGTGTTTGAGGAAGCGTTCCCCACAGTATTGCGATTTGCGCGACACATCCAAAAGGCGGGACACGGAGATCGGTGGCACGGGGAGTTGATCCGCGTACTTCAGCGCCTGGAATCGTGGCTCGTGGTCGAGCAGGTAGCGCCTGTGCTGGTGGATCGCGGCGTGCTCGTGGTCACGCTGCACGATGAGTTCTACATCAGAGAACGGGATACACCGATTGCGAGGTCGGTTTTTGCAGACGTGTGTGGTCGGCTTGGGTTGGAGCACCTTCACTTGAAGGAGAAGTAATCGTGACGATTCAACAATTGATTGATAGCGGCACTGTACACAGCATGATGGAAGCGCTGGAGCGGTATCCAATGGAGGCTTTTGAGGAATTCCAGCCACGGGGGCCTAAGAGGAAGCGAGGCGGCAACCGCAAACCGCGTGCTGTCTCGGATGGACGGGCCGGAGCGCTGGCCGGCCAGAGGGGGTACGCGAGTAGTGCGATGACGACACGGTGTCGGCAAGCGACTGCCAGCGGCGCGCCGGCCGGGATGGGAAGAGGCTGCGGCACGGACACCCAGCCGCCCTTGAAAAAACGACCAAAACGATGTTCGGGTCAACAAGCTGACTGTTTTGCAGAAATCGACACATTTTCAAAGGACGTACAGTATGGACCTGTTTAAGCGCGAAGACTGGACCTTGTTTCGGAACCTCTCGACGCTGGGCCAGCGGGCCGGAGTTACGCAAGAGGTTTTGCCCGCGCTGGTGCTAAAGGAACTGGTCGACAACGCCCTGGACGCCGCCGGGCAGTGCGGCTATGGCCGGACCGAGGACGGGGGCCTATTCGTCGAAGACGAGGGTGACGGGCTGCCCGGGACCGATGCGGAGATTGCCGCGCTCTTCTCCGTGGCGCGGCCGCTATCATCTTCCAAGCTGTTGCGACTGCCGACCCGTGGCGCACTTGGGAACGGGCTGCGCGTGGTGGTCGGTGCCGTCTTGGCTTCCGGCGGCGAGTTGACCGTAAAGACCTGTGGCAGGGCACTACGCTTGCGCCCGTGCGACGCAGACGGCAGCACCACCGTGGAACACGTCGAACCGTGGAAGGGCCAAGGAACGCGAATAGAGGCCCTATTGGGCGAGGCCCTGCCCGTCGATGATTCCACGTTCCAATGGGCACAGCAGGCCGAGGCAATGGCGACCATCGACGGCCAGAGCTACCGCGGGGCCACAAGCCCGTGGTGGTATGACTCGGATTCATTCTATGAGTTGACCCAGGCCGCCGGAGCCTGGCCGGTCCGCGCACTGGTTGAGAGCTTCGCGGGTTGTTCCGGCGCCCGGGCCGGCAAACTGGCCGCCGACTTCGCGGGCCGCCCGTGTGATTCGCTTGGACGGGAGGAGGCGGAGATGCTGCTGGCCGCAATGCGGGGCGTCAGCCGTGAGGTGAACGCCAAGCGACTCGGGGCCGTGGGTCTGCAATACCAACCCGCCGCCGGATATGCCCGGGAGGCCGCCACGTTCCAGGTAAAGCCCGCCCGCGGCACCATGCCCGCCGTGGTGCCCGTGGTGGTCGAAGCGTGGGCCAGCCCCGCCGATCGGCCCAGCATTGTCTTCTACGTCAACCGGACGCCCATAACAGCCGAGATCAACGTGAGCCGTTGCATGGACGACAAGGCCGCCTATGGGCTCGTGGGGTGTGGCCTATCCAGCGAGCACCGCAACACCGCCTGCCCGGTCAAGGCCGGCAGGGGGCGGGAATTCTCTATCGTGGTGAACGTCACTACGCCCCACATGCCGATTACGACGGACGGAAAAGCGCCCGACCTATCGGTTATCGAACGGGCGATCCGCGCGGCAATCGAAAAGGCGATCCGCGGCGCGAAGCGGAAGAACGCCAACGGCAACGGCCGGCAGGGCACCCAGACCGCAATTATCACCAATGCCCTGCCCACCGCGATCGAGAAGGCCAGCGGTGACGGCCAGTATCGCTACAGTCTTCGGCAGTTGTTTTATGCCGTCCGGCCCTACGTCCTGAACGCGCTGGCCGACGAACCCGCGTACAACTATTTTTCCCGGGTGGTCGCAGACTATGAAAGGAACCAGGGGGGCGACCTGCCCGGCATGTACCGCGACGACCGGGGAACCCTGTACCATCCCCACACTGGCGAGACCATCCCTCTTGGAACGCGATCCGTGGAAGCCTACCAGCGGCCGGCGTGGACGTTCAACAAGATTCTCTATTGCGAGAAGGAGGGCTTCTTTCCCATCCTGATTGACGCTCAATGGCCGGAGCGCCACGACTGCGCGTTGCTGACTTCCAAGGGTTACGCGAGCCGCGCAGCGCGCGACGTGCTGGACCTGCTGGGCGACACGGACGAGCCGTTGACGTTCTACTGCCTCCACGATGCCGATGGACCAGGCACCATGATTTATCAGACGTTGCAGAAGGGGACCAGGGCACGGCCCGGGCGCCGAGTGGAGATCGTCAATCTGGGGCTTGACCCAGACGAGGCCGCCGAGATGGACCTCCCGGTCGAGACGGTGGCCAAGAAAGGCCGGTCGGTCCCCGTGGCCAGCTACATCTTGCCGACGTGGAGAAAGTGGCTCCAGAGGAACCGCGTCGAGTTGAACGCGATGGACACGCCGAGGTTCTTGGAGTGGCTCGATGGCAAAATGGAGCGGGCCAGCGGGAAGCTGATACCGCCTCCGCCGGTGGTGGCCGATCGACTCCGTGACGAAACCCGCGCCGTTATCCGCCAAGCCTTGGTTGACAAGGCCCTGTTGAGCGCCCGAATTGAGGACCGGACCGCCGAGGCCCTCGACAAGTTGGGGGTGCAACTACGAGAAGCGCAAACGAAGCTGCTGGCCGGCATTGGGAAGGAACTGACCGCCCATCCTTCGCAACCGTGGACCGGCCCGGTTGTGGTCGCAGCGAAGAAGGTGGCGGCCAAATGGTGTCAATGTTGCCAGGCGGTATGAGTGCGAGAGACAGCAGGGCGACGGCGCTCTAGCTTGAAGATGAAACCTCTATTATCAGAAAGGGAATGACAAATGGAATCCAAGATCGAATTGACGGAACGGTTGCGCTGGGAGGGGCGTTGGTCGGAGGCCAGCGTGTACAAAGACACGGCGCTAAGAAAGTTCCGCGCGAAGGGCATGAAGAAGGCTGAGGCCGGCGAACAGGCTTGGGAGGCGATGGCCAAGGCGTACCCGCCGCTGCCGCCCGCCGCGCCGATCGCCGCAGCCGTAGCTGCGGAAGATCCTGCCGCGGTCGAAGCTGAGGCGCAGTTCGACGCCGAGTTCCGTAAACTGCCGGATCGGGCGCCGGTCTCCACGGAGATCGACTGGATCAGCGCGCACCCGGCGATGTCGATGATGAGCCGCACCGGCTGCGCGACGGTGGTGCTGACGGTTTCGGATATCCTGGATGCCCCGCACGGCCCTGCGCCGTCGAAGAATGCGGTCCAGGCTTTGCAGAACTGGGCGAATCGGCCGAACAAGTTTTTCGAGATGATGTTATCGGAACAGAAGAAGCAGGGCGACGATTCGGAGCACAGCAAGGCCGACCCGGACCCGGGGCTGGAAGAGGTGAAGAAGCTGTTGAGCCAGATTGAGGGGGCACGGCTGCCGCAAGCCACGGAAACAGCGGCTTGAGTAACCCAATAGGGGTGCGGAACCATGTTCTTCCCGCTCGCGCGGTGCGCCGCGTTCGATTCCCTCGGGCGCGGGCGCGCGCGAGGAGCGGGCGCGTTGTTTGCCGACACCATGTCGGCGTCGGCGGCCCGGCGACTCGCTGGCAGAAACCCTTGGAAATTGAGGCAAACGTATGGTCTCTCCCGTCGTCTTTTCGTCAAAATCGGATCGCTATTCGACGCCGTTCGACTTCTTCGAGAAGATGGAACGGCGTTACGGGCCGTTTGACCTCGACGTGTGCGCCGTGGCCGAGAACGCCAAGTGCGAACGGTTTTACTCGCCCCAGGTCGACGGTCTAAGACAGCCCTGGACGGGCCGAATTTGGTGTAATCCGCCATACGGCCGTACTATCGGCTTGTGGATCCGGAAGGCGTGGGAGGCGACCCAGGCGGGTGCAACGGTGGTTTGCCTGGTGCCGGCCCGAACTGACACCCGTTGGTGGCATGACTACGTGCAACCGTATGGCGAAGTGGAATTCGTCCGAGGACGCCTCCATTTCGACGATGGGAAGCATCCCGCTCCCTTCCCATCGGTGGTCGTGGTATTCAAGCCGGTCCAACAGTACCGTTGCCAGTGGTGCGAGCAAACCTACCGCCCAGCGCGGTCCGACGCGAAATTCTGCTCCCCGGCGTGCAAGCAAGGGGCCTATCGAGCAAGAAAAGCAATCGCGGGCGTTACGGGTAGAGCCGGAACAGACACCGGCGACGACGTGACCGAGTGCATCACCTGCACACCAGCGGTGGCAACGGCGACCGTTGCGGGCGGCGCTATTGGATGCCGTGGGAGGCGTGCTGGACCGCTGGGAAGACGAGAACCGGTAGCCGATGGCGCCGGGTCGGTAATTTGAGATGTGAAATGGATGGCGGTTTTCTTGGCAGAAAGCGGCTTTGTAGGGCCGCCAATGCCGACAGCGTGTCGGCGGCGCGTCGCCGCGGGCGAGAAGGGCGGGCTGGCGCCACGGGCGACGGCGTTGTCCCCCGGTCGCGCCCGGGTGTGATTGAGCAATTCGGTAATCCGAAAACATGGCACTTGACTAAAAGAAAGTACGGGAGTAGAATCCCGACATGGCAACTCCAACCAAATCACAAGTGGCTGAGCAGATCCGGCAGGCGATCGCCAAGAGCGACAAGAGCCGGTATCAGATAAGCATGGAAACTGGCGTGGACCAGGGGCAACTCTCCAAATTTATGAGAGGCCAAAACATGCGGATCGGTGCCCTGGAGGCAATCGCCAAGGCCCTGGGCCTGGAAATCATTGTCCGCCCGGTGCGGCGGAAGAAAGGCGGATAGGAACGTGGCATCCATCAGTACCGATAAGAAGGGCTTGCGGCGGATTCTGTTCATCGGGCCCGATCGGAAACGGCGCTGCATCCGACTGGGCCGGGTGACTTTGAAGGCGGCCGAGCAGGTCCGGGCGCGAGTGGAGACATTGAACTCGGCCGAGATCCACAATCAGGCCGTGAACGAGGACACCGCCCGCTGGGTGGCGTGCCTGGATGGAGCGATGGCCGACAAGCTGGCGGCGGTTGGGCTGATTCCGCAGCGAGAGCGGGCAACCCTGGGGCCGTTCATCGAGCGATACATGACCAGCCGGGCGGACGTGAAGCCGTTGACGCAGAAGAAATACGAGAGTACCCGCCGTTCGCTCGTCAAGTTCTTCGGCGCCGATAAGCGGTTGCGGGACATCAGCCCCGGGGATGCCGACGACTGGCGAATGACATTCTCTGCGAAGGGGAAGAGCGAAAACACGGCCCGAAAGCACGTTGCGGTTGCCAAGTTATTCTTCGGCCATGCGGTCAAAAAGCGCTTGATATCGAGCAACCCGTTCGCCCACCTGAAAGCCACCATTCGCCCAAACAAGGAGCGGTTCTACTTCGTCACGCTGGACGAGGCGCGCAAGGTGTTGGAAGCCTGCCCGGACGATGAATGGCGGGGTATTTTCGCCCTGGCGCGATTCGGTGGCCTTCGGACGCCATCCGAGACTTTGGGGCTCCGGTGGTCTGACATCGACTGGGCAGAAAACAAGATGCGGGTGCGGTCCCCGAAAACCGAGCACCACGAGGGGAAGGCGTCCCGGATCGTCCCCCTGTTTCCGGAGTTGCGGCCGTACCTGGATGCGCTTTGGGAGCGGGCGGAGCCTGGGGCGGAATTCGTCATCACCCACTACCGCGACACGAACCAGAATCTCCGGTCGCGGTTGCTGGACATCATCTGGTCCGCCGGACTCAAGGAGTGGCCCAAGCTCTTCCAAAATCTCAGATCGACGCGGGAGACGGAATTGGCGGAGCGCTTCCCGACGCATGTCGTGTGCGAGTGGCTGGGCAACAGCGAGGCTGTTGCCGCGAAGCATTACCTTCAAGTGACGGACGAACATTACCGGCAGGCGGCGGCCTGGGCAGGCAACGGCGAGGCGGCGCAGAAAGCGGCGCACGAAACGACGCACCAACCCCGCGTTTCACAAGGGGTCGCCATTCTTCACGGACAACGTGCAGCACAATTCAACTTGCTGCAATACTGTACAGCAGTTCAGTTAGCCGAGACGGGACTCGAACCCGTACGGGGATAACTCCCCACAGGATTTTAAATCTTGCGAGCCCCCTTTTCCGCTCTTTTGCCCGCTACGGCTACCATGACGGAAACCCCTGAAAACACGGCACTTTCTGCGATTCCGCCGTAGTGCGACATATCGGCCGCGTAGCCGGCCCGT
>JBEKZQ010000252.1:0-20629 GCA_049509675.1 Thermoguttaceae bacterium | reverse complement strand
CAGGAGGATGTCCGGGCCGGTCTTCCAGCCGGGCTTGGCCATGTACGTGTAGCGGTTCGACTTGTTGATCGTGGCATAGTCCGTGTGTTCGGCCTTCCATTTGCTCACCGCGTCGACGATTTCCTGGATCGACGCGATCGAGCCGTCAGCCTTGGGGAAGTACTCGATCAGGTCGGCGTCGAACATGTGCCAGGCGTTGTCGTAAGAGACCTCGGGCACCACGTGGGCGTTGATGGTGAAGCAGCGGGCGGACAGGCCCACGTAGCGGGCCAGGCACATGACGTTCGCCGAACTCACCGAACACAGCGTATAGCCGTAGACGTTGAACATTTTGATGGGATCCAGAACGGCGTCTTCCCGCTGCAGGTACTCGTTGGGCGGCGCATCGGCCTGCTGGAACGTGACCTCCGTGTTGAACACGGCCAGGGCCTTCTCCTTGTCGCTCATCCCTTCCTTGATGAACGACTTCTTCCACGCCTCAAGGCTGGAGACGTCGGGCACCTTATCCGAGAGCACTTTGACGTTGCTCACCACGCCCACCGACCCGGCGGGGTTCGGGGCTGCCTGCTCGGCGCCCGTCGCGACTGCGACCGCGATGAACATCACGCCGGCCGCGACGCACAACCATTTGCCACAGGGAATTCTCATAGCAGCACTTCTCCTTTGGACCAACATGACCTCGGCTTGGATACGCCCGGAACCGTACACCCGCTTAGTTTACTTGTCGGCCGGCACGTTGTCCAACCGAGTTGCGGTCAGGTTGTGTTATTGCACGGGAGAATTTGCTAGAATAGGGACGCCGCTTGTCCATCGACGCGTGGTGGGCCGGCCGGCGGTTCTTTCCCGGAGAGCAACGTTCCTACACAGAAAGGCGCCTTTTCCATGCCTGCTGCATTTATGTCCATTGTTTCGGTGGCGATTGTGCTGTTGTTGGCGATTGCGGTCGTCGGCATGTACAACCGCCTCGTTACCTTGCGGAACCGTTACAAGAACGCCTTCGCGCAGATCGACGTGCAACTGAAGCGGCGGTACGACCTGATCCCGAACCTCGTCGAGGTGGCCAAGGGCTACATCAAGCACGAGCGGGAGACGCTGGAGGCGGTGGTCCAGGCCCGCAACGCGGCCTATTCGGCCGGGCAGCAGGCGGCCCGCAGTCCCGGCGAGCGTGAGGCGATGACGGCCCTGGGCGGTGCGGAAGGCCAGCTTACCGGCGCCTTGGGCCGGCTGTTCGCCGTGGCCGAAGCCTACCCGGATCTGAAGGCCAACCAGAACATGCTCGCGCTGCAAGAGGAGTTGTCGGCCACGGAGAACAAGATCGCCTTCGCCCGGCAGGCCTATAACGACACGGTCATGGCCTACAACACGCAGCGCGAGGTGTTTCCCACGACGGTGGTCGCCTCGATGTTCAACTTCCAGGAGGCGCACCTCTTCGAGATCGAGCAATCCACAGAGCGGGAAGCCCCCAAGGTTTCCTTCACCTGAAACTGCCGGCACATGCGATGACAACCGATTTCTTCGACCGGCAGGATCACGCGCGGCGGCAGACAAGGCGGCTGCTGGTCATGTTTGCCTTGGCAGGAGATCATCACCGCCGTAACGGCCTGCATCGCCGCGGACGGCAAGGTGACCCCGGAGGAAAGCGAACTGCTGCGAGCCATCGCCGCCGTGCTGGGGTGTCCCGTGCCGCCCGTGGCGGCCGCGACCGGTGGCGGTTAATCGCACGTCGTAAGAGAATGAGTTGATCAATCGGCGTAGGACGGATTGCCAATCCGTCCCACGATGATTGATTCACCGGGTTCCTTCCGGCTGCCTTCCCGGCCGAAGGGGATAGTCGCCGTGAAAGGTTACTCATGGGAAACGCGCCGGCCGTTCTCCGGTTCATGTTCATTGCCCAACGGCTGCCCGGAGCGGATGGCCTGCCCCAGGGCCGCCACGGCAAAAGCCAGGGGATAGATCCTTTCATAATACCATAGTCGGCCGAAGGAGAAACCGATGGGGGCGGCTTCGTGATGCCGGCGCGCCGCCAGCGCGGTCAACAACCATTGCAGCCCTTCTTGGATCGCCGGCTTCCAGGCCGGATCGTTGCGGGCGGCCAGCAGGGCCTCGACGGCAACGGCCGTTTCTTCCACGCTCGAAACGCCGGCAGGCGGCGGCGCACCCATGCCGCCGGGCCCCGCGCCCCAGCCCCCGCCCGGGTCGCTGTTGATAATCAGCCAGCGCAGTCCCCGCTGGGCCGGCTCGCTTTGGATCAGCCCCAGGTCGCGGTAGGCCAGCAGGACCCGGGCCGTGCCGTAAATCGGGTTCTCATCGTCCGTGTAATGCTCGTTGCCGAACCACAGCGGCAGCCAACTGCCGTCGGGGCGCTGCTGTGCGGCGAGATAGTCCAGGCCCGCGCGGACCGCCTCATCGATGCGACTCTCGGGAAACCAATTCCGCCAGGCATCCAGCGCGCGCAAGGCGTGGGCGGTCAATTCCGGGCCGCTGCGATCGGCGGGCAACGTCCCGCTGCCGCGGCAGAACGTGGGCCAGCCTCCGTCGGCGTTTTGGATGTCCAGCAGCCAGGCGACGCCGTCGGCGGCGGCGGTATGGATGCGTTGTCGCGAGCCCGGTCCACCCGAGTTCAAAAGCACCTTCAACGCCAGCAGCGCGGCGGCGGTGCCGTCGACGTCGGGCACGGCGGCGGCCGCGTCGCTCCGTCCCCAACCGCCCGGTGCGGCGCCGAAGAGCGGCTGCGTTTCGCGTCCCTGGCGATCCAGGAGCCAGTCCAGGCAGCCCAAAGCGCCGACGTCGCCGCTGGCCGCACTCAGCGCGTCGATCGCCAGCGTGGTGTTCCAGACGGCCAGTCCGGTGTCGATGGGCCAGGAGCCGTCGGCGCGGAGCGTGTCCAGCAAGAAGGCGACGCCGCGGCGGACGACGTCGTGCTCGGCCCGACCCGTCGCGGCCAGCCCCATCACCACGAAGCTCGTCAACGGCACGGTCTCGAAAAAGCCGCCGCCGGCCGCCTGCATCGCCTGGAGCACTCTGGTGCTCTTGGGCACGGCCAGCCGGCGCAGCAACCATAGCAGCGGATTCCACGGCCGGCGATGAAACAGTCGCGCCTGGCCGATGGCGATCTGTGCAGGCAGCGCGTAGCCGATGGTCCAGTCGCGGCAATAGCGGCGCAGGGCCGCCGGGAGACACGTCCACTGGAACGCCAGCGGAGGCACCTTGCGCCACGGAACCAGCCCGGCCAGGGCGGATGCGGCGAGGATTGACGCGACCATCGCGCGGTCCTGGCCGCAGCGCTCCCGCAGGCAGCCCGCGCCGCCTTGATCTTCGACGTAGCGATCGGCCTTTCGCAGCCGCTCGCCATGCCGCTCGTCCGCGCCGCACAAACAGAAAGCGGCACGGGCCAGCATCGTCGCGGCGAGGTTCGAGCGGCTCTTGTCGGTGTCACCCCAGCCGCCGTCGTCATTCTGGCACCCGGCCAGCCAATCGGCCGCCCGCGCGGCCACCTGCCGATAGGCTTCCGCGCGCGATTGATCGGGCAGGCGGCGGGCAACAATGGCCAGCGCGCAGCCGGCCGCGGCGGTCGATAAGGCGGAACTCGACAACTCGCCGCCCCAATGGCCTTCCGGGCGGCGCTCGGCCAACAACTCGCGACGCAATGTTTGATACGCGGCCAGGAGTGATTCGGCACTGATCATCGCCATCGCTTGCTGGTTCTGCTCGCCGGCAAGCGCGGTCCTATCAGCCGACGGAGAGTGTCAACGTGCGTCTTGCGTGGTCCGTCGTGGCGGAATACGGGCCGCTGCGGGCATGTTGTTCGTGGGAACCGTGCCCCGCGGCGACTGCTCCTTCCGCCTGCCGCTCAATCCACGATCGCGCCACCCACAACGAAACCTCGCGATAAGGTTGCTCCGGACAGACATGGACCTGAGCCGCTTCAACCGCCAGAACTTGGCACGGGACGGACTCCTTATGGCGCCGCACAGAACCGATGAACGGGGCCACGTTCACTAACACCCGATCGCCTTCCTGAATGTCCATTGCTCTTTCCTCCCGACGTTCTGTTCATTGATAGACCTTCAAGTTCGCACCGTCAATCCCCCACGGCTGTGAACCGCTCGCCCCCTGGCTTCATACAGATCATAAAGATGGGATGAATAGGTAGAATAGACGGGATTGCTGTTCGCCAGGGTCGCGTTCTTCCCGGCCCGCGTATGCTGCGGCAGGGTAATGGGATAGGATGGGTTGACGGCCGCAATGCTTCGCATCGGTGGCTTGCACCAGCTCCTTTTTCCGCAATAGAAACCAGTCCACGAGATCTGATGAATTCGCTGGAAGTACTGTACGAAGACAACCACTTGTTGGTCGTCAACAAGCCGGCCGCCCTGCCGACGATGGGCACGCCGGGCGAGCGGCTCACGTTGCTGACCCTGGCCAAAGAGTATGTGAAGGAAAAGTACCGTAAGCCGGGCAACGTCTATCTGGGCATCATGAGCCGGCTCGATGCGCCGGTGACGGGGGTCGTACTACTGGCCCGGACCTCCAAGGCGGCGGCCCGGCTGACGGCCCAGTTCCGCGGCCATGCAGTGCAGAAGCTTTATTGGGCCGCGGTCGAAGGGCGGATCGAGCCGGCGGCCGGCAGGTGCGTCGATTGGATCGGCCAGGATGAGCGGCATCGTCGCATGCACATCGTGGGCCCGGCCTTCCCGGGGGCCAAAGAAGCGCGGCTCTCCTACCGCCGTTTCGGCCAGTTCGCTGACGGCTCGCTGCTGGAAGTGGAGCTCCAGACCGGCCGCAAGCATCAAATCCGTTTACAACTGGCGCATCGTGGATACCCGGTGTTGGGCGACCGGAAATACGGCAGCCGCCGGCCCTTTGCGGCGGGCATTGCCCTGCACGCCCGCCGGCTGGTGATCGCACATCCGGTGGGCGGGGAGCCGCTGGTTTTCGAGGCCCCGGCGCCGGCCGCCTGGCGGAGGTTCGGTGTGCTCCCGTAGTCAAGGTGTCGGCGGGGTGCCGTCGATCTCAACCCTTCAACTGAATGGCCGTCCCATACCTTCGCTCTTGAGTTGCCTGAGATCAAGTGACCGTCGCAGCGGCCGGCCGCGAGCAGCAGGCTAAAGCGGTCTCGCGATCGCGCGTAACCGAATAGGCGGCCGAAACGCATTTGATTCACAGCCTCTCACCCCCAACCCCTCCCCCGCGAAGTGGAGAGGGGAGGAACTGACGGACGGGCGTCTGGGGGATCCCACCAACCAACTACCCCCCCAACCACCCAATTCCGGGAATACCGTGAAACGTTTTCCCAGTTGCTTCGTCTAATAATGGGGGTGTAGGATTTCCATACGGATGCCCCTTGTTCTTTTCCAGGAGACGCGATCATGGTCCGGCAGATGACTCGATGGATGGCAGTTTGCATGCTGATGGCGCCCGCCGTTGCCCTAGCCCAGGGGATACTGGTGGTAATCGATCCGGAGCAACACGTCCGCTTGCCGCGGCCGATCATTATCTGGCCGCATCCGCACCCCACCCCGCCGGTCTTTGAACCCCCGGCCGCCACCTACAAGATCGACGAGTTGGAAGTCCATGCCCGGCTGGTCGACCAGGTGGCGCAGGTGCAGGTGTCGCAGTCGTTCGTGAATACGGGGAGCCGGCCGCTGGAGGTGTCCTTCATTTTTCCCCTCCCCTATGAGGGGGCCATCGATCGCATGACCTTGATGGTCGACGGCCGGGAGTATCCGGCGAAGCTCATGGACGCCAAGCAGGCCCGGCGGATCTACGAGGACATCGTGCGGAAGAACCGCGATCCGGCCTTGTTGGAATGGATGGGCACGGGCATGTTCCAGACGAGCGTTTTTCCGGTGCCGCCGGGCGGCCGGCGCAGCGTCACGCTCCGCTATTCGCAGCTTTGCCGCAAGCAGGAAGGGATGACCGACTTCCTCTTCCCGCTGAGCACGGCGAAATACACCTCCCACCCGGTCGAGAAGGTCGAGATGCACCTCACCATCGAGAGCCAGGAGGAGATCAAGAATGTGTATAGCCCCTCGCACGCGGTCGAGATCAAGCGGCCCGACGACCGGCACGCCACGATCAGTTACACGGCGAAGAACGAGGTCCCCACGTCCGACTTCCGCCTGCTCTACGACATCGGCCGGGGCAAGGTGAGCACCCGGGTGTTGAGCTATCGGCCCGACAACGCGCAGGACGGCTTCTTCCTCTTGTTGGCCAGCCCGGAAATCAAGACCGCCAACCAGGAACGGGCCAAGAAAACGGTCATGTTCGTGATCGACCGTTCGGGCAGCATGAGCGGCAAGAAGATCGATCAGGTCAAGGCGGCCCTGAAATTCGTCTTGAACAATCTTCGCGAAGGCGACCTGTTCAACATCATCGCCTACGACAGCGAGATCGAGTCGTTCCGGCCTGAGTTGCAGCGATACGACGACAAGACCCGCAAGGCGGCCATCGGCTTCGTGGAAGGCATTTATGCCGGCGGAAGCACCAATATCGACGGCGCCTTGCGGACCGCCCTGGACCAGCTCAAGGACTCCAGCCGGCCCAACTATGTCATCTTCCTCACCGACGGCATCCCCACCGACGGCGAAACCAACGAGATGAAGATCATCGCCAACGCCAAGGCCGAGAACCGCGTCCATGCCCGCATCTTCGTCTTCGGCGTGGGCTACGACGTCAATAGCCGGCTGCTGGACAAGCTGGCCCGCACAGGTTTCGGCCAAAGCGATTTCGTGCGGCCCAACGAAGACATCGAGGACCGCGTGGGCAAGCTCTACGGCCGCATCGAAGCGCCCGTGTTGACGGGCGTGGATATCAGTTTCCATCTCGACGAGGTCCGCACCGAGGAGGGCAACCCGGTCAACCGCATCTATCCCAAGGACTCGTTCGATCTGTTCTCCGGCGAGCAGTTGGTGTTGGTGGGAAGATACCGCAAGCCGGGCACGGCCAAGGTGGTCGTGAAGGGCTCGGTGGCCGGACAGATCGAGAAATTCGATTTCCCCGCCACGCTGGTCGAGAAGAGCAACGACGAGTCCTACGCCTTCATCGAAAAGCTGTGGGCCGTCCGCCGCGTGGGCGAGATCCTCGACGAACTGGACCTCAAAGGCAAGAACGAGGAACTGGTGAAGGAACTGGTCGAATTGTCCACCCGGCACGGGATCCTCACTCCTTACACGTCGTTCATGGCCGACGACGGGGCCAACCCGCACGACCTGACGTTCAACATGCGCACGGCCGAGCGGCGGCTGGACGCGCTGAGCATGACGGATGGGGTGGGCGGCGTGGCCCAGCGCGACTTCAAGGGCCAGATGCAGCGGGCGGCCCAGGCCCCGGCGGCCAGCGGCCCGGCCCGGTTCATGTCGCGCGCCCAGGACAGCAGCCGGGCGGCCGGCTCAAGCAACGGCTCGGCCTACGGCGGCGCCGCACTCGCTGCCGACAGCCTGAGCGAATTGAGTGTCGTCGGTGGGGACGTCGCCAAGGAGGCCGAGGCGGCGGATCGGAACGTCCGCAATCTCGGCAATCGCACCTTCTTCCGCCGCAACGGCCAGTGGGTCGATTCCCAAGTGAGCAAGGCTCAGGAGGTCCACCCGCAGCGGATCAAGCAATTCAGCCGCGAGTATTTCGATCTAGCCCGGCGGCACGGCCGCACCTTGGCCCAGTACCTGGTCTTCGACGAACCGGTGCTGCTGAACCTCGACAATCAGGCGTACTTGATCGAGCCGTAGGAGTCACTCGATTTCGCTCAGGATCGCATCCGGCTCGCGAGGATACAACGACTGGGTCGCGCAATCGACCAACAGGTCGAGTTCCTCCAGGACGATGGCGCCGATCAAGGCGTCGCTGCGTCCGGGCTCGACAACGGCCGAGAAGATGCCGTGCCGCCCAAGGAGTTCGAGCCACACGTTGCTCACCAACGGCCGCTTCTCCCGGCGCTGGTCCGCATAGCGGACCGTCGTCTCGCCGTCCACCTGCAACCGCAATTCGTCGACCACGCGCCCGGGCAGGACCAGGCGTGCCGCCCCGCTGTCGACCACGCCGGAAAGCACAACATGCCTGACACCGTCCAAAATCGGTCTGCCTGGGGCGAGGAGCACCACGTCGCGATTGTTGGCGACCACGAACTCGACCGAAAATCGTCCCACGGCTGTATGCTCTCCCATGGCTCGCGCCCTCCGTAGTCTCGCTCCCATTGTATCATTGTACCGGATGGTTGGCAGCCAAGTAATCGTGGGAACGGGGACTGGCACCGTCGCCGCGACGTTTTTTTCTACCGCCAATCAACTTCTGCCACGGAGCCAGTCCCCCTTTTTCTGGTCCCACCCATCGGAGTGGCTTGCCAATCGCGCCCAAAAAGCTAACCTTGCCATAAAGGAGGGTTCTTTCCATGAGTACCAATCCAGGCGGTGATCCTATGGGTGTGGAGCCGAATTCGGCGGGCCAGGCCCAGGCGTGCGGAATCGAGTCGGCGGTGGAAACGGCGGCGGCCGAGGCCCTGCGACGAGCGAAGGAAGAGCTGGCACGTGCCCAGCAAGCCTACGAGCGGATCCGGGCCCAGGCTGCGGAACAGATCGATGCGTTGCGCGAAAGGCGCGTCGGCGACGTCATCGACGCAACGGTCCAGTGCGTCAAGAGGCATCCGGGCCAAACGCTGGTGTTAGCCACGATTGCGGGCTTTTTCCTGGGGCGGTTTTTCCGCCGCTGAGCAGTAATATCCATGCGGGATCGCCAACAAGAACAGACCCAGCGCGAGTTGCGGCTGCGGATCGCCCGGCTGCGGCGGCGGATCGACGGCCATATCCACACGGCCCGCGATCAGGGCCGGCGACTGTTGTCCTGGCGAACCTATGTGCGCCGTTATCCGTTTTATGCGCTGCTGGCCGCCGCGGGGGCGGGGCTGACGCTTTCGGCCACGTTGCGGCCGGGCCGCATCGTTCGTTGGCTGGGTCAGTTGATGATGAGCGAGGCCCGACGCCAGATCGTCTCCCGCCTGCAAGGCGAGTTGTCGCAGTTCTTCGGCGATCTGATGGCCCGGTCTCAGGGCGAAACCAACACCAACACCAACACCAACACCAAGACCCCTCCTGCCGCCGAGAGCGTCGCGCCCGCGCCGGCCGTCGCCACGGGAGGCAATCATGGTTGACCGCAATCGGCCCCTGTTTGCCGACGTGAAGCACGAGATCGAGTCGCTCTCGTCCGACGTGCGCGAACTGTTAGAACTCCGTTGGAAGCTGGCGCGGATGGAATTGGAGTCTGACGCCCGGACGCTGGCTTGGCTGGCCGGCAGCGGCCTGGTGGCGGCTGGTGGCTGCTGATTCTCGGCCTGCTGCTCCTGTTGGGCGCCGGCAGCCTGGCGGGACTGGCATGGCTGTCCTTCCGCCGCAAGTTCGTCGGGCTGCGACAATCGTTGGAAGAGTTGCGCGAAGACGCGGTCTGGCTGCACGAATGGATCGGCGGGGAGGAAAGCACGGAAGGAACCGCAGAGACCCGGAGACGCGGAGAAGGAAGACAAGAGCAAGGGAAAGCATCCGGGTGATGCCGGGCACCACCGGCTCCGCCAGTGCTTCCGCAGTGTTGACTTGGCCGGTAGCGTGAGGTTTCCTGCCTGTTGTGTCCTGCCGATCGTCTTTCTGCTTTCTCAGGCGAAACCTCCCTATTCCATGCTACAAGGAGACTTGCCGTGCGGATGTCGTATTTTCTGGGCGTGGGTTCGTGTGCGTTGGCGGCAGCCATGATTACGGCCCCGTCGGCTGCCGAGCCGGTGCAGACGGCGTTGACTGCCGATACCGCCACCGTGGGGCTGTGGCGATTCCGCGAGGGCCGAGGCGATCGAGTGGCCTGCGAAGTGAAAGCGCCGCCGGCCATCTTGCACGGCGCCACCTGGGTGCCCGGACGCGAGGGCTACGCCCTGGCCACTGACCGGGGACACGCCGCAATTGCCGACGATCCGGCGCTTCGCCCCGAGCGGGCCTTGACGGTCGAAGTCTGGGTCAAGCTCGCGCGGCCGGGCGGCGACTTGTTCTGCAAGAATGGCGTGTACATGATTCGTCTGGGCAACAGCAACATGACTGCACTGGTGGGCGTGGACGGCGCGTGGCGCACCATCCAGGGATGCCGGCCCGTGCCCGTCGGTCGCTGGACCCATCTGGCCCTGACCTACGATTCGGCGACGCGGACGGTGGCCACTTACATCGACGGTGTGCTGGATGCCAAGCAGCAATTCCCGGATCTCACGCCGGGGCTGCTGAACCAGAACAAACCGGCGCTCCTGTTGGGCACAAACGACTGGAATCCGATGGGCAAAGAGGTGGACGGCAAGATGGACGCGGTGCGGATCTCGAACATGGCCCGCACCTTCGAGCCGCTTTCACCGATGCACGAGGCGGCCCCCGAACGCAAGCCCGTTCCCAGCGGCAATCTGGTGCCCAACGGCGACTTCGAGTTGGGGTTGATGGGCTGGCGGCTGGCCGGCGAGGGAGACGCCAATCTGCTCTGGGGCACCGATGCCAAGGACCCGGCCAGCGGACGGCTTTCCTTGCGGACCCTGGCGGAGGCCGAAGCGAGCACCGACCTGCGCGAGCAAGGGCCGCAACAGGCATTGCTCTCGCGGCCCATTCCGGCGCAGCCCGGCATGCGCTACACGCTCAGCGCCCGCATGCGAGCGGATGCCGCCGGCCGGAAGGCCTCGATCATGGCCACTGCCGTTGGTTGGGGCGGAGGCGGCCGCGGTAATCGCGCGCAGTCCTTGAGCCAGAGCGCCGAGTTGGGCACGGAGTGGAAGCTGCTTTCCCGCTCCTTCACGCTTCCCGACGACTGGACCGCGCCCTCCTTATGCGTGCGGATCGACCCGCCGCGCTACGGGCAACTGTGGGTGGACGACGTGCGGCTGATGGCCGGCGAGGGGGAGGGCGCCTTGACGCTCCGCGACAAGATCGGCGTCGGCGCAAAGGCGGGGTCCGTGGGCAACCTGTTCTTTGCAGGCCGCTCCGCGGAGATGCCGCTACGGATCGTCAACAGCGACGCCAAGGACCATTGCGTCGAGGTCCGCACCAGCATCGTGGATTGGGACGGCAAGCAGCTTTCGGCCGCGTCGGTGGGCACGTTCGACGTGCCGGCCGGCGGCGCCAAGGAGGCAACTCTGGCGATCAACACCGGCCGGCGCGGGACCTTCCGCCTGGGCTTTGAGCTGAGTTGCGAAGGCCAAACCTGGCGGCAAGGCGCCGAGTTGAAGTACGCCGTGATCGTTCCACTGATGGGCGTGGGAAACGCCGAGGATTCGGTCTTCGCCATGAACACGCACATGGAACGGGAGCCTACGGCCCACCTGGCGCGCAACATGGAAGTCCTCTCGCAGTGCGGCGTGAAGTGGATCCGCGGCTGGTGGGGTTGGGGCATGTGCGAGAAACAGCGGGGCAAGTTCGACTGGACCGAATACGACCGCCAGTTCAACGCGGTCGATGGCGCCAAGATGCGGATCATGCCCATCCTGCTGCGTTACTATTCCTCGTACGAACAAGCTTGGACCGGCCCCATTTCGCAGCGGCCGGGTTCCGGCCAGTCGCAGGCCGCTATTCAGGAGTGTCCCTACGACAGCGTGCTGCCCGAGTGGAGCGTGTGGGTCGGCAAGATCGCCCAGCGCTACAAAGGTCGGATCACCGCCTACGAGGTCTGGAACGAGCCGACGATGGGCAGTTCCCCTCACGGTGTCTTGACGCCGCAGCAATACGCGGGTTTGTTGAACCATTCCACGCCGGCGATCCGCCGGCAGGACCCGAAGGCCAAGGTCGTCGGTTTTGCCGGGGTGCCGCTTCCCTTCATGAAGAACACGCTGGCTCTGGGCACGGCCTCGACGATGGACGTGGTGAGCGAGCACTCCTACAGCCAGATCGAACGGCCGGAGGCGAACCTGCCCAAGCAGACCGAGGCCGTGCGGGCCATTCTGGCGGCCAACGGCGGCGACAAGCCCATCTGGCACACCGAGCAAGGCGTCGGCGGCGATGACGACGGCTACATGGCTCCCTCGCTCTGTGAGGCCGACGTGGCCGCGCTCTACACGCGTAACGTGGTCACGCTCCGCGCGTTGGGCATCGGCAAGTACTTCTGGTTCTCGGCCCAGACCAGCCCGACCTACGGCTGGGCCGTTTTCTACGAGGATTACATCCCTCGGCCGCGGCTGGCGGCCCTGAACGCCTGCGCCTCCTTCCTGGAGGGCACGGCCTACCGGCGGTCGTTTGCAGCGGGCAAGAACGCCTTCGTCCATCTCTTCGAGGGCGACGCGCCGGTGTGCGTCGCCTGGAACTTGAACGCGCCGGCGCGGCTGCTGCTGCCGGGGTCCGTCGAGTCGCTGCGGGCCTTCGACCTGATGGGCAATGAAGTACGCGTGGTGGCTGGACATCACGGCATCGAAGTGTCGCTGCCGGCGGAGCGCCCCACCTACCTGCGCTGCCGCGCCGGAGATCGCGCGGTGCTGGAAGAGGCCCTGGCGGCGGCCAAGATGATCGACCTCGACGCGGTGGCCGTCACGGCGCGGCCCGCCGCGGGCGGCGTCCAAGTGACGCTCACCGGCCGCTCGCGCACCGCGCAGGACGGCGTGGTCGAGGTGTTGCCGTCGGCCGCCGCAGCGCCGGCCGAGTGGCCGGCGCCCCAGCACTTCCACTCGCTGGCCTCCGGGGAGAGCCGCTCGTTGAACTTTCCGCTGCCGGTCAACGCGACGGCCCGCGAGGTCCGCGTCCGCGTCGGCGACCGGGACATCCAAGAACTTCGCGCCGCATGCACCGGCGGCTAAAGGCCCATACCGATCTGCGTGGTTCCCGGGCCACCGAGCCTCGGGCGGAACCATAACGCGAAGCAACTCCCGGAACACCTGTGGCTGGTCAACCGCGCGGATCTGCCCGCGGCACTTGCGGCACGGCAGGCCGATCACCATGCACAACAATGATCGCGGGCAAGTGACGAATCCCGGCGGCGTTCTACTTCGCTTCTTCCAAGAGCGCAAGCGATTTCTCGTAGAATTCCTTCTCCGGCTTGAGTCCCTCGCGGCTGCTGAAAGCTACGAGGTCCTTGAAGCGTCGAACGGGATCGGCTCCGGTGGCGTGCCAGAGCTTCGCCAAGCAGTGCGGGCAAAGCCACAGGGGGCGACGGTCCGATTCCTCCCGATGGTTGCTGCCGCACATGTTGCACTCGTACAAAGTGCAGTGCTTGATCGAGAACATGTGCCCCGTCTCGTGCGAGGCGGTCTTGAGCGTGCGGAGCAGGCACAGCCGGAAGGCCGCGCCGCCGCCGTGGGGATCGCCGTTGCGGGCGATCGACCACACGCCCACGCGATCGGTCAACGACGCCTGGCCGAACACGAAATTCCATCCCTGGCCGGGCCACAAGTCCGACGTCGTCAGCGCAATATACGCACAGGCGTCGGCGGGCAGTCGCGGCCGCAATACTTCGTCCAACACGTAGGTTGACAGGATCTGTTTGACATGCCAGGTCGGATGCTCTCGCCGGGCCTTTGCCGGAACCAGGTCCAAGGATAGATCCTCGCGGATCTTGACCGGCAACTGGAAGTAGATGCCCAAGAACTCGGTCGTCCGGTCGAGCACCTTTCGCTGGGCAGAGTCGAACTCACCGAGCGGTTGAACGTAGATCACCCGGCGCCGCCGGTCCACGCGGATCGGTCGCCCGCGGAGGTACTGCGAGTAGGACTGGCCCGGCTCCTTGTGCTCAGCCAGCCAATCGCCTGGTTGGGGCGGTGCGAGCCTCGTGTGCAATGGCAAGAGCTTCTCGAACATGGCCGGCAACCGCCCTTGCGGTTCCGCTTCGCCGCCGGACTGATTCGCCGGCAACGCTCTCTGCCGCGGTTGGCGGCCGGTCGGCTCGTCGGCGCTTGTCCACCATGCAGTCATTGCAACTATGACCATGCCCCAAAGAAGCATGCCCCCAAGACAACTACCTCGGTGGAATAAGCCTATAAGCGTCATTTCCACGGGTCCCACACGTCCACGTGCAGCATCTTCGCCACCTCGGTGCTCGGGTCGAACGATACCGGCAGCCACAACTGGCAGGATTCGTCGATTGGTACTCGCTGGCCGTTGGGGCCGCGGAACCACTGATCGCACATCGCGAAAACTTTGTGCGACTCGGCGACGTAGACGAAGTTCGAGATTTGGCTGCTCCAGGTTCGCTGCGCGCTCATGCGGCCCATCTCGCGGTAAGGCCCCAACGGCGCGTCGGCCACAGCGTAGCTGGTGTCGGTCGGGTTCCAGCCCTCGACGCCCGAGCCGGCCGCGATGTACTTGCCCTTGTAGCGAATAAGGGCTGCGCCTTCGTGAACCTTGCGGCGAGCCGGGTCGCTCTTCAGGGCAATTACGGTCTTGCCGCTGGTGCTCAGGAAGTCGTCGGCCAGGAGATCCACGCGGATGTTACGATGGCCGTCGTCGTAGACAAGGTAGCCCTTGCCATCCTGGTCCTTGAACAGCCCTAAGTCCTGGCCCCAGCCGTGCTCTTCGGCCGTGTTCCGCCGGCCGACAAACTTGAACGGCCCAGCAGGTTTGTCGGCAACGGCAACCGCCAACATCGCCGCCGGATACTCCGGCTCGGTCGTGCCGATGCAGAAGAACCACATCACGTGCTTGCCGCTCTGGTCGTTGTAGAGGACGTTCGGCCTGTGGGAAGTGCCCTTGGCCAGCCAGCCTTCCTTGGGAAACGCGAAACACACGCCCCCGTACTTCCAGTCCACCAGGTTCTTTGAACTATAGCAGTTGAAGCCTTGCTGCGAGCGCGCCGCGTTACGGCCGTAAAGCCCCTGGGGGTTGCCCTTGTAGCTCGTGCCGTACCAGTAGAAGGTGTCTCCGACGCGGGTAATGCCGCCATCGTGGCAGGAGATGGGCTTGCCGGCGGTATCGGTCCAGGTCGTGTAGTTGCGGATCGGCTTGTCGGCACCACACAGATCGGCGGCCATCGCGGTTGCCAGTGTGGCCCAGAGGATCGTCAAACGTGTCATGGCATTGGCTCCTTTGGGGTGTATCGCGAATCAGATACTCCGCCAGCCTACTGCCGGCTCGGCCATTTGTCCATGACTGCGCCTCATTCGGCCGTCTCCAATCGCGGGAAGATCGTAGGCGAGCGCGGACTGGGCTGCCTGTCTTCTGACCGCATCCACCATTCGCTTCCAGTGCGGCGCAAGGAATGGAGGATTCGTCAATCCACGCCGCGCGTAGACCCCGGTGGCTTTCGACAGATCCAAGTTCGCCACGATGACCGATTCGCTGCGGTTGTCGGCAAGGCCGAGCACCCGCTCGTCCGGCCCAACGATCTTCGAGTCGCCTGCGGACCACTTGCTGTCTCCCTGGGGGCCCACCGAGTTGGCAAAGACGTAATAGATGGCGTTCTCGAAGGCCCTCGCGGCAATCCCATCTCGCCCACCGCGCTTCCGGCGCGACACGGCCAGCGAATCCATCCCGGCATTGGGGTGGAAGAGAACTCGCGCCCCGGCCATGACTGCCAATCGAACCAGTTCGGGATAACGGCGTTCGTGGCAGATCACCGCGGTCGCACAGATGCCGTCGATCTCGAACAACGCCACGGCGTTGCCGGGCGCGAAGTGGTCGCAGTCCATCTCCGTAAGGTGGCACTTCGCGTAGCAATGAACCACGGCCCCCTGTCGATCAAAGACCACCAGGCAGTTGTACAGCTTGCCACGACGGAAAACCGGCGAGCCAACCAAGACGTTCATCCGCAATCGGGCCGCCATCTCGCCTACGGCGACCAGGGCAATGGTGATCTCGGCTCGCTTCAGCCGAGAGAAATCATAGGCATAGCCCGTGGTTGCACACTCGGGCAGCAGCACGGCGTCAGCCCGACGATGGGCGGCTTCGCCCAGCAGTTCCTCGATCTTCGCCAGATTCTCGTCAATCGTCGGGGCGAACGTCATTTGTACGGCAGCCACCCGTAATCGGTCGCAAACGTTTCCGGGATCGCTGTTTTGCGCAGTCACGGGAGCCATAGTCATCCTCGCGGTGATGGTCATTGGTTCCTATTGTATGGGCACGCTTGGGCCAGCAGCTTCTCCAGGGTATTGTAATGCCTGCCCAGCTTCTTTTCGTCGGGCACCAGGTCATGGATCGCCCGATGGCACGACTTGCAAACCTCGGTTGCCCAGGCCGGGAAGCATTTCCGCGACTGGTACACGACGCACCTGGCCCCGTGGATCGAACGCCGGGGCGAGCGGTTTGCGCGTCGCGTCGGCGCCGTGCCCGTACGGGTCGTGGTGCAGGACCTCGGCTATCGCTGGGGCTCTTGCACAGCGCGGGCTTGGCACGTTGGGGCGGTGGGTTGGCTGGCAAGCTCCACAGCCAAGGGTAAAATGGCCGTCATGCTGCCAGTGGATCGCCAACGTGGAACGCTGCTGGGGCTCGCCGTGGGCGACGCCCTCGGCGCCGCCGTCGAGTTCAAGCGACCAGGTACATTCACCGAAGTGACCGGCTACCGTGGCGGCGGCCCACACGGATTGACCCCCGGCGAATGGACCGACGACACGAGCATGGCGCTGGCCCTGGCCGACAGCATCGCCAGCGTGGGCTGGGACCTCGATGACCAGGCCCGGCGGTATCTCGCTTGGTACGAGAAGGGCTGGTACTCGGTCAACGGCCGCTGCTTTGACATCGGCATCACATGCCGCAGCGCCCTGGGGCGATTCTCCAGGACAGGGGACGCCAAGGCCTCCGGCGACCCCTCGGAGCACGCCAGCGGCAATGGCTCGATCATGCGGCTGGCCCCGGTGCCGATCCGCTACGCCCGCCTATACCCCGACCGGCTCCTCGAACTGGTCCAACTGCTGACAACATCGAGCTTGCCAACCCACGCGAGCCCACAGTGCTTGTCGGCGTGCGCGTACCTGGGGCTGGTTCTGGCGGCGCTGATCCAGGGGATCGACCGCGAACAGGTTCTGGACCCGAACTGGAAGGCATTACGGGAGCTGAGGGAAGTCCACGCTTTCCATCGCGAAATCGCCGATGTGGCCGAGGGGAGCTTTCGCCGCAAGCAGCCGCCCGAGATCGTCGGCAGCGGCTACGTGGTTAAGAGCCTGGAAGCGGCCCTGTGGGCGTTCCACGACGCCAAGGACTTCCGGGAGGCGGTGCTGCGGGCCGTGAACCTCGGCGACGACGCCGACACGACCGGGGCCGTCTGCGGCCAGCTTGCCGGAGCGTACTGGGGCGAGTCGGCGATTCCGCAAGATTGGCGGGATGGGTTGGCAAGGCCGGAGATGATCGAGAAGGCCCTTCAGCGGCTATTGGGAAACAAGCGATGAGCAAGTGGTCAACACGGTGCAGCAGGCGGCGGCGGCCATTGCCGCGGCCAAGTACCCGCCGCTGGGCAACCGGAGCGTCGGCGGAGGAATGCACTGACCGGAGAAACGCATTATGAAGGCAAGATCGTTACGGTTCTTCCTGGTCCTTGGAATCGGTCTGGTTGCGAGCGCGGGGGCCCAGGAGGCAACGAAGATCGTCCCCGGATCGGCTACCGCCGGTCCGCGATGGGACATGAAAATCCTTGGGAACGCCCCCAAAACCTATCCGGCCGCTGCGCCCTTGGCCAAGGATTTGGCGTCGGTGTTCTACGAAGGCTTGCCCTGGCATAAGCAGCCCACCCGGGTGTTCGCCTACTACGGCTTGCCCGAGGTCGCGCCTGGGACGAAAGTGCCGGGGATAGTGCTGGTGCATGGAGGAGGCGGCTCGGCGTTTGATGCCTGGGTCCGGCTGTGGAACTCCCGCGGCTATGCCGCCATTGCCATGGACACTTGCGGATGTGTGCCCATCGGCTCGTACGGCAAGTGGCAGCGGCACAGCGCCGGTGGACCGCCGGGTTGGGGCGGCTTCGAGCAGGTCGATGAACCGGTCGAAGATCATTGGACCTATCACGCCGTCGCTGACGTGGTCTTGGCCCATTCGCTCTTGCGGTCGTTGCCTGGGGTCGATCCGGAGCGGATCGGCGTCACCGGGATCTCCTGGGGCGGCTACTTGACGTGCATTGTTTCCGGCGTTGATCCTCGATTTCGCTTTGCCGTGCCCGTGTACGGCTGCGGTTTCCTTGGCGACAATTCGGTTTGGCTCGCCGAGTTCCAGAAGATGGGACAAGAGAAAGCGTCGCGATGGCTGGGGCGATGGGACCCTTCGGTCTGGTTGCGGAAGAGCACGATGCCCATGCTCTGGGTAACGGGGACCAACGATTTCGCTTATCCCATGGACTCGCTCCAGAAGTCGTACCGCGTGACGCGGGGGCCGCACTCGCTCTCGATCCGCGTGCGCATGCCACACGGGCACGGTGGTCCCGGCGAGAATCCGGCCGAGATTCTGGCGTTCGCCGAGAGTCAACTTCGTCATGGACAGCCGCTGGCCAAGATCACCGGACAGGGACGCAACGGCGACCAGATCTGGATCACGTTTGCGACGGCCTCGCCGATCCAGCAGGCAGAACTGAATTACACCTGCCAGACCGGCCGATGGCAGGACCGCAAGTGGGAAACCACTGCGGCGGAGATCGACGCCGCCGCGCACAAGGTGACCGCCCGACTGCCGCAAGGGGTCAAGGTCTACTACTTGAACCTGATTGACGAGCGGAACTTGGTCGTCAGCGCGGAGCATAACGCCATCCCATAATTGCCGGGAGGCCGTGCTGCGGTTCAGGCGAATACGGAAACGGCAAGGGGAGGAACAATGGATCGACGCGAGTTCATGGCATCTTGCGGAACTATCAAGGGAGTTCTTCAGGCCGTCCGAAGGGCTGCGAGATGAGCAAGGGCGTCGATGGCCCTGGCCATGCCGAAGCGAAAGGTTCGCTCCAAGCCCGCTGGAGCGGCGGTGCCGGCGGTCGATTGGCATCGGCAATCGTCGCACCCCGCACTCCACGGCATGGCATAGTGTCGCTTCCCTTGGATCGGCCTACAGCAGCTTGGGCCATGATGGTATCCTACGCGCGGCATCAAGTCGAGAAGATCGTCGCCGCCCTATAATTCCTGTGCGTGTTCGGCTACGGTGGCAGCCTAGCGCCGAGGATTCTCCTACCAGTTGCGTGATCGGAGACTTTAATGAAGCCCTTGCTTTCTCATCAGTCCGCGATGAAGCCGCTCACTTATGGCCCGCAGCTATTGCAGGACCCGCCATACAACAAAGGCTCCGCTTTTTCCCCAATAAATGCTGAAGCCTAGATGACGATTCTTCTCTCCTCGTAAGTGGCCGGATCAACGCGCCCTTACGTGGCTGGATTCACGCGCCCCGTGACAGTGTATCCGACCCGCAGGATTCAGTGTTTCGTTGTCGCCTGCGGGTGCCTTCAGGCTTCAATGTGTCCAAGTCTCCTGCGGGTGCCTTCAGTGA
Source organism: Thermoguttaceae bacterium (assembly GCA_049509675.1). Taxonomy (GTDB): domain Bacteria; phylum Planctomycetota; class Planctomycetia; order Pirellulales; family Thermoguttaceae; genus JBEKZQ01. Next base: position 1,268 of record JBEKZQ010000252.1, on the reverse strand, counting down.
AGCAGTTGAGGACCTTCAGGATTCAGTTGGCCGGTTTCCAAGAGCCGGCGCCTTCAGGCACCTTTGTCGCCAGATTCACAGTCGCCTGAAGGTCGGGGAGGGTCAAATCTTCACGCCCGCAAGAGCCTTCGTCGATGAAGCCCTCGGCCTGAAGAAGTTGGTGGCGGATTTTTCAAGAGTGGACTCGGCAATGGTCGCAGGCAGGGTCATTGATGACAAGAAGCCTGCAGGTCGGGTGGATCACAACGTCATCCATGATCGGAACGAATACGGCGCTATTCCGGCGCTGCCCGCGTCCTGCCGTCCAGCATCCCGGCAAGAAGGCAATTCCGGGGACGAGGGCGAGGCCACTATCCTTGACCGCAGGTGTATCTTCGACGGTAAGTACTCGCTGGCCCTGCGGTACTGATGGCGTCCGGTTCTGTATGGCGAGGTGTCACAAGGTGTTGCGGTGACACGCCTTGGCGGTAGGATTACCGAAGGGCAGCGGGGTGCGCTCTACGAGGTGTTGGGCCGGGGGCGTGTCACAGGAAGAACGATCAACGAAGCGCCGGGGAAGCGCCTCAAGGCCATCCTGAAGCACTATCTGGATGAATCAGAAAAGGCACGAGAAAGGTGATTCAACGAATGTTGGCAACCTAGCTTGTCAAGGCTCATGCCATTCCTTGACTGTCCTCCTGTCTTCAGCCCCGGCAGATCTGCATTCCCACCATTGTCAGCAGAGCCGGGATCTCCTTGACCGCATCGCAGTCCCATTTCTTCACATCCTCGGGCAACTCCGCCCACGGGACAAGGTATGGGCTGATCTTGCGCGCAACGTCCTTGGGAGAGCCGTATCGCCAACCGTCCAAGAGCCGCTCGGCATTAAAGCGGCCATGCTCCATCTCTGCCAGCCGCTCTATCTCTTCAGGCGTAAACTCGAACGCGGCTGGCCGACTGCCCTCAGCGGGGGCGGTCTCAAATCTCAAATGCAATCGAGGCTCGAAAAATGAGCCTCGAAAACTGGTATAGGAAAAAACATCGCTGGGACGTTCCAATGGGAGAGGTCTTACCAACTTTTCCTTGGGAATGGAGTCCCAGCGATGGCACATCATCTTACACTGGAAGAGCGTGATCGTATAGCGCAATTGCGGCATCAGGGAGCCGATGGGTGCAAGTTGCACTTTGTCATTCGCCGGAGACGTGGTAAACAGAAGGGGGGATGATTTGCTTGGTAAGGGGCCAGGTAATGGGAATTCAGATAAAGGAGGAAGCCAGGGATGGCACTG
>JBEKZQ010000251.1:0-9375 GCA_049509675.1 Thermoguttaceae bacterium | reverse complement strand
GCGGCCGAAATGGAAACACTCAGCGTGCCCCCGGCCACGGTGGTTCCGCCCAGGAAGTTGTTGCTCCCGGACAGCGTGACGGTGCCGGCGCCGGTCTTGGTCAAAGCACCCGAACCCGTCAAGGAGGCGGCAACCGAGCCGCTTTGCATTACATAGGCATTGCTGGAGAGCGTGCCGTCGGTAACCTGGCCGCTGACAAGCGTGATGGCGGGCGAGGTCTGCGTGTTTCCGCCCAGGTCCAGCGTGCCCGCGCCGAGGGCGAAACTCAATGCCTGGACATCGTGGTAGCTGATCACGGAAGAGCCGTTGACGATCAATTGCCCGGCGCCCAACACGACGTTGTCGCTGCCGCCCGCATCGAGAATGGAAAGCGAATCGGCATTGCCGCCCGCCCCGCCCTCGAACGTCACTCCGCCGCTGGGAATGGGGTTGCCTTGGGAGAAGTCGATGGTCAGCGCGTCGGCCGTGTTATCGCGGCCGGTGATGGCCACGGCCGTCACGTTGGCGGGCGACTGGGGCGAGACGGCGTCGAGGCCGGTGTCGGTATGGACCAGGTGGAGCAGGCCGTCGCTTTCGAGCGTGAGCGTCAGGCCGCCGTCGGTCCAGTTGGCCGCCGTAATTGTCAGAATGTTCGACACGTCCACGGCAAACGTGCTGCTGGGGCCGGCGGCCGGGGCCAGGTGGCCGGCGAGGTCCGAGGCGGATCCTGCCGCGATCGAAATCCCCAGGGAACCGTCACCCGAAATGCTGCTGATGGTGATCGTGTAGATCAGGCCCGATCCGGAGACGCTCACCGTGCCGTTGGCGGTTCCGGTCTCGTTCAGGGTAATGTCGCTAGCCAGGGCCACCGTGCTGGAATTGAAGTTCGCGTCGCCGTAGGTCACCGTGTACGTGACCGATTGACCGGTGCTGGTGGAGGCCGAGGGACCAGTGATGGCGATCGTGGGAGCCGTATTGTCGACGATGAACGTACTGCTCGGCCCTGCGCCCAGGGCGATATTGCCCGCCTGGTCGGAGGCGGTTCCCGCGGCGATGGAGATTCCCAGGCTTCCGTCGCCGGTAATGCCGCTAATCGAGACGGTGTATCTCGCGCCCGAGCCGGAAACGTTGACCGTCCCGTTGGCGGTGCCGGTCTTGTTCAGCGTGACATTGGCAGCAGCCAGCGCGCTGGTGCCGAAGTTCGCGTCGCTGTAAGTCACTGTATAGCGGACGGGTCCGCCGGTGGTGATGGACTTCGACGGCGCGGCGATGGCGACCTGGGGCGGCGTGTTGTCGACGATGAACGAGGCGCTGGGGCCGAGGGCCGGGGCCATGTTGCCCAGCGCGTCCGAGGCCGTTCCCGCGGCGACCGATATGGCTAGCGTGCCGTCGCCCGTGATGTTGTTGACTGAGACCAGGAAGATCGTATTCGGGAGTGCCGAGACGCTCACCGTGCCGTTGGCCGTGCCGGTGCTGCTCAGCGTGATGTTGTTCGCCGTAAGCGTGGCCGAAACCGAGTAAAGATCCGAGTAGCTTACGATGTAACCGACCGGACCGCCCGCGGTGATCGACGCGCCCGGGGCGCTGATGGAAACGGCGGGCGGCACGGTGTACACGGTGCAGAGCTGGCTGGGGCCGGCGGCCGGGGCCATGTTGCCGGCCAGGTCCGACGCGGTGTTGGCGGCAATCGAGATTCCCAGGCTGCCGTTGCCCGTGATATTACTGATGGCGACGGTGCGGGTGGAACCCGAGCCGGAAATGCTCACGGTGCCGTTGGCCGTGCCGGTCTCGTTCAAGGTAACATCGGCGAGACTAAGCGTGCTGGCGCTAAAGTTCGCGTCGCCGTAGGTCACCGTGTAGTAGAGCGGCCCGGCGCCGACCATCGAGACGGAAGGCGGACTGATGGAAATGGTGGGCGGGGTGTTGTCAACGATGAACGTACTGCTCGGTCCTGCAGCCGGGGCGACATTGCCCAGCGTGTCTGAAGCCGTTCCCGCGGCAATGGAAATTCCCAGGCTGCCGTTGCCGGTAATACCGTTGATCAAGACGGTGTATGCAAAACCCGAGCCGGAAAGGCTGACCGTGCCGTTGGCCGTGCCGGTCTTGTTCAGCGTGATGTTGGCGAGGCTGAGCGTGCTGGCACTGCAGTAGGGATCGCTGCTGTAGTTGACTGCGTAGGTGATTGGACCGCCCGTGGTAGCCGGGGCCGAGGGGGTACCGATCGACGCCAGCAGCGAGACGCTCACGACGCTGAACGTGGCGCTGGGACCGGCGGCAGGCGCCAGATTGCCCGCCAGGTCCGAGGCGGTTCCCGCGGCTACGGAGATCCCCAGCGTGCCGCTGCCCGTGATGCCGCTGATGGTGACCGTGCGGGTGTAGCCGCTGCCCGTCGAGACGCTCACCGTGCCGTTGGCCGTATCCGTCTTGTTCAACGTGATGTTGGCGGGGCTGAGCGTGCTGATGTTGGGGTAGCTGTCGCCGTACGTCACCAAATAGCTGATGGGGCCGGGCCCGGTCAACGTGCCGGAGGGGGGGCCGATGGAGATCGTGGGAGCCACATTGTCGACGATGAACGTACTGCTCGGTCCCGCGCCCAGAGCGATGTTGCCCAGCGTGTCGGAAGCGGTTCCCGGCGCAATGGAGATCCCCAGGCTGCCGTTGCCCGTGATGTTGCTGATGGTGACCGTGCGCGTGGCGCCGCTGCCCGTCGAGACGCTCACCGTGCCGTTGGCCGTGCCCGTGGTGTTGTTGAGCGTGATGTTGGCGGCGCTGAGCGTGCTGGTGCCGAAGTCCGGATCGGAATAGGTCACTGTGTAGTTGACTGGGCCGGCCGCGGCATAGGCGGGCAGGGGAGCGCCGATCGTCACCGTGGGCGGCGTCACATTGAAGAGCCAGGTGTCGCTGGTGGTGTTCGAAAACGTGTTGCCGGCGGCATCGGTGATGCCCCAGCCGGCGGCGCTGACCGTCAGGTTGTACGCACCGGGCGCGCCCGTAAGCGAGCCGAGATTGCCCAGCGTCCAGTTCTGACTGTCGCTGGTGGTCAACGTCGTGCCGTCCAGCGGCAGGCCCACGCCGTTGAGCGTGAACTGCAGGTTCTGCAGGCCGAAGCTGGAAACCGGCTCGTTGAACGCAAAAGTGAGCGAACTGATCGGCGTGTTCCGGTCCGCCACGTGCTGCATGGTCACCGTCGGGGAACCGACGTTGACGGTCAGTTCGTTGAGGGTCGAGTCGTAAACCACCACTCCCGCGGAGTTGATCCCCCGCACGAGCACGTCATAGGTCCCGTTGGTCAGCGCAGGGGAGATGTCGCCCTCCGGCAGGGTCCATGCGCCGTTGCTGTTGGCCACCGCATACCAATTCCCACTGACGTTCCCACCGATGCGGACGGCCAGGCTGAGCGAGGGGTCGCTGGCGGTGCCGCTGATCGCCGGAGTGGGATCGTTCGTCACGAGCGGAGCGACGGTCACCGCGATCGTGGGGGCGACGTAGCCGCCGGCCGCTGCGTAGCTAAATGAACGGGACATCGACGGCATGGTGCCGCCGGCCCGCGTGTAAACGTTGGTGACCGCAAGCGTATGGCTGCCGCTTACCGAGGACGAGGTGGCCAGCAGCACGGTGCAATTGTTCGATTGCAACTGGGCGGAAGTGACTGTTATCACCCCGCCGTCGATCTTGTAGTTGCCGGGCAACTGGGCGGAGGCGGAATCCACCGGCTCGGTAAAGGTGACGAGCACGGACGTGGTGCCGGGGGTGGTGATCGAGGCGATGCCGACCGCGGAGATGCTGACGGCGGGGGACAAAGGACCTTGCACAAGGTCGTAATTCACGGCCGCCACCTGGTACGAATGCGGCGTCTGCGGGGAAATGCCGGTGGAATCAGTGATAGTGGCCGCGTTCGAGGTGGCGTACGACACGCCGTCGCGATAGATCACGTAGTGATCGACGCCGCTGGTCGGATCCAGGACGTGGCTCCACGTCAAGGTGATCTGATTGTTGCTGCCGGTCACGGCGGCGCAAAGATCGGCGGGCGTGGCGGGCAGGTTCAGGTCCATGTTTCCGCCGTACGGGGCGAGGTACGTGCCGGGAATCGGCGTCCCGGTGCTGGTGTTGAAGGTAGTCCCTGGGGTTTGCCAGGCCACGGACAAGTTGTCGCCCCCGTTGCCCTGCGTCATCAGGGCCTCGATGTAGTACCGCTGCCCGGCCACCAGGCTGATCGACGCGGACTGCTGGCTCGCGTACGTGGCCCAAGCGCGGTAACTGGTCCAGGAGGACACGTAGGCGATCTCCACCGCGTTGCCGGGGCTGTTGTTCGTCGAGAGCCACAACTGGCTGTTGTCGTCGCTGGCGATCCAGAACACGTACGAGCCGGTGGTGGGCGGATAAATGTAGCCCTGCACCCGCTGGCCGTAGTCGGACACGCCCGTGTTGTAAGGGGCCTCGAACGAAGTCAAGTAGGTGGTGTACGTGGGATTGCCCGGATAGTTGGGGTTCAAGGCCGGACTGGTCAGATCGTTGACCGTGGTGCCGCCGTCCAGGCCGTCCCAAACCTGGTCGAGAATCTTGCCCGTCGGCGTCTGATACGTCACCGACAGCGGCAGGCTGGCGGGCAGTTGATTGCCCGAGACAGTGGTCAGGCCGGTCATGGTGATCGTGTAAACCTTTCCGGAGGTCAGGGCCTGGACGGTGGTGAGGGTCACCTTGGTGTTGTCGCGGGAGAGAAGCACGGTGGAGAAGGTGATTCCGTTGCTCATGGTGTAGTGGCTGAGCACGGACGCGATGGTCGAAGTGAGCGGCTCGCTGAAGTAGATCTCGACGTGCTGGCTGTCCAGCCAGTCGTAGGAGGCGACGCCGGGCAAGGCCGTGAGGATCGAAGCCGATTGTGCGCTGGGGTAACCGTCGCGGTTGACGGCACTGACCGAGTAACTGTAATTGGTCCCCGACGCAACGGCGGTATCGGTATAGGAGTTGGTCGTCGAGGTGGCCAGTTGTGATGCATTGCGATAGATAACGTAATGATCGACGTCGGAGCGGGTGTCGGTGGACGCGACCCAGGTAAGCGCAACCTGGCTGGGACTCAGGGACGTGTGAGCGGCCAGGCCCGCGGGAACGGTGGGCGGCAGGGAGTCCAGGGTCAGGTTGGCCGCGCCGGGCGTGCCGCCGGCGTTGCTGGCCATCCAGTTGATCGCGTCGTTGCCGTAGTCGGGCGCGTGGACGCGGATCAGGGCCGGGCCGTTGCCGTCCGGCGCGATCGGCCAGGGAGAGGCGTTGTTGTAATTGACGTGGTCGACCCGGTAGCTGGGCACATAACCGTTGATTGCAACCACGCTGCCGTTCTCGCGATTGCCGATCTGCTCGATGTCGACCGTGTCGCCGCCGTTGTTGAGATGGCCCGAATAAACGCCCAGCACCGGGATGTTGTTGGTGGCGACGTGGTAGCGTTCGTCGAACGCCGCATAGTTGCTCACCAGGACCCCGTACCCGCCAGCGGGCAAGGAGGCCGTGGGGTGCTGGATCGAGTAGGAACTGAAGGTGGGCGTGCCGAGTACGGTGGTCTGTTGGCTGGTCGCCAGTTCCATCGAGCCGGCGACCGTCCACTCGCTGGGCTTGGCGCCGGTGGTGCGGGTAAGCTGCACGCTGACCGCGCCGCTCATGGTGTAGGTCCCCAGGCTGATCCAGACGTCGTTCAGGCCGGCCGTAATGGAGGTGCCGGGGTCGGGCGAGGTGGGCGAGCCCGTCACCGTGTAGCTGAACGTGTTCGTGGTGGGGTTCACGACCACGAAGGTGCCGTCATACGGCGTTTGCGTGGCGCCCGAAATGTGGACGATGCTCCCGGCGCCGAGCCCGTTGCCGGCGGCCGTCGCCGTGGCAAGGCCCGTCGCGCTGTTGTACGTAAGGCTCGTGACGCTCAGCGTCGCCGGGACCTGGTCCTGGTCGACCAGCACGGTCGTCGGCGTGCCGCCGCAGGTGACCGTGTACTGGGCCGCCGAGTCCATGTCGCTGCGCAGGTTGTTGTCGCCGTCGTAGAGATTCAGATGGGCGTAGACGGTGTACGAGGCCGAGGCCAGGCCGGAGGCCGACCAGGTGGCGGTCGCCCCGGATTCGAGCGTCTGGAACTCGGAGACCGTGAGGTTACTGGCCAGGTTGCCGTCGGCAATCCAGCCGGGGGTGTACCCGATCCCGCCCGAAACGTAGTAATTGCTTAACGAAACGGGGGAACTGGTCGCATTGTAAAGCTCGACGTACTCGAAGTCGTTTTCGGTATACCCGGCGTTTGTCTCCGCCACCGTGGGGGCGGAGGGGTTGTACATGATCTCATCGGTCACCAGCGGCGAGACATAGGGGATGCCGTTGGCGGCCCCCGAGTACGTGGTGCCGGAAAGGGTGCCGAAGGTGGGCGTTTCGAGCAGGGTGAAATTGGTGTTGCCGTCCGACTTGGTGTACAGGCCGTACGAGTAGCCGCTGGGCATGCCGGGGATCGTCTGGTGCTCTTGATACCCGCCGGGCTGGCCCGTGGGCACGTAGACGTTCGAGAGGTAGACGTCGTCGCCGTCCGCGTTCAAGCCGAAGGGGACCAAACGGCCCGGATCGCTGCTGGCCGGCGTGCCGAAGTTGTAGTCTTGCGTCAACACGTAGTAGCCGTGGGCCGCGATGACCGTGCCCGCCGCGATCCGGTACTTCATCAAATTGGAGCTGCTGTCGCTGACGAACCAGCCGCCGATGTTGATCGACTGGGAAGTGGTGTTGTAGAACTCGATCATTTCGCCGGGCACTGCGGAGGTGTTCGACATCGCTTCGTTGACGACGATCGAATCGGGCAGCGGGATCGCGACGGTCTCGGCGGCCGCGGGCGTGCCGCCGGGCGTGCCGCTGGGTAGCCAGCCGGAGCTGGAACCCCACAGCGAAGTCGCTTGGGTGGCGCTGCGGACCACGAGCGAGAAGCCGCCGCCGTCGGTCTGCGGATACCAGGAGTTGCTGTAGGTGAAGTCCTGGATGATGCCGCCGTTGGGTTCCTCGAGCGTTACCTCCTCCCCGCCGTTGTTGAAGTGCCCGGTATACTGACCGGCGATTTGGCCTGGCGGAACGTTGGGGTACCGGATTTCGAATGCGTTCTCGTCGGAGCAGACGACGATGTACGCTCCGGCGGCCAGCGACGCGCTGCTCGGGAACGTGAACGTGACTCCGTTTGTGAAGGCGAGCCCCTGGAGCGGAAGCGTCGTAGTGCCGATGTTCTGGATCTCGACGAACTCGAAATCCTCGGCCCCGTTGCCCGTGTCCTTGTAGCCGGCGGCGATCTCGGCGGCGGTGGCCGGCGCCGGGGCATACATCAACTCCGTGATGCGGATCGAGGGGGCCAGGTCCACGTAAAAGCTGGCGTCGTTCAGGGCGCTCCAGGTGCCCCCGGAATAGAGCCGGGCCTTGATCTCCACGCCCTGCGCGAGTGGGATTCCGGTGGTATATATGAGGGCCGTCCCGCTGATCGCGCCGCCGCTGGCGCGCGGATCGCTGCCGTCGGTCGTATAGTAGATGGTGCCCGTTGCGGCCGACATGGTGAGCGTCGCGTTGCCGAGCGTGAACGTCCCGCCGTTCTCCACCGTGCCGTTGACCAGCATCGTCGGCGGGTTGATGCCCGGATACATCGTGTAGGTTTCATTCGTGGTGCCGCCGCCGGCCGCGGGCGTGAACGTCAAGGACGTCTGGAACTGGGTAAACATGGTGGCCGTCCGATAGGGGAAGTACGAGCTCATGTGCCAGTTGTACCGGGCGTACCAGACCGCGGGCGTGCCCAGGCCACCCCAGGTGCCGTCTAACTCGCCGAGGTTGCCCCAGCGGGCACACTCGGCGATGATGGCCCCGCTGGTGATCGTCATGGTCGTACCGACCATAGTCGCCTGGCCGAGCGTATTGGCCTCTTTCTGGTAGATGGCGGCCGCGTTGGTCGGCGACAGGACGGTGCTCAGGTCCTTGTAAACGTGATCGGCAAACATCATGCGGAAGTCGGGGTTGGCCAGCAATTGCACGAACAGTTGCGTGGGGCCGCCGGTCGTGTCGTGGCTGGTGATGTTGGCGCCGGGGTCCTGGAGCATGCCTTCGCCGTCCCAGTCCTGGAAAACGAACCCCTCGGTCGGACTGTAGAGGGCCGAATAGTTGTGATTGTCCCAGTCCCAGTTGCCGCCGTAGTAGTTCACGATGATGTAGTCGCAGAACGCCGGCAGGTTGAGATAGGTCGCCATCAGGGCGTAGGCGGTCGAGTTGGCCAGGACGGTCGGGCTGGCCGTGCCGGTGCCGGCGACGGTTCCGGTCGTTGCCACGTTGAACAACTGGTTCCACGGCGTCATACCCAAACTCCCGCTCTTGACCTCGAAACCACTGCCACTGTAGTGGTAGACTTCGTAGTCCGGCTTTTGGCCGCCGAAGAAGTATGCGGAGTAGTTGGAGTCAATGTCCGCACAGGCGTCGTAGAGTCCCCAATACAGTCCGTTGAGGAAAACCTGGACCCAAATGCCCGGCGTATTCTGCGTTCCCAGGGCCGTCAGCGCGTCGCGGGTCCACTTATCGATGATGAACTGGGTGTTGGCGCCGCCCCACGACCAGCCGTCGTTGAAGCCGTGCCGCAGGACCAGTCCGTCCGGCTTGTAGCCGTTGCCGAAGATGTTCTCGTTCATGAACGACGCGCCGTCGCTCTGGTCGAAGGCGATTTGGAGGCCGTGTTTCTTGTATGGGGGGTTGCGGCCGACGCCCCCGTACATCGAGAGGCCCACCAGCGAGCCGAAATCCGTGGTCCCGGCGATGGGATTGAAGTACTCCAACGACGCCGGCACCTCCAAAACGCGGTCGTCGGGATTGGCGTAGATACCGCTGGTGCCGAACAGATTGTTGTCCGTGGTGACCAACGACATCGTGGGCAACGACGACAGGGCGTTGATGATCTGCTGCGTGGTGTAGCCGGAGACCGGCGACATGGCGTAATCGGCCGGCGTCGACTCGTTACTGAGGGTTCCGCTCCAGGTCGTGGGGAAGCCCGCCGGGGCAGCCGGCTGGGCGGCCACGGCGATCGGGAAGATGTACGACTCGGTTTCGATGGGCCCCACGTTGCTGCCGACGACGATCACCGCCTGGAGGTCCGTCGTCGTGTTGATGGTGATCGGCCCGGTGTACAGCGTCCCGCTGGTCGCGGTGGGAAACGAGTTGTCGGTCGTGTAACGGATCGAAGCCCCCGCGATGTTTGACGCGAGCGCCACCTGGAAGGGGGCGTAGAAGAACCCGTGCGTCGTGCTGAACGTGATGTCGGGCGCGATGTCGCCCAGCACGTTGGCGGCGGCCGGCGTCGGCGTGGAGAAAACGTGTTCGCCCCCGATGACGCTGCCGATCTGGGACAGCTCGGGCACGACGAGCATG
>JBEKZQ010000250.1:0-9464 GCA_049509675.1 Thermoguttaceae bacterium | reverse complement strand
TTCGCGCACTGGAATAGTCCCCGTTGCCAGGCTGAAGGAACTGAAACGCTGCATGGAGGATGGCCCGTTGTTGATCGCTCAACTGTTCGGGCGGGACCTTTGCCCCACGCAACCATTGTTCGAACGTTTGACCTTCCTTGGCCATGGCAATGCCTCCTTGGCTGTCGCATTCCCTGCCGCGGAAGTATAACAACAAGACCGCTCAAAGTTAACGCCAATTCCCCAAAAAACCGTTTGGTGCTAGCTGCGTCCCGGTTTCGGAGGCCTAGTTTTGTCCATCTTGCATCGCAATCCAATTATGCCGACATTTCAAGACCTTTTCGACAGATGCGCATTCCACGCATTTGAAAATCAAATGCGGCTTTCGTCGCTCGTAGGCGAACACCAATGGTTGCTCAATACCGAGGAGGCGACTATTACGTTCAACGAGGATTTGGTATTCAAATTGCAGTTTCTCGGTACGGAATCCGCGATCACAGGTACCTGGCTCTGGGCTGATGCGAATGATAAGGTCGCTTTTCCTAAAACAACCCTGGAACTATGCCGCAGGGTTCGTGCCATTGCTCGCGCCTACGGGTTGGTCGATTTCCTCCGCGACCGTTTCGAATTCATTGAGGAATGTGGAGCACCTGACGGCCACACCCTGGCAATGGTTGCGACGTGTCTTGGCGGTGCGAGTTGCTACTATCGCTGTGCGCATGACAACGGCGTTGTCGTCGTCACTTTGTCCGACCCACGGATCGATACGCAGCCTGATCTTGACCGCCAGGGTTTCCACGAAGCTTTCACCAACCTGATGTGGCAACCAGGAAACATGAAGAAACGCATTGTTTCATATTGCTCCGACAAGGGTTTTATCGACAAGGACTGGGATGGAGAAGAACTTACCTTCACACTATCTACGGGTGAGGACATCGGGCTGTTTTTCAGGGCAACCAAGGACGGTGGAAGGGAAATCGGCTTCACGGAGCATTTGACGTAATCCAGTAAGGAGGCAAGCGCAAACCATGTCCGACAATTCATGGCACGAGCAGGCGGCGAAGACGGTGGGCATCCTGCAAAACGGGTCATCACCGATCCTGCAAAACGGGTCATCACTGATATTGGCAATTTGGGAGCACGAGCAATGAGCCGAAGCAGTTTGTGGAATGTGTTCGCAGGGACGATCGTGGCCGGGTTGCTGGCGGCAATTCCCGCCCTGAGCACGGCGGGCAACTGGCCGGGCTGGCGCGGTCCGACGGGCTCGGGCTACAGCGACGAAAAGGACCTGCCGCTAAAGTGGGACGGCAAGAGCGGGGAAGGCGTCTTGTGGAAGGTCCCGCTCAAAGACGCCACCGGCCACTCCAGCCCGATCGTCTGGGCAGATCGGGTTTTCCTCACCACGGCGGCCAAGCAGACCCAGGAGCAAGAGGCACGCAAGGAAATCCCCGACCACGACATTGCCTGCTATCAGGCCGGCGACGGCAAGTTGTTGTGGAAGACGCACGTGGCCCACGGCCCGCACCAGGAGGGCTATGCCATTTACGCCGTGCCCACGCCGGTGACGGACGGCAAGGCCGTCTACGTCTGGTTCGGCTCGGCGGTGGTCGTGGCCGTGGACCTCGACGGCAAGCTGCTCTGGCGGCACGAGCGTCCCGGCCCGTTCAACCTGAATCCCGGCCTGTGCAGCAGTCTGGCCCTTTACCAGGACTCGGTCATCCTGCTCTGCGACCAGGCCCGGGGACTTGCCTTCTTGCAAGGTCTGGACAAGAAGACCGGCGCGGTGAAGTGGGAGCAGAAGCGGACCAAGGCAAACTGCAATAACACCACGCCGCTTTTCCTCCAGGTCAAGGGCAAGCCGCAGATGGTCATTGCCGGCGCCGAGACGCTCGAAGGGCTGGATCCCGGCAGCGGCGAGCCGATCTGGTGGTGCAAGACGCCCGGTTTCGGCGAATCGCCGATCGCGGCCGGCAGCCTGGTTTATACGGCCAAGGGCGGCAACGAGCCGGCCCTGCTCATCGATCCCGGCGGCGAAGGCGACGTGGCCAAGACCCACGTGAAGTGGCGGGAGGCCAAGGTGCCGGGCGATTACGCCTCGCCGGTCGTCTGCGGCGACTACATCTGCTACGTCCAGAAGGAGGGCGTCATCGGATGCCTGAAACTCTCCAGCGGCGCGGCGGTCTCCAGCGCACGGCTGGAAGGCGTGTCGAAGCTGGCCAGCCCCATCGCCACGGCCGACGGGCGCGTCTATTTCGTGAGCACGGGAAAAAGCTACGTCGTCAAGCCGGGCCCGACGATCGAGGTCCTCGGCGGCGGCAATCTCAATGGCTGGGGCAACGGCTCCTCGCCGGCCGTCTCGGGCGGCCGGATCTTCGTCCGCGATTTCGAGAACCTCTGGTGCATCGGCAAGAAGTAGCGGGAACAGAGTCGAGAGTCGAGAGGCGAGGGTCGCCCACGGAAAAGGGGACAGGCATCGTCGTCGCAAGCCGTTTCGGCAGCGCTGGCCAATCGTGGCGACGGAGCCAGTCCCCATTTCCACGACTGCCAACCTTGCGCAGGGGCTACGCTCCCGCGTTCAACGGCACGGACGGATCGTCGGCCACGTGGACCCACGTGTGTACGTGCGGCACGCCGCGGAAATGCCAGACGAAAGCCGGACCCTCCAGGCGCCAGATGTCATAGGCGCCCGCGGTAAGTTGGCCTTCTTCATAGAACGCCAGGTGGCAATCGTCCAACCCTCCTTGCGCCTTCAGGCAGGCGGCGACTCGGTCGCGGTCCGACTGGCGATACGGCTCGATGAGCTTCGCCAGCACCGCCTGAGCGTGGGCCTTTTGATCGGCCGATAGGTCCTTGACGGCGATGCCGGGGAGCGGGGCTTTTTGGCCCTGAAAGCCGATGGCGTTTTCGCGCGGCGGCGTCTTGATCACGGCCACGGCCCGCTGCTTGCCGTCAAGCATCTTGACAATGCCATTGGCCGCCACGGCCTGCGGCCAGAAGATGTTGTTGGGGTGGCCCGGCTTCTCGTTGAAGCCGCTGGCGGCATGTCCATAGACGATCGGGCCGCCAAAGGCGACGTGCTCGGTTGAGTTGCCGTCGCATCGCAAGGTGATGTGCCGCCCGGTCAGGATGAACTCGAACTTGTCGCTCGCAGGCGTGCCGAAAATCGCCATGCTCTGCTTGCCGAAACCGCCCTCGTCGTCCTTCAATTGCTTGTCGATCCGCGAGACCCACTCGGGCTGAATCAAACCGAGGAAGATCTCGCGAATGAGCTTTTGCTGATCGGCCGTGTAGAAGTCGCTCTGGATCACGGGCTTGGTAACGTGCCAGTTGGCCGAGATGCGCGTCCGCAGCAAGCCCAAGTCTTCAGCGACGTGACTCCAGCCGAAACAGACTTGCTCCTTCTGAGCGGCAGTTAGCGAGTTGTAGAGCAGCTTGACGAGCGATTCCGATGGCGGCCTGGTTGCCGCCGGCTCGGCCGCGGTGATCATTGGCGAAGGCATTGCGGCGGCCAGGGCGGTCGCCGCGCCGGCGGCTCTTAGGAAGCCACGTCGCGAGATGTTGGCGTTGGAAGAAGAACCGACGACGCGCAAAAGTGGGAACTGCAACATGATCAGGCTCCCGAGCGTTGGGGGTGTGAAAGGTGTTCTTGCAAGGCAACCATCGCCCTATCATACGCTCTCGGCCGTCCGCACGAGGGTGAGGGGGTTCCTGAAGAACATCCGAACGCCGGGCAAGGAGCCGCCGGTCGAGGGAGCCGTGATATAGCTTGTGTCGTGGCAGCCCTTCACTGCCGGATCGTGATATCTACCAAGGCTATGCCGAATCGCGGCAATTGCAAGCTCATTCTTCCCTGGTTGTCGATGGTGACATTCTCGACGCAGCGACTCATAACGGCGTCGGGCTGCAGCTCCTTCACGGAGAGGATCGTGGCAACTGCCCTGGCCGCTTGCCCCTGCTTCAGGGACACGGCAACGGGACGCTGTTGGTCTCCCGCCCGGTTCAACAGCGTCAGCACGACTCTCTTCCCGTCGGCGGAAAGCGACGCGCACGCATCGACCGCGCGGGCATCGCGGGGCGGATCGGTCTTGAGCAATCGGCCGCCCTGATGTGCGCGGAGAAGCGCAAACGCTTGCCCCATGGCCGTCAGCTCCGCGGAAAAAGGCTGCACCTGGATCAGGCCCTCGTTGACCGGCTGGAACATGGCGGCCGAAGCCATGTTGAGCGATTGGGCCTCTTCGCAGAACATGTGCAGTTGGGCGGCGGCGAAGGCGGCGTCGATGGGACCGACGTGCCATTGCGCTTCATAGTGGCGCGTGAACCAATTGTGCCACAGGTTCCATTCGTCGAACGCGATCGGGATCCGCTTTTTCCCCGGGCTCGACTGGTCGATCGCCTGCCGCATTTCCCGGAGCCAGGGGAGTACCCCGTCGCGCGGCTGGCAGGCCTGGCGCGTGAACTCCGCCGCGCCCTCCGGCCCCGCGAGCGCCTTGGTGATCGGCGAGTAATGGTGCAGCGAGATCCAGTCGAAGCAATCGCCGGCCTCGGCAACAATTTGCTTGTCCCAGTCGTTGCCAAGCGTCACGCCGTCCGTGCCCGAGGCGATCAACACCAGCCGCGGATCGACCTTCCGCATGGCGGCGGCGAATTGCCTGATGTAGCGGGCGTATGCGCCCGCGCTCGTATGGGCCGGCCCCATCCACTCGCCCCAGATTTCGTTGCCGATGCACCAGTACTTGACCCCGTACGGGTCTTTGTGCCCGTGCCGGGCGCGGGCCTTGCCCCACGGGGTCTGATCCGAACCGTTGCAGTACTCGACCCAGTCGGCCGCCTCCCGGGCACCTTCGGAAATGCCCATCGTCACCGTAATGCAAGGCTGGCTGCCCAACTCCCGGCACAGCGCGATGTACTCGTCCGTGCCTACCTCGTGGAAGTCATATTGGTCGGAAAAGGGAAGGTATGGGCAATGGATGGGCGGCCGCTTGTCCGGCGGCGCGAGGCCCTCTTTCCAGCGGTAATCGCGCGTAAAGGATCCGCCCGGCCAGCGGAGCAGGGGCACGCCGATTTCCTTCAGCCGCGCGATCACGTCGCGACGCATGCCGTGAAAATTGTCGCCGGGCATGAGCGACGTGGCGCCCACCCACAGCGTTGCCGGTCCCTCGAAGACCACTTCCAATCGGGCGTTGAGGTCCGTTTGGGTACATTGCCACTGAAAACGGCACGTCTGCCAGCCTCCTTTTTCCAGTCGAAGCGACTGGCGGCCGTACTCCGTTTGCCGCGAGCCGTCGCACAGGCGAACGATCACCGTCGCCGAGGAATCGGCTTTCAGTTGAAGGCGGATTTCGTACTCCCTGCCGGCCTGGATAGCAATGTCGCGCTGACCGATCCCTCCGCGTACTCCCTTGGCCGGGATGCGGATTCGCTGCGACTGCTTTCCGGTAAAGACTTCCGCAGTGTCCAGCGCGAAAGAGACCGGCGGTTCCCCGATGCCGTACCAGTGGGCGGCCAGGCCCTGGGCCGCTCCTTCTCGACCTGCCTTGGCGCCGTCCGCACGTTCCGCGCTTCTTGCCGCAAAGCTGCGATTGGCGAGCATCTGGGCGCCCAGGCCCTTCCACATCGCATAGCGCGTGTACTCGAGGTTGAAACCGAACAACAGCGGCGAGATCACCGGTCCCGGCTGGCCGACGTCCAGGACAATCGGCGGCGCGGGTTGCTCGGCGCCTTCAGCCTTGACCGGGCCATCGGCCGGCCCAAGCCCCATGAGCGCGACCACAAGGAATCCCGACGCACGCAGAATTGTACGATGCTCGCCCATTGCGATTCACCTCCGGACCCCGCCCATGCGAAGCAGAAACGGTGCAGTGCGTGCCAGCCGCTGGAGACTATGATACCATACGTCATGCGATTTCAACCACGGCATGGAACGATTTTCCATAACCCCCAGCACCAGCCCGTCGAGCTCCTCCAGGGGAAAGTCCCAGTAGCACCAGTCGGCCGAGCGGGACCAACGCCCCTCGGCCACCGTTCGGGCGTGATGGCCGACGTGCTGGGTGAGGTTGAGCAGGTGGGCGATGGTCATCTGCGCGACCGAGGCCGTGCCGTAGTCGGGCACGTTGGCGACCACCACGCCCCGGCGGCCGGCCGCCTCGATGTCCACCACGTTGCAGCCGGTGGCCAGCACGCCGATGTAGCGGAGTTTCGGCAGTTGCTCGATTGTCTCGCGGCCGAGGACCGTCTTGTTGGTGAGCAGGATTTCCGCGCCGGCCACCCGGGTGAGCACGTCCGCGGCCGCCGTGCGGTCGTAGACCGTCACCTGACCCAAAGCCTCCAGGGGCTGCCAGCTCAGATCGCCCGGATTGAGCGTGTAGCCGTCGAGAACAACGATACGAACCATGCCGCTAACCTTCGACCTTGGCCGTGAACTTCATCTTCCCGCGCGGCGACTTCCAGCGGAGGCCCTTGCCGCCGGGCAGTAGTTCCGCCCCCGGCGGAGCCTCGATGGCCGTTACTCGCAGGCCGCCGGGCAGGCGCACGTGCATTGCGGCCCAGGCCGCCGAAGGGTTATCGGGGAACTGCACCTGGCCGCTCACCCGAGCGTTGGCCGCATCGAATTGCATGCTCCAGGAAACGCGGCCGAAATGCGTGGGAGCGTCGCTGACGCCTAGCGGCTTGCCGCTGGCCAGCCAGGAGCGATCGGCGCCCAAGGCTAGCTGCAAGCCGTCGCCGTCCTCCAGGACCAGCATGTCGCGGATGGCGCGCACGACGGCCACGGGCGTCCACAGGTGCTGCCGGTCGCCGGAGCATTTCGTAGTGCCCGGCTCCTGGCCGCGTTCCTCGCACCAGGTATACAGCGGCGTGGCGTGATTCAGCGTGGCGTAGAGATAGCCGGCGGCCGCGTCGCCGTTGCCGCGCGCCAGGTGGGCCTCGGCCACGTTGTCCAGCGTGATGGCCACCCACATGCCGTCGGCCATCCAGCCGGTATGAATGGGAACGCCGCCTGGGCTGAGGTGCGACTCGATGTGCCGCAGCGTGCCGCTGATCAACTCGTGGTCGGGCGGCAACAGCCCGCAGGGCGTCAGCGCATTGAGCACGCCCCAGCGGCTGCCGGAGGTCTTGCCCGGCACGCCGGGAAGCCAGCGGTAGCCGTCGGCCTGGATCGCCCCCCGCCGCATGGCCTCCAGCAGATCGTCGCGGCCCGTGCGGTAGATTCGGTCCAGCTCCTCCAGATCGGCGGTGCGGCCCAGAATTTTCGCGGCCTCTAGCGCCAGGCGATCGGCGTACACGGCCCAGATATTGTGCGGCAGAAAGACGCCGTACAGGTCGCCGTCGTTCATCAGTCCGGCGTCGCCCATGCCCGGCGGCATCAGGCCGTAAGTAACCGGCCGCGGGCAGCCGCGGGTGCGCATGCGCAAGCGCTCGTGCTCCTGCCAACGGGAGCTGGCCGCCAGGCGCGGATAGATCCACTCCAGGAAGCGGCGGTCCTTCGTGAGGTAGTAATGTTCCATGGCCGCCCAGGCCTTGAATCCCGCACCGCCCCACATCAAGTGGCCCCAGCCGCGCGGATCGTTCCAGTCGCCGTCGGGCTCCTGCATCTCCAGGCACATTTTGTAACCGCCGGCGGAAAGCGCGTGCAGTCCCATTTGGTCCAGGGCCACGGCGACGATGGCGGCCTCGAAGGCGTTGGGGGCCCGGTAGACCTCCGTGCCCGGCACGGCGGCGATCTGCCCGCCGGCCACCGGCTCACGCATGATGAACAGATCGGCCAAACAAGCCCGCAGGGCATTGCTCACGCCTTCGTCCGGGATACTTGCCCGGGCGGCACGCTCCAGCAGCGCCAGCCACTCCTGTTTCGCCTCCTCCCACTCCCGGGCCCAATCGTGCTTGCGCAGCGTGGGCACGTCGGCCAGGTAGGCGCGGTAGGGCCGTACCAGCCAGCCCGTGCGCCGCTGGCCCGGCTTGAGGTTCCAGACCAGTGCGACGGTCTTGGGGCCCGGCGCCCGGCGATCGGCGCCGAGCCAGTAGGCGTCGGCGTCCAGGCCCAGCAGCACTACGCGGTCGGCGCGGTCGCGCCAGCCGGCCAGCAGCACGTCGGAGCTCCAGTGTGCCGGCTCGACCCAACCGCGGTTCTCGCCCCAACCGGCCGATTCGCAGCGCAGCACGACCTGGTGCGGCCGCTGGTCCTTGTTGACCGCTTCCACGCGGACCAGGGCGGCCGTCATGCCGCCCAGCACCTTCAGGCCGACGCTGGCCAGCGGGTCCTCATACCTGTTGTCCAGGGCCGGCAGGAACCCGTCCAATCGCGTCCAGCGACTGTTGGCCAGCCCCCGGCCGTCAAGCTGCGGCGTGACGTGGATGTCCCAGGCGGTGGCGGGAGTGGCGAACGCGGCCAGCGGATAGCCGGTCAGGTCCTCGTAGGTCCAGGCCATGCGCAGCCAGCCCGGCTGGAGGTCCAAGAGCGTGCGGTCGCTGGAGTCTGGGCGTCCCACGGTTAGCCGGTGCGGCGTGGCAAAGGCGTAGGAGAAATCCACCTTGGGTGATTGTGCCTTGGCCGGCGGGGCCGCGGCGCTTGCCGCTCCGCCCGGCGCGCATTGCATCAAACCAACGGCGATCAAGGCCAGGCCCACCGGCCCATAACGGTGCCGCAACATTCTCAGTCCCTTTCTTGCCAAGATTCGCGTCATTGCACGGTCCAAATGCTGCCCGCCGGAGGTCTGATGACCGCCAGCGGCCATGACTTTCCTGCCGGGCATCATGGCTGGTCCTGCCTTGAATTGTTCATTGCCGGTCCGCCGCTCCATTGGGCCTCGGCCACAGGGATTCCCAGTAGCGTCTCTCGACGGCATAGACGTCCACGGCATCATGGTCCGAAAACTCGGCCGGCAAGATGCCAAAGCGCTTCATCTCCCGCACCCATTCGGATCGCGGACGGAAACCGGGCATGTCGAAGCGTTTGATCTCGTCCAGCTTCTTCTTCGCTTCGGTGATGGCCGCATGAATCTTTACGTAGTCGGGATCGGCGGTGTCCTTGAAGATGGCGGCCGTGGAGGCGGTGCTCTGCCGGGCCGTTCGGCACAGCGCCAGTCCGCCGGCTTCCTTTGCCAGCGCGGCGAGCAGCAGGGGCGATTTCTCCGGGCGAGTCAGGTCGTATAGCAAATGCCGCGAGAACTGCCGCCGCGGATCCTTGGGCGACATGTCTTCCCATGGCGGGGCGACAATCTCGTCGCAGACGCTCACCGGCAGCGTCATGGCACCTGTGTGGCACGGGGCGCAACGTCGCCGGATGGCCTCCGTGGCGGCCCGCGTGCCGGGCCAGGTCTCGGCGCTGCGATCGAGCGTGTTCTGGTCGTAACCGCCGATCATGCCGCTGCCCAGCCCGGCGTAAGTGCCGGGATACGGCGCGCCGATCTCAATCCACAGCCGCACGGTTCTCTTCTCCGGCGGCGAGAGCCGCACGTCGTAATGGGAAGGCTCCAGCTTCGCCATGAGCG
>JBEKZQ010000025.1:0-22918 GCA_049509675.1 Thermoguttaceae bacterium | reverse complement strand
CGAGCGCCGCCTCCAAGAGTTGGAAGCAGACCGGCCCCCCTATCCCCTCGCGGGAGAGGGAACCAATTCTCCCCTCTCCCCTCGCGGGAGAGGGGCCGGGGGTGAGGGGGCCGCCCCGCCACCCCTGCCGAATCGCAAGTCGCGGCAGGGCCGGCCCCTGTGGCCGATCTTCCTGGTGGTCGCTACGTTGTTGCTGACCGCCGTGCCCACGTATTTCTATCTGGCCTCGAAGGGCTCGGTTGGGCCGATTCGTAGCATCGCCCTTTCCGACGACGCCTCTTATTCTCCGGCACACGCGCCGAGCAAACCAGCGGCGCCTGCCAAGAAACCCGCCGCGCCGGTGCCAGAATGCGAACCGTTCGATATTGGTAAGGAAACGATAAAGGGGTCAGAACTATTTTCTCAGGACAGAGGAGGGGTGGTAAATAGTTCTGACCCCTTTTCTCCCTCCTTTTCTCCCTTCCAGCGCTTCGGTCCTGGCCCCGGCCCTGGCCCCGGTCCTGGCCCTGGCCCTGGCCCTGGCCCCGGTCCTGGGCCCGGGGACTTCGGCATGGACGCTGGCTCTAGTAGCGGATTTGCCGGCTACCCCACGAACCTCCCTCGGGAGGAGATAAAGCTTCTGAACCGCTCAACAATAAAGGGGTCAGAACTATTTTCTCAGGACAGAGAAGGGGCGGTGAATAGTTCTGCCCCCTTTTCTCTCTCCAGCGGCAGCAACAGCTACAGCGGCGGCACGAACATCAGCGGCGGCATCTTGCACCCGGCTGACGCCGCAACGGCCAGCAGCCCGTACCTGCACCTGTGGGATAATACCGCCAACGGCGCAATCAATAACTACACGCAGCGCGCGCAGCCGTTGCTAAGCCAACAGGCGTTTAACAACGCGAGCAACGGTGTGGTAAATAGTTCTGACCCCTTTTCTTCCCCAAGGGCGGCAAACAGTTCCGAGCTCTTTTCGCCACTCGGCGATCAGCAGCAGTCCGGCGATAAGCAGCAGGGCGGCCGACGGCCACACCCCCGCGCCGGTGCCATCGGTGGTGGTTGGAGCTACGACCAAGAAAAGCTAACAAAAGACCGAAAAGGCACGCCGATCGCGGCCACCGCGATGGGCCTGTTGCCCTTCTTGAAGGAGGGCAAGAAATCAGGCGACCGCCAAGAACCGACTCCCCCGGAAAAACATCCCGAGACCTGGAAGCCGTCGCGGCTGGCGCCCAACACCTCGCGGCTGATGGTGGGCGATACCGAGGAACTGCCGTTGCGGGGCATGCAGGTCGACGTGCGGATCGACGGCTTCCGCGCCCGGGTCGTGCTGGATCTGTATTACCTCAACGACCAACCGCGGCAACTCGAAGGGAGCTTCCAGTTGCGTTTGCCGGAGGAGGCGGCGCCGTACTTCTTCGCCTTCGGCCGCACCGTCTACCAGGCCCGGCAGGTCCAGCCGTCCGATTCGATGTTCTTCAAGCGCGAGCAGGCGTCCGGGGCCGATACGCCCGAGCAAATCTTGGCCTTGCGGCGCGGCAGTTGGGAAGAACCGAAGGTGGCCCGCATGGTGCCGAAGGAGAAGGCGGCCTTCGCCTATCGCGAGACGGTCCGCCGCCGCGTCGATCCGGCCCTGGTCGAGTGGTCGGGGGCGGGAGTCTTTCAGTGCCGCGTCTTCCCCCTGGCCCCGCAATCGCTGCACCGCGTGGTCGTCGGCTACGACGTGGACCTGTTGCGCGCCGGGCAAGACCTGGAGTTGCGGCTCGATCTGCCGCAAACGGCCCCGGCCTGCGTGGTCGATTTCAACATCGCCGCCGAGTCGGCCAAACAAGTCAGCCTTGACGCCCCGGCCACCAAGTCGGCCGACGGCCAGCGGCTTTCCTACCGGCTCATCGATCCCAAGGACCGCCCGCTGGTGGTGCGGCTGCGGGAGCCGGCCACGACGATGCTTGTGGGCAACGACGGGGGGACGGGAAGCTACTTTGCGGTGCGCATGGGCGTGCCGGTGACGGAGGCGGGAGGGCAACGAGAAGGGGACAGTCCCATTTTCGTCGAACGAAAATTGGGACAGTCCCCGTTTGTCGAACGAAAATTGGGACAGTCCCCGTTTGTCGAACGAAAATTGGGACAGTCCCCAGGCGGTTCCTCGACGGCGATCTTCCTGGTCGATACGTCGCTGAGCGCGGGGCCGCAGTTCCCGCTCTGGACCAGGCTCATGCGGGCCGTGCTGGACAATAACCGCGATCAGGTGCAGCGGTTCGCCGTGCTGTTCTTCAACGTCGAGACCTTCTGGTGGCAAGAGAAGTTCGTGGCCAACACGCCGGAGAACGTCGAGGCATTGATGAAGTATGCCGACGGGCTGGCCCTGGAAGGGGCCACCGATCTGGGCCGGGCGCTGAAGGAAGCCGCCGCGCCCGCGTGGTTGAAAAAGGCGAAGGGCCATCCGCCGGAACTGTTTCTGCTGAGCGACGGCGCGGCCACCTGGGGCGAAGACCGCTGGGCGATGATGTCGGCCGCGTTGAAACCGGCCAAGTCCGGGCCGCTGTTCGCCTATCAGACCGGCCTGGGCGGCAGCGACCCGCGGCTGCTGGCCCACTTGGCCCAAGAGACCGGCGGGGCCGTGTTCTCGGTCGTGGGCGAAGCGGAGATCGCCCGGGCCTCGACCGCCCAGCGCCAGCGGCCCTGGCGGCTCACGGGCGTCGAGATGTCCGGCGGACATGACCTCTTGGTCGCCGGCCGTCCGCAATGCGTCTTTCCCGGCCAGCAGTTGCTCGTGGTGGGGCGATGCGAGCCGGGGCTGGCCAACGGCGAGGTGATTTTCACGCTCGAACAGGGCCAGACGACGCAAACCGTGCGGACCAAGATCGAGCGCGTGCTCACCTCGGAATTGGCCGCCCGCACCTACGGCCAGGTGGCGGTGGGGCAATTGGAAGACGTGGCCGCGGCGAGCGAGGCCATCGAACCGATCGCCACCGGCTACGCCCGGCACTTTCGCGTCACCGGCCGGACCTGCTCGCTGTTGATGCTGGAATCGGAGCAGGATTACGCCCGCTTCCACATCAAGCCGGAAGAGGATGCCCTTCTGGTGTCGGACCGGCCGGCCGGCGCCACGGTGGCCAAGGCGGTGGCGGAAAGTGCGGCGGCCCAGAGCGATCCCAAGGCGAGCTTCTTGGCCTGGTTCCGCGGCCTGGAAAAGACCTCCGGGGTGCATTTCGATCTGCCCGCGTCGTTGCCGGTCGCGCTGGACGCCCTGCCGCCGGAGTCGTTTGCGGTGGCCGTGCCGCCGCTGCGGTGCAAGCTCCACGCGCGGCAGGAACTGCCCGAGAACGTGCGGCAGTTGTGGGCGGCCGGGGCGCTGGATTACGAGGGCCTGACGGCCGAGTCGCAGCGGCGGCTGGATCGCTACGGCGCGGGCGATGCGCTGCGGGCGCTCAGCTCGCTGGTCGAAGAGCGGCCCGGCGACGCGACGATTGCCCGCGACGTGGCCTTCTCGGCAATCCAATGGGAGCTTCCGGGCGAGGCGTACCACTTGCTCCGTCGCGCCGCCGCCGGGCGAAACTTCGAGCCGATCACCTTCCACGCCCTGGCCCATTGCCTGGAGCAACTGGGCCAGACGGATTTGGCGATCGTGTATTACGAATTGACCTGTGGCGGGCAGTGGGACGCGCGGTTCGGCGATCTGCACAACACGGCCCAGTTCGACTACTTCCGCTTCCTCCGCCGCCTTGCCGACGGCCCTTCCAGCGGCCTGCTGGGCAATTATGCCGCGGCGCGCCTGGCGACGCTCGCGGCGGCCCATGTCCGCGACACGGCCGACCTGGTGGCCCTGATATTCTGGAACACCGACGGCACCGACGTCGATCTGCACGTGACCGAGCCCGGCGGCGAAGAGTGCTTCTTCTCGCACCGGCAGACGGCCAGCGGCGGACAGATCAGCCAGGACGTGACCACCGGCTACGGTCCGGAGATTTACATCCTGCCGCTGGCGCCGCAGGGAACCTACCACGTGCGGGCGCAGTACTTCGCGACGGACGCCAATCGGGCCAGCACGCGGACCAAGGTCCTCGCCCTGATCTACCAGGGCTGGGGAACCAAGGCGGAAAAGCTGACCCGCAAGGCCCTGACGCTGACCGGCCGCAGCGAGATGCACGATCTGGCCAAGATCGCCATCGGCCAGTAGGGCGGTCCGAAGCAGCCACGGATGAAACACGGATTGAACACGGAAGGCTGGACAGCGGTCAAACGAGTCAGCAAATTGCTTCTTGTCATTGGCCTGCGCGCCGGTGATTCATGGCTGCCTGGCTGATATCCTCGACGCTCTTGTCTGGCCATAGGGTCCGTTGCCAACGGGTGTAATCGAACGGCTCTCGTTGGATCAAGGCAATGAACTTCTCGGCTTGCACGTCGCCTAGCGCCGCAACCAAAGCACGAAAGCCCGTGGTCTTGATTTCGGTATCGGTCAACATCATTCCACCTCAACAACGAATTGCGTCGGGTCCATCACCGCAATGCCGGCAAATCCCCGCATTCTCTCAACTACGATGTCATCGGTTGTCAAGAAGAACTCGCAGCCCGCCGCCATGGCACATGCAACGTGCAGGGCGTCTTTTGCACGCAAGCCTCGGCCGGCAATCTCGCGGGCTTGCTGAATTATGGCATCGCTTTGCTCCACATCCACCGCCGCTTCTGTTTTCCACAGAGCGACCAACTCGCGTCGTTCTCCAAACGGATTAGCTTGGTTCTCGAAGTCTAACATGTAGGACCATACCAATTCTATCCCCTTATTATGTTTGATGCGTTGTTGTATCTCCAGCTTTGCCTCGGCTTCAAGGCGAACTCTAGCCTGCGCTTGGTCGTCAAACGGACGGTTCAAGCAGCAGTTGTCCAGGTAGACTCGCATTGATAAACCCCTCGTTCTGAGTATACTTCGTCCCTGGGTACAACAACTCCGTTAACATGGAAATCTTCAACCCAGGATTTCAATTCTCAATGACCGGCGTGATGGTCACGACGATCTTGGCGCCGGGCACGGGCTGGCTCAGTTCGATGCCCAGCCGGATGGGAATGCGCTTGGCGGCCAACTGCTCGTGGATCTCCGTCGGCTCGATGCGAAACGGCGCGCCGCCGGTGTCGATTTGCACCACGACGGCCTGGGAACCTTCGCCCACCACAAGCCGCTGCGGGTCGATCTGTTTCCACTTGGAGAACGTCACGAGCGCCGTGCCGAACTGCTTGGGGCTGTTGAACTGCACCTCGTCGATAACCTTCAGGCTGCCCGGCCCTTTGCGTGAAAAGACGAACGTGCGGACCAGGCTCGTCAGTTCCGGGACCGTGTAGGCCGAGGCGATGTCCATCTTGAGCGTGTCGGTCTGGGGCGTGAAATCGGCGGCGAGGATCTTGGCCTGGGCGTCGCGGCCGGGATGTTGCAGCACGCCCGCCACGCGCGGCACCGAATGGCCGAAGGAGTTCAGCACGTTGCTGTCATAGCGATGGCTGCTGAACGTGCGGGCGGTATAGATTTCGGCGCCGGGGTCAAGCAGCGGCGTGCCGCCGGAGAGGGCGACGACGAACGACCCGACGTCGTTGTGGTTGTGATTCTCGGCATTGTGGCCGCCTTTGAGGGCCGCACCCATGCCGCGATTCGCGTCGGGGGCCGGGCGGCAGATGAGGATCCCCGCGTCGGCGAACCAGTCGCGCAGGCGGAAGGCCGGCGGCGGCGCCTCGGGTGCGCGGCCGGCCTCGCCCGGGAACCAGGAAACACCCAGGTCGAAGAGCGGCCCGCTCGGCGCGACGGCCAGGCCGCGGCCCTGCCGCTCCAACTCCGCCAGGCCCAGGCCGTATCGCCCGCTCAAGTAGGCCATGAGCCGCGTTTCCGGCCGGGCCGTGGGCGAACAATCGGCAAAGGCCGGAAAAATGCCCGGCAGAATCTCCATCCGCAGGCCGAACAGCGCAATCTGGCGGGCCTTCGGCAAGTCCATCAGGTCCACCTTGCCGCCGGTGGCCTGCTTCAACGTCTCGGCCAGGAGCACATAGTGGCCGAAGCCATAGTTCCAATAGCCGACGCCTTCGGAGCAATATCCGTCGGGCGTAATGCCGTCGAGGAACGACTGGATGTTCTTTTCCGCTGCCGCCGCGATCATCGCCCGTCGCGGCCGCGACGGGATCTCGGCCAGGGCCGCTCCGGTCACGCCGGCCAGGCAGACGGCGTTCCAATTGTTCGTACCGGTCACCCACCACAGGTGCGGCTTGCCGATGGTCACTGCCTGCTCGAAGGGCCGGAACGTGCGGCGCTCGAGTTCCGCGCGGATCAATTCTCGCGTGGCCGGCGTGATCCGATCGCCCAGCCAATACGCGGCCGTGGCCAGGTTCCACGACATGGCCGACGACTGCAGGTCGATCTCGATCGTCGTGCCTTTGAAGTTGGCCAGGCTGCCGTCATGGGCCGGCATGACCCAGGTCTTCTCGCTGCACTGCTCGCGAACGGACTGCTCGATGGCCGCCAGGAAGCGGCCGCGGTTCTCGATGCACTCGGCCAGAACGAAGGCCGGCAGCCGCTGGTGCCGCTGGTGCATCACGCTTTCGGCCCGCGACCGATTGCCCGTGCGGGAGTAATCGAGATAGATGTCGTCGGTGAGCTCGGGCACCCGCTTCTGCAACAGTTGTTCCGCCCCGGCGACCACCCGGGCGAATTGCGGCGAGCGGCCCATCGCCGTCCACGTCTTCCGATCGGCGATCGTAAAACCCACGCCGCGGGGTTCTTCGGGCAAGAGGGTCTCGAACTGCCGCACGCGGGCCGGATCCGGCGCCGTCTTCAACGCCTTCTCCGCGGCGGAGACACAACCGGATAACAACATCCAAAGACTGAGCACAAGAATCACGCGATGAACCATGGCATGTACCTCGCCTTCTGAAATCAGAGTCGAAACAGATCGCAAGCGGGACCGTGGCTGATTGTAACAATCTCCAGGACGTTCGTCGACGAACTCCAAACTCGGCGCCGGGTGTGCAACCGGCGTTTCCGACGATAGAATAGAAGAACTTGGAGGCCATTGAGCGATGAACACTAGTCACGAGTATCGAGGCTATGTTTTTTCTATGTTCCGCCCGATGATGAGTATTTCCCGCTCTTGCCGGATTGCGCTGATTTGTTTGGCAGGCATTCTGCATGTTGGGTCAGCCCGAACGGCCGAAGTGAAGCAGCCGCCCGCGAATCTCCCGTTTCCTCGCCTGATGGGGATGAACATCGGTCGGAAGCACTATGATAACGCGGAGTATCAGCGTCAACTCGCGAAACTCGACGTCGTGGTCCTCGGTTTCTATAAGGGCTGGCAACCTGACTACGGAATGGCCAAGGTGGTGCAGAATCTCAAGGGCTTGAGCCAGAACCACGTTTTGGTTGGGCAATACACGTGCCTTAACGAGGCCCAGGACAACCCAAAGGACGCGGCCACCCCCGACGTGCAGAAGAAACTTCACGAGATGAACTGGTGGGCTCGCAAAGCCGACGGCACGCGCGTGCAGTGGACTGCCCAGTACCGGGCATGGGACATCAACTTCACCGCCGGCAGCAAGCCGGACTCCAGCGGCCGGTGCTATCCGCAGTGGCTTGCCGAGCGGAATGACCAGGTATTTTTCAAGCCGGCGACGTTCGACATCTGGTACTGCGACAATGTCTTCGGCAAGCCGCGCGTGACGGCCGACTGGAACGGCAATGGCAAGGACGACGACCCCAAGAATCCCGCCGTCGCGGCGGCCTGCCGTGCCGGGCATCGCGCCGAGTGGGAACAGATCCGCAGGATTCACCCCGGCATCGCGCTGATGGGCAACGTCGACAGCGACCTTTCCGAGCCGGAGTACGCCGGCCAACTCGAAGGGGCGTTCCTGGAAGGATTGATGGGGATTAGCTGGTCCATCGAGACCTGGGCCGGTTGGCCGGCGGCGATGAAACGCTACCGCGCCGCGATGGCGAACACGCGCGCACCGCACCTTGTCGGCTTCAACGTTGCCGGCGACAAGTCGGATTATCGTTTCTTCCGTTACGCCTTCGCTTCGTGCCTGCTGGACGACGGCTATTTCTGCTTCACCGACAAGGCGCAGGGCTACAGCAGCGTGGCGTGGTTCGATGAATACGACTTCAAGCTCGGTGCGGCCGTCTGCAAGCCGCCCGCGGCCGCGTGGAAGGAGGGTGTTTGGCGTCGCGACTTCCAGCGCGGCATCGTGTTGATGAATCCGACCACGCAACCGGTGACGCTAGCCGTGGAGCCGGGTTTGCTGCGTCTGAGCGGCGCCCAGGCGCCGGCCGTCAATAGCGGCGGCCCGGCAACCGCGGTGGTTTTGGCGGCGAAGGACGGAATCGTGCTGAAGCGCAGATGACCTGCCCCACGGGTTCCGGTAACCGTTCACTGGGGACTGTCCCAATTTTCGCCTGCAATGCGCAGCATTGCCGCGAAAATGGGACTGTCCCCTTTGGCCCAACCAGGAGCAACAGCCCGTGAAACCCAAGACGGTCATGTTCTTCGCTTTGATCTTGGCCGCCGGTGCGCAGCCGGCTGCGGTGCGGGGCGCGGCGAAATGGCCGCCGGCATGGCAGCAGGCCGCGGCGAACACCCGCCTCAAAGTGGCGGATGCCGCGGTCGGTCGGCGAACTTCCTACGGCCTGATCTACGTGCCGGCCGAGCAAGCGATGGTCTGCTTCGGCGGCTGCCTGCTCAGCAACCCCAGGATGGACCCGGCGGCCGCGGAGGCCCCGTACTCGGAAATGACCCTCAACCTGGAAAAGGGCGTTTGGGAGAACCGCTTTCCCAAGGGGAAGGAGGGGCTTTGGGGCGAGTCCACGGGCCCTGCCAAGGCCCCCGCATTCCCGGGCAGCTACTATGCCTTCTCGCTGAAGGACGTAGAAGGCAACACGCGCCCCTACCTCGGCGCCGGATACTACAACCAGATGTGGAACTGGGGCAACTACGCCTTCGACAGCGACCGCGGCAGGCTCGTAGTGTACTGGACCTTGCCGCAACAGACTGCGGAGTATGACCCCGTGGCGCGCACCTGGCAGTTGATCGCCTCCGCCGAAAAAGTCTCGCGGGAGTTCAATGAGGCGATGTACTTCGGCGCGATGTGCTACGATCCGGTCAACAAGGAGGTTCTTGGCGGGCAAGGCGGCTGGGTCTACGCCGGCGGCAAGTGGCGGAAACTTCAACTCGGCAGTCCGCCGCTGGAGCGGCTGCGCGGCAAGGCCGATGCGCTCCGCGTGCGGGCGCGGAACCTGGCCGGCGCCAGCCGAGCGCGGTACTACGTGGCCGAGAGCGCACAAGAGGCGAAGGTCCGGCTCGACCAGTCCGCCGCCGCCCTGGCCCGGGATGTTGCCGCACTGGGTGAGGAGATGAAGGGAGCCGCAGCGGAGGCCGCCACACAGCAGAAGACCCAATTGCAGTGGGCCGGCGCGCACCTGGCCGCCGCTGCCGCCATCGTCAAGGAAGCGGAGAGCGCGCTGGCAAGGCCGGCGCCCGTGGCCATTCACCAGGCCGACGCGGCCCGCGAGGAACTGGGCCGGGCAGTGGCGGCCTTGGCCGAACAGCCGCCGCCGCGGGCCCATGCACGCATGGTCTATGACGCCCGCAATCGAAAGATCGTGCTCTTCGGCGGCGACGCGCTGGATCGCGTGCTGGCCGACACCTGGGTCTACGACACGGCCACGCGGAGTTGGGCCCAGCGGCGGCCGAGCCTCTCGCCCGCGCCGCGAAGCGGCTACAAAATGGTCTACCTTCCCAAGAGCGGCAAGGTCCTGCTGATGGACGGCTACGGCTACCAGGGCAACGCCGAGATGTGGGCCTACGACACGCAGCAGAACCGGTGGCAACTGCTGGTCGAGGGCGGTGCGTTTCGGGCCGCGGCCCCGGCCGGCGACTGGTATCCGACTCCCGCCGCGGTTGGCGACGACGATTGGGTGGTCGCCGTGTGCAAAGAGGGCCGCTCGGCCGCCACCTTTGCGATACACGTCGACCCCGCCCGCATCGACGCGGCCGGCACGGTCCGGCGCGGCGTTGCCCCGCTCGCGGAGAAGCCCTACGGCATGCCCACCGAGGATCCACAGTGGTTCGAGGACCACGGGCCACCGCCGAAGCCGGCCGCTGAGGAGTTGTGGTTCCAAAAGCTGCCGCCGAACACCTGGGTGATGCGGCAATCGCCCAACTGGCCGCAGATCGAGTACGGCAAGAGCCGCTGCTGGGGCACCTGCGCCTTCGATGTCGACCGCGACGAGTTGCTGCACTTCGGCGGCGGTCACGCCACCTACGACGGCAACGCGGTGCTGCACTACAGCATCCGCGCGAACCGCTACTACATCGGCCACCGGCCGGAGCACGCCCTGAACTTCGCGCCCAACGGCATCGGCATTCCCCTGTGCAAAAGCTACCACGGCCGGCCGCTGATCTCGTGCCACTCGTACAAGTGCTACAGCTACGACTGCACGCTGGGAAAACTGGTGCTGTGCGCCCAGAAAGATGCCGGCCGGCTCTTCACCTACGATCCGGCCGCCGGCGACTGGGACGCAACTCTGGCAACCCCTTTTGGACCGAACCTGTTCAACACGTCTTGCTACCAGACCAAGTGCGCGGCCACTCCCAAGGGCGTGGTGGCGTGGAAGGATTCGGGCGAAGGGTTTTGGCGGGTCAAGGCCGCCGACATGACCTGGGAGAAGTTGCCGATCCGGGGCAAAGTCGAGCCGCCCGGCTGGGACACCGAGGGGCTCGATTACGATTCCCGCCGCGACCGGCTGCTGCTGTTCAGCGAGAAAGAAGGCGCGGTGACATCCTGCGATCTAAACAACGGCGAGATCCGGCGGCTGCAACCGGCCGGCAGCCGCCGCGCCGCGGGCGCCGCCATGCGGGAAACGCTGTACCTGCCCGACTGCGACGCCGTGCTCGTCGGGGCACGTCCCTCGGGCTCCGGGGGCCCCGCGCGGTGGCTCCTCTACGACTGCGCCGCCAACGCCTGGCTCGGCGTGTCGCTGCTCGGTGCAGACCCGTTGGGCAAGGAGCGATTCAACAACAGCCTGGGCCTGATGTACGACCCCAAACGCAAGTTGGTCTGGGCCATGGACCTGTTGTCGCGGCCCCACGCCCTCGCACTGGACCGCGCCAGCAGCGACGCCGTGCCGCTGGAGTAAGGATTGGCCGAATTGTAACAGGCACACGCCGTGTGCCGCCCGCCCACTTACGGCACACGGCGTGTGGCCTATCATTGGAATCGCACAACTTATTCTTGCGCGAGCATACAGGCGGATTGCAGCGTTTCCACGCTGGCAATGTGCGGCAAAGGGCAGATGCAAATACTAGCTACGTCCCAGTTTCGAGTCCCCAGCGAGGAAGAAGTGCCGCAAGTCCCTCGCTGGCGCTTCGGGCTAGTGTGCGGAATGGACCTGGCCCGGAAGGCTTCGCACACTATGCAGTTCTACTGTCAGAACCCACACCCCGACGCCAACCGCGGCCAGCACTACGGCGGCCGCCGCCAGCCGACTGCGACGCGCGCCGCGCGTGGCATGGTCGATCCTGAGCCCGCCGTACAACAGGGCCAACAGCGCCAGCACGCCCGCCAGACCCACGCCCGCATAGACAAGCCGCCGTTGGACGACGACCTGCCGCCATTGGTCTTTCACGCGCTGTTGCATGTTGCGATCGAAATCCAGCAGCACGTGCAACTGGACCATCGGGCCGATCGAGACCTGGACTGTCTCTTCCCATTGGTCCTTGACGACCGGAGCGAGTTCCTCCCAGGGCAATTGCACGCGGCTGGCCGCCTCGGACCCGAGACAGATTTCCGTGTAGCCGGCCAGGGCCGCTTGCACGTAGTTGGGCAATTCCTGGTCGCACTCCAGCCGGGTGCTGTAGGGGCCGACGACGGTGGTCATCTGGTAGGCGTCGCCGACGCGTCCCGGCCGGGCGTCGACCCACGCGGGTCGCGGTCGCGGCGAACTATTTTCCGGCGCCTCGGCCGCCAGCGACGGTCGCTCGGCGACCAACGCCGGCGGCGATGCCACTGGCTTTGACGCCGGCGGCTGAGTGCTAAAGCCTGCTTGCAACGCCTGCCCCATGCCGTGAAGAACGCTGACATGCTTGTGAACCCGGTGCGGGCTGACGATGGCGGTTGGCGCGGCGGGGACAATTTCCGTGGCAGACTGCTCCACCGACCGGCTCGCGCGGAGCTTGAAAATGAAGAGCGTTGCCAGCGGCACGGCCAGCAGGGCGAGTCCGGCCATCAAGCCCAGCAGGTGCCGCCCGCCCGGCATGGACAGCAAGAACTTCATCGCAAACACGCCGACGGCGAGGATTAGTATTCCCAGGAAAAAGCCCACCAGGATGGCAAAAGGAGCTACTACAGTCGTCATCCGGTTATCCTCTGTCAGGCGGTTTTCTTATGCTGCGGCGTCAGCCGTTGGTGCAGCGGCACCCACGGGCTGGCCAATTGTACGGAGATGGAAATGGCCGCCGCCACCATCACCAGCCACGGCGGCGGAAAATGCCAGACGCCGGTAACGATCACCGCCACCAGGGCGGTCACCGCGATGCTCCACAGGCTCAAGCGGGAGGGTCGCAAGGGGTTGGTCTGCCGCCACCAGCGCATGACGAGGAACAGGCTGCCGAAGGCCGCCATATAGGCCATGGCCAGCGGCCGGCCGTCCTCGGCGTAAAACGTGGTCGGCAGTTGGTATCGCGGGGTTGCGGGGAAATCGGCGGCCGGCGGCAGGTGCAGGAGCAAGGCGTCGGCCAGCACCAGCGCCAGCAGTCCCAGTCCCAGCCCGATCACCATGAGCACGAACCGTCGCAACAGCGGCTCGCCGCGCGTGCCCTCCCAGAACTTCGACGGCAGCAGCACCGCCCAGGCCCCGGCAATGCTGACCAGTGCCAGCCAGGCGGCCTGCTCGGGCTGCGGGGCGGCCCCGTTGTAGCTGCTCACCAGCACCAGGACCACGCATGTGACCAAGGCCGCCATCGCGCTAGTCAGCAATGAACCAACCAACTCGGTGAAGCGTTCCAGCGGCAGTTTGAGCACCAGGGCCGGAGCGGGTTTTTCGGGTAATCGCATGGCGCCGGGCCGTATCGTCGCGGCCACGGGCGCAGCGCGGCGCCCCCCTGTTCCCGACTGCGCCAACACCATCGCCCGCACCAGGCGATAGCCGCCGTAGAGGATCAGCAGGGCTACGGCCAGAGGAAGGGCAGGCGAGTTTGCCGCAAGGAGACACAGGACCAGCACCACCAGTATGTTCTTGGCCCTGCCCGACGAAGTGAGATTGTCGCGGTGCCAAGCCGCGCGGCCTTTTTGCCATCGGCTCCGCACAGCCCTCCAGATCGGCTCTTCGTCGACCACCCGGGCTTCCACGAATTCCGGGGCGGGGGAGGCATTAGCCACTCCTCTTCGGATGCCGCCGGCTTCGCCAGTGCTTTCTTGGGTGCCACTGGCTCTGCCAGTGCTGTCCGGTGTGCCACTGGCTTTGCCAGTGTTTTCGTCTGCACCGGCCACGGCTTGGGCAGCGACCGTGCCGCTGCCGTTGGAGGGCAGCCAACCGGCGCTGGAGGGCCCGCTGGTCGCCGGCAGGGCGGCCAGCATTTCGGCCACCGTGCGGAATCGGCGCTCCGGGTCTTTTTCCAGGGCCCGGGCCACGACGCCGCGGTAGGGCTCGGGGAGCATCGACACGTCCGGCCGCGCGGTGAGGTGCTTCATCAACACCTCGCCCACGCTTTCGCCGTCGAAGGGCACGCGGCCGGTGAGCATTTCATAGAGGATCACGCCCAGGGCGTAGATGTCGATCTCCTTGCCGTAGCGGCCGTTGGCCACTTCCGGGGCCATGTAATGCACCGTGCCGATGCTTTCGGTATGTCCGCTCCGCCGGCTGCAGGAAAGGAATTTGGACAGGCCGTAGTCGCCCACCTTCACCAGCCCCTCGTCGGAAAAGATGTTGCCCGGCTTCAGGTCGCGGTGTACGATCCCCCGCTCGTGCAGATAGGTGACGCCGGCGGCAATGCCGTGGAACCAGGCGAGCATTTCTTGCCGGGGCATTCCTTGCGGATGGCTCTCCAGCACTTCTTCCAGCGTGCGGCCGGAGACATATTCCATCACGACCCACGTGTCGCCCTGGTCGTCCTGGCGGATGTCGTAGAGGCTCAACAGATTGGGGTGTTTGAAGTTCAGACACTGCCGCATGCCGCGAAGTTCGACTTCCAGGTTGCGGCGGATCAACTTCAACGCCAGTTCTTTGCCCGCATCGGTGACGGCGTAGTAGATCTCGCCAAAACCACCCTGGCCGATGCCGCGCTTGATGGTGTACCCGTCCAGCGGCCGCGTGCCGCTGGCACAGGTGAAGCGGACCGACGGCCGCGCCACGGCCGCACCGGCCGCCACGGCCGCGCCGGCATCGGCGGGGGGGCCTTCGTCGGCAACCGACAAGCTGGTCGTTCTGTCAACCTTCGCTTCCACGGCAACCCCCTGTGACATCGGCCTATCGTCCTATTGTACCATAGGTAGGGTAGGGCTCGCTGCGCTGGAGCCTACTCATCCAGCGCCTCCAGGCAAAACGAGAAACCCTCGCCGCTGACGCGCGAACGCGGCGTGAGCCGGCCGCGATCGTGGCAGGCCTTGCCGTCGACGAGAAAACTGCCCCGCGTCGAACAATAAAACCCGCTGCCGTGCCGGTACAGAATCACCTCTTGCGGCCAGTCGCGGCAGACGACGTGGCTCTCGGGCTTGGGGCCCAGGACGCAGGAGTCGGCCCATAACAGCACGGAGTCGGCGGGCGGCTGCGTGCGGTGCCGGCTGAGGAAGTCCAGCCGGGCCGTAGCGCTCAAGCGATGCGGCTGACGAAACAACAGCCTCACCCCGTGCGCGACGTCCGTCTGTCGCAGTTCCACGCGGCTGCCGTCCCGCAGGGCAGCGAAGCGACGCACCACGCGGCCGTCCAGTTGCACATTGCCCGTCGCTTCCATCAGATAATCTCCTTCATCCCGGCGAATACAGGCGTGCCGGCCGGAGATGTCCGCGAGGATGGGGATATCGGCTCCGCCCTGTCCGCTGGCCTGCCCCAGGAACACGTCGTCCCCAGTCGCCAAGAGGTATGCGCCCACGCCGTCGACCCACAGCATGAACCGGTCGCACGCGGGCGCGCCGCGCGAGTCCATCGCGATCAATCCTCGCAGTCGGTTGGTACACATGGCATGGGAGGCAGTTTTCAGTTTTCAGTTTTCAGATCTGAAATTTCAGATCTGAGATTTCAAATTTGCGATTTCAGAGCGTTGCCGCCCCTACTTCTTCACCACGGTCTGCGTGTCCGGCGTCTTGGCACTGTGATCGAAGTACTCGCTCACCTGGTCGGCGATGTTCTCGGGAGCCACCTTGTCCACGGGGATTTCGCCCTGGTAGTAGACTTCCGAATTGACCAGTTTCTCGGCCACGTCCAGCCGGGTGCGCAGGTTCGAGACCAGTTCCTTCGCGCGCCCCAGTTGACTGTCGTCGAACTGATAATTGCTCGTGGTCTGGGCCGCGGCCAGCATCTGCGTCCGCGCTTCCAGGTTCTCCACGTCGACTTGCAGTTGCCGCTTGGCCGCCATCATGCCTTCCAACTTTTGCCGCGCCGCGCCCAGGCTCCGCTCGCGGGCCAGGCGAATTTCCTTCAGGCTGGCCAGCGTGGCCTCGTTCGTCTTGTAGCGCTCGAAGCGGTTGGCCAGATCGGTCTTCACCTCGTCGACTGTGTAGTCGCGGCCGGCATATTGCAGGACTTTCTTCGCGGCGGCCAGGTCGGTCTTCAGCCGCAGGATCTGCTGCTTCTCCTTGGCCAGGTTGGCCTCGGCCCCGGCGATCTGTTCCTCCAGTCGCTTCACTTCCACCTCTTCCTTGGCGATGATGTGCATGTTCTTGCGGACCTCGGGAACCAGATCCTTGATCATGTTTCGCGCGTGGTCGATCTGGAAGTCGATCGGCACCGCGTTCTCGACCGATTCCTTCACGCAGTTGGCCGAAGTGCGGATATAACTGACCGCATTGCGACCGAACAGCAACAGGCTTGCCAAGAATACACCACCACCCACAAAGACCATTTTCCTAATCATTGTCGCGTCCTCCCCAACAGAGTGTAATCGATAGCACCGGGCCAGCGAGAAAGCCGCCGCCTCCATAGGTTGATTCGCCGGCCAAGGGCCGATCTTGGAAATTCCGCGGGCTAGAATAGGAAGGAGTCCACACGCCATGTCGCTCTCGCCCAGCCAGATTGTTCAGGAAATCCACGCAACCCCCACGCGAGTGGTTTTGGCCGCAAGCGGTGGCGGCGCGCGGGCGATTGCCGCCTTGCTCGAAGTACCCGGGGCCTCGCGGACCGTCTTGGAGGCGGTCATACCCTATTCGGAGGGGGCTATGGTCTCCTGGCTGGGCAGCCGGCCGGACCAGTTCTGCTCGTTACCCACCGCCCGGGCCATGGCCGTAGCGGCCTTCCAACGGGCAAGGAAGTACGGCAGTGGCGATGCCGAGTTGGCCGGTATCGCTTCGACCGCCAGTCTGGCCACCGACCGCGCGAAAC
This sequence comes from Thermoguttaceae bacterium, assembly GCA_049509675.1. GTDB lineage: Bacteria > Planctomycetota > Planctomycetia > Pirellulales > Thermoguttaceae > JBEKZQ01. The sequence goes on along the minus strand of JBEKZQ010000025.1, from coordinate 6,381 downwards.
GCGGCCCACATCGGGCCCACCTCGCCCTGCAAACCGCGGCCTGCACTGCCACCTGGTCATTGGAGTTCCAGAAGCAACAGCGAACGCGCGCCGACGAGGAGGATCTCGTCAGCCGCCTGATGCTCAACGTGGTGGCCGCGGCCTGTGGCCTGCCGACGCGGCTGGAACTGCTCTTGCGAGAAGGCGAACGGATCGAGCATGCCGAAATCCTCGCGCCGCAGCCGTGGCAGGATCTGCTGCTGGGCCGCACGGAGCGGGTCTGCCAGGGCCAAACCCCCCGGCCGGATGCGGCAATCTTTCCCGGGGCATTCAACCCCTTGCACGCCGGCCACTGCCGCATGGTCGAGCTGGCCGCGGAACTGTTGGGGCTGCCCGTGGCTCTGGAAATCTCGATCCGCAACCCGGACAAGCCGCCCATCGATTTTCTGGAAATCCAACGTCGCTTGGGCCAGATTCCTCCGCAGCAACCGGTATGGCTGACCCGGGCGGCCACCTTCGAGGAGAAGTCCGGGCTGTTTCCCGGGGCCACGTTCATCGTCGGCACCGACACGTTGCGGCGGATCGCCTCGCCCCGCTATTACGGCGACGACCCGGCCGCCTGCCACCGGGCCATCGAGCGGATGGCCGCCCAGGGCTGCCGCTTCCTGGTGTTCGGGCGCGACGAAGGCGCCAGCTTCACGGGCTTGTCGGACCTCCAACTGCCGCACACTCTGCTGGGCCTCTGTCGCCAGGTCCCGGCCGAGCAGTTTCGCCACGACATTTCCTCGACCGCCATCCGCAAGAGCGGCCAGTGGTAGAGCGAATTATCCATGCTGGCAAACTAACCCGGAGCGCCAGTAGCCTACCGCGTGTTGTACACTCTATGGTGGGGAATCACTGTGACCCAAAGTGGCGTCAGATACGTCCCGATCGAATTTAGCCGCCATCTCGGTTGAAATAGAGTAAGAGGCTGTAAGGAGGCGACACCCGATCTGTGCGGAGCAACCATGTGCGGCAACGACGACGAGAAGACAAACGGACGATCGCACGGGGAGACTCGTGATTTGCGGGCTCGCCTTGCAGCCCTGGAATCGGCCCAGGAGGTGCTGCGACAGAGCGAAACGCTGAAGCAAACGATCCTGGACTCCCTGCCCGAGCACGTGGCCGTACTGGACGGCCAAGGAAGGATCGTGGCGGTCAATGATTCTTGGACCCGCTTCGCCACACAGAACGGATCTCCCGAGGGCGTTGGAGTGGGGGCCGATTACCTGGCCGTGTGCCGGAGATCGGCCGAGCGCGCCGACCCATGTGCGGACCGTGCGCTGGCCGGTATTGGCGACATTCTGGCCGGCCGGCGGTACGAATTCACGTTGGATTACCCCTGCCACTCGCCCACGCAACAACGTTGGTACCGGATGCATGCCACGCGTCCGTGCCATGGCTGCCCCGGCGTCGTCGTAATACATTTCGACGTCACCCGGCAGATCCAAGCCGAGGCGGCCCTGAAGAGCCTCAACGAAACCTTGGAGCAGCGCGTGGTCCAGCGCACGGCGGAACTCGAGCAGCGCGCCGGTCAACTCCGTCGCTTGGCGGCAGAGCTCAATCACACCGAGCAGCGCGAACGCCGCCGCCTGGCCCAAGTGCTCCATGATCACCTCCAGCAGATCCTGGTCGCCGCCCGCATGAAGGTCGGCCAGTTGCGCCGCCGTGGGGCGGAAAACGGCAACCAGCGGATCGTCGAGGAAGTCGATCACCTCATTGATGAGTCGATCAACGAATCGCGGTCGCTGACCATCGAGCTCAGTCCGCCCGTGGTCTACGACGTGGGCCTGGTGGCGGGGTTGGAATGGCTGGCGCGGCGGATGGAGGAGAAGCATGGCCTGCCGACCGTGGTCCACGCCGACGCAAGCTGCGAGCCCAACGACGAGGCGACGCGGTTGTTCCTCTTCCAGTGCGTCCGCGAGTTGCTTTTCAACGTGGTCAAGCACGCCCGGGCCGATAGTGCCCAGATTCGCCTGGCCCGCTGCGACGACGGCGCAATCCGCGTCGAAGTGCGCGATAACGGCATCGGCATCGCTCCGCCGCGGTTGCCCTCAAACGGCAGAGACGGCGGTTTCGGCTTGTTCAGTGTTCGCGAGCGCCTGGAGTTGCTCGGCGGTCGCATGGAGGTCGACTCCCGTCCGCAGGAAGGGACCCGCATCAGCGTCGTCGTGCCGCAAGCAAGAAGTCTTCCACGTGTCCCGGTGCAGGGGGGCGCGGAACTCTCTGCCGCCGCGCTGCCCCGGGTCTTTCATACCGGCGGACTACGCGTGCTGCTGGCCGACGACCATCCGGTCCTCCGCCGGGGCCTGGCCGAGTTGCTCCGCGCCAGGCCGGAGGTCGAGCAGGTCTTCGAGGCCAGCGACGGTCAGGAGGCCGTGGAAAGGGCCCTGCAAACTCATCCCGACGTGGTGCTCATGGACGTGACCATGCCGCGGCTGACCGGCATCGAGGCCGCCCGCCGCATTACGGCCGCTTTGCCCAACGTCCGGCTGATCGGCTTCTCCATGCACGAGGGCGAGAGCACGGCGGCCGCCATGCGCGAGGCCGGCGCCGTGGCCTATCTGACCAAGGGCGAGAACACCGAGCACCTGATGGCCGTCATCCTGGCGCAGCCTGCCGAAGATCCGTCACTCTAATTTCCCAATCCAGGAGAACTGCAAAGTCGGGGTCTGGTCCATTTTTCGGCTGATAGGCGCAGCCAATTAACTAGACTTGGACCGAAAACATGGACCTGACCCCTTGGCGTCAGACTTTGCAGTTCTCCTGTTTCCCAATCGGCCCAACTTGACCTGCCCGGAAGATTCTGCTAAACTTATATGAACTTGTGCGGCGGCACTGGCCGAACAAGGGAAAAGCGGCACAGGCAGGTAATGTATTTGAATCGTTCGTTGGTTCTCGTTTCGCGGGAGAATGCGGCGTGACCGGGTTGTCGAACCTCTTACGGCTGTTGTTATTGGCGCTGACCAAGCGTCGGCCCTGAGGTTCACGCCCAAACGGCTTTCCTCGCAAAGGAATTATTAGAACCCCAAGGCCGACTCGGCCCTGGGGTTTTTTTGTTATCCAGTACGTTCTACGGACTCGGACTTTTGAGCGGATTCCTGTCATGGATCAGTTTGCGGCCGCTACTCGACGCATCGGGCCCACGAGGGCGTGGTTGGTGTTGCCCGCGCCGACCAAGGGTCGGCGTTTCATGGTGTGAACGGTTCTTGACGGCGCGAACTGTTCCCTGTTGCTGCGGTTGGGACCATTTCAAACCGCGCGAAGTATGGCAGCAACCAATCATTCCCTTTGACCCCTATCCGACAGGAAAAAGAATCTCATGACCGAAACGAGCAATACCCCTTCACGGCAGATCGTCATCTTCGACACCACGCTCCGCGACGGCGAGCAGTCGCCCGGAGCGAGCATGAACCTGGAGGAGAAGCTGGAGATCGCCCAGGCCCTGGTGGCGTTGGGCGTGGACGTGATCGAGGCCGGTTTTCCCATCGCCTCGCCCGGCGATTTCGAGGCCGTGCGGCAGATCGCCAAGACGGTTCGCGGGGCGGTCGTCTGCGGCCTGGCCCGCTGCCGCAACGAAGACATCGATCGCGCCTGGGAGGCGGTCGAGCATGCCCAACAGCCGCGGATCCACGTCTTCCTGGCCACCAGCGCCGTACACCGCGAGTTCAAATTGAAGATGGACAAGGAGGAAGTCGTCCGCCAGGCGGTGGCCGGAGTGCAGCGGGCCGTCGCTTACTGCCGTGACGTCGAGTTCTCGCCCGAGGACGCCGCCCGCACGGAAAGCGACTTCCTCTGCAAAGTGGTCGAGGCCGCCATCGCCGCCGGCGCCACCACGGTCAATATCCCCGACACCGTGGGCTATGCCACGCCCGCGCACATGGGCAACGTGATCCGCACCCTCCGCCAGCGCGTGCCCAACATCGATAAGGCGATCGTCAGCGTCCACTGTCACAACGACCTGGGCATGGCCGTCGCCAACAGCCTGGCCGCCGTCGAGGCCGGCGCCGGCCAGGTCGAGTGTACCATCAACGGCATCGGCGAGCGGGCCGGCAATTGTTCCCTGGAAGAAATCGTCATGGCCCTGCGCACGCGGCACGACTACTATCATGCCGACACGCACATCAACAGCCGCCGCCTCGTGCCCACCAGCCGCCTGGTCGCCAACGTCACGGGAATCCAGGTGCAACGCAACAAGGCCATCGTGGGCCAGAACGCCTTCGCCCACGAGGCCGGCATCCATCAGGACGGCATCCTCAAAGAACGTTCCACCTACGAGATCATGCGGCCGGAGGACGTCGGCTTCGCCATGACCGACCTGGTCCTGGGCAAGCACAGCGGCCGGGCCGCCCTGGCCAATCGGGCCAAATCCCTCGGCTATCAACTCGCGCCCGAGCAACTGCAGAAGATCTCCGACGCCCTGAAGGTCCTCGCCGACAAGAAAAAGGACATCTACGACGCCGACATCACGGCCCTGATCGAACAGGAGATCCATACCGTGACCGATCTGTGGTCCCTGGTCGCCTATGCGGTGACTACGGGAACGGGCAAGATCCCGAACGTGAGCCTGCGGCTGCGCCGCGGCACGCAGGAGGTGAGCACCGAAATGGCCTGCGGCGACGGCCCCATCGACGCGATCTTCCTGGCGATTGAAGAGCTGACGGGCATCCGCGCCGCCTGCAAGGATTTCAGCGTGCATAGCGTGACGGTCGGCAAAGACGCGCAGGGCGAGGTGGCGGTGCAAGTGGAGCACGAAGGCCGGCTGTATCGCGGCCGCGGCGTATCGACCGACAGTGTGGAGGCCAGCGCGCGGGCCTTTCTCAACGCGCTGAACCGCATCGCCGCCCTTGGCGACGGCGGCAAGCGGTAGTCCGACTTCAGCAGGAACGTGGGCAAGCGCAAACGCGCAGGCACGGTCCTGTTTGGCGAGCGACATGGCGAGGAATCGACGCGCGTCGTCCGTGGCGCGTCGATTCCCCCGGGGCCGAGTGGCGGAATGGCAGACGCACAGGATTTAAAATCCTGTGGGGGGTTACTCCCGTATGGGTTCGAGTCCCATCTCGGCTAGTTCTAAAAGCAAAGCCCCGCAATGACTTGTGACTTGTCGCTGCGGGGCTTCTTGCGTTTCGGGCCAATGGCGTCAGGGATAACACTCCATAAACACTCCAGAGCCGATCAGACTTCCGCCTCTTTGGGCTGCAAGTCCGGAACGTAGAGCACCTTGACCGACTGGTCGAGTTGCCGGGCCATGTTGATGTAGCGTTGGGTCGTGGTGTAACTCTTGTGCCGCATCAGCGCCTGCAGCGCGTCGCCCGTCAACCGATCGGCGTTCATTGTGGCAAAGGCCCGCCGGAAGTCGTGGAACCCGTAATGGTGGCACGCTTCCGTGTGTTCGTGCCTTTCCGGGCAGGGGAGATCGATTCCCGCGGCGTCCTGGATGCGGCCGAACTGATCGTACATCATCCGCCGGCCGTAGGACCAGGGGAACACGACCGGCCCCAGGTCGACCAGCTTGCGAAGGTGCTCGATCACGACGGGGTGAAGGGGAACCCGCTCGTCGCGCTTCCCCTTGTTGTCGCCGTGTCGCGTGATGGCGTGCCCGCCGTCCAGGGAGACGTCATCCCAGGTCAAGGCGCCGACGATTTCCGAGATTCGCCAGCCGGTCATGTAGGCGAACATCAAGACCCCACGCCACCATTCGGCCGCGGCATATTCCTGGCCGGCCGGCCTGACCGCCACGTCGCAAGCCTTGTACATTGCGGCAAAGTGCTCAGGACTCACGAACCGCGCCAGCTTCTTCGGCTCCTTGACCATGCGAATCTTCGGAACCTTGGGGAGGTATCCCCACTCCTGCGCAACCTTCAGCGCGGCCTTGAGGTGCCGAAGATCCTTGTTGATCGTCGCCGGAGAGACCTTGCTGCCCGGCTTCCTCCCCCGCTCCTCGCGCCGCTTGCCAATGAAATCGTCGATCGTCGCGGTACGGATGGCTGCCACCTTCGCCGGCTCGACGATCTCCTGGAACTTGTCGAGCGATTGCAGAATCACTTCTTGGGTCTGCGGCGGCATCAAGGCCAAGACGCGCCGCTCGTACTCTGGCCTGAACTGGTCCCACTTCTTGCGGCTGTCGCTTTCGTAGGTGCCCGCAGCGAGTTGACCCTCGATCTTTCGGGCGAAGGTCTTTGCTCGCGACTCGCAGCCGATCCGCTTGGATCGTTTTTTGCCGTCCGGATCGAACCAGCCGACCGACCAGGGGCACTTGTCGCCCAATTTCTGTTTCTGGCGAACATCCTGGAAAAGCCACGCCTTCATGGTCCTACCCTTTCTTCGGCCGTTTCGGACGGGTGAGCCTCATACCGAAGTAAT
>JBEKZQ010000249.1:0-11061 GCA_049509675.1 Thermoguttaceae bacterium | reverse complement strand
GGAAATCTGCGGCAGAGCATGGATCTGCCCGGGCGGCCAAACATCGTCCGCCGGCCGCACTTTCGGCCAAGGGAGCGAGAGCAGGCGTTTTGCGAAGCTGACGATGCCGCGGCGCAGGGCGCTGCGCATCAACCCTAGTTCATAATCGCCGAACAGCCTCAAGCGGATCATCGCCACGACCATGGTGCTGGCGATGATCCACGCCAGGGCATCCAGGCGAAAGACGGTGGCGGCGGTGGCCGCGGCCCCCGTGGTCAGACACAGGGCCCCAAGGATCCACAACACTTGCCAGGTACTCAGGCCGCGGTCGAGCAGACGATGGTGGATGTGCTCGCGATCGGCGGCGTCAAAAGGCCGCCCGGTGAGCTTGCGACGTACCACGGCCATGACCACGTCGAACATGGGCAAGGTCATGAGGACCACCGGGGCGGTGATGGCCAGGGTAGCCGAGCTTTTCATGCTTCCCTGCATCCCCAGGATGCCCACTACCAGCCCAATGAGCGTGCTGCCCGAGTCTCCCAGAAAAATGGTGGCCGGCGGCAGATTGAAGACCAGGAAGCCGCTCAGGGCGGCGGCCAGGATGACGGCGATCACGGCGATATGGCCGTTGCCGGCGCTCAGGGCGATTAGCGCCATCATGGCGGTGGTCGACAGGCCCACGATGGAAGCCAGACCATCCATGCCGTCGATCAGGTTCAGCGCGTTGATACAGCCCAGCAGCCAGAGGATAGTGACGGGAACCCCCAGCCACCCCAGTGAAATCGGGTATCCGAAGACCACGATCCGATCCACCGCGTATCCGGCGGCGATGATCGGAAGCACCGAGACCAGTTGCAAGAGGAGTTTCAGTTTTGCGGGCAGTTCCCGCCAATCGTCCCAAGCGCCGATGAGGCACACCAATCCGGCGGTTGGGAGCAGGACCCGCGCCAGGTCGCTCAGGGCCTTGCTGGCGGTTTCCGGGGCGTGACAGGCGTAGAGCAAGCCCAGGAGCAGGGCCGCATAGACGGCCACGCCGCCCCACAGGGCGACGCGGCGACGGTGGACTTTGCGCTGGCCGTCCGGCTCGTCGAAAATTTGCCAACGTTGCGCGACGGCACGCACCGCCACTGTCAGCAGCAGCGCGAGCGCCAGCGTAATGGCCAACGAAGTCAACATTGAGGAAACCCCACAATCCGTTGTGGAATCCCAGGCATCCGGGCCTGCATTTCCTGCTATTACTCGCGTCTTCTTTCTTGTTGTGCGACGACTTTCTTAGGTCGATCGTGAACCAGAACCATCACGTTCTTGCACCCGCCGGCAAAGCCGGATTGATCGATGGACGCGTAGCCCAAAGATTGCACCTCCTGCAATAACGATGGGGAAGGGCCCCGCCGCGCCGGCAGCAGGACAATATCCGGGCCGACCTCCCTGATCAATGCGGTGACCGTCTCATTCTCGGTGCTCCAGGGGAATACGGCACACTTTCCCCGGGCGTAGTAACTGACGACTTGTGTCACGCCTTCCGGCCCCAACAGCGTGGCCTGTACGCCGACGTGCCGTTGGACCCATAAGCCTACCTGAACTTCGGCAGTGGGAGGCAACACGTCAGCGCACGAGTCCCGCCGGGCCAGGCGTGGCGTTGGGCCATTCGCACCAGCACGGAAGTCGTGGTAATCAGTCCCATAGCCGCCACTGGAGTTGTAATTACCACGATTGTCAGGAAGTACCGCTTGCACGATCCGTGCGCCGTCCAAAGATGGATCCAGATGGCCAGGAAGAACAGCAACGTCGTATAGAGCATGGCCCGATGATCGCGCCGCCATACGGCCCGCCAGCCGCCGCCAATCCCGGCCAGGATTAACAGCCCGAACACAGGCGTGATCCCTTTGACCAGCGTGGGCACGTAGACTTCGATCATGCGGCCCAGCGAGATGACGCCGGTGGCGTCGCAGAGCACGGGAATGGGGACATCCTGGCCGCCAACCAACGGCGAAAGTCCCGTGTGGGCCCACCAGTAGATCCAGCTCAGCGGTTCCAGCCGTACCAGTTCCGACAGGGCATGTTCCCGCAGCCAGCCCAGGGCCAAAACGGCTATCAGCATGGGGAACGCGCCCACGCACAGCAGGACGCCCACTGCCAGACGGCAACGACACTGCTGGAGCGCTTGCCACCGCGTAATCGACCAGAGAACCAGCGGCAACAGAAGGAATAACCCTTCGCAGCGGGTGAGAGAGGCCAAAGCGACGGCCAGCCCCGCGGCCACAAAAAGGGTCAGGCGGACTTCGGCCACGGCCCGCCACAGCAGGTAGAGCCCGAGGGTGAAGAGGAACCAGAAGGTGGGATCGCGGATGATCTCCGGACTCCACCGCACCAGTTCCCAGTGGATCGAGTACAAGAAGCAGGTTACCAAGGCCACCCGCTCGTCGAACTGCCGGCGTGTCCATCCGTACAGAGGCAGGACGGTGCAACTCGAGATCAGCACGCCCCACAGCTTTCCGCCCAGTTCCCAATCAAAGCCGAGACAGTGGACCCCCGCCAGAAGGATCGGAAAGAGGTTCAGCCGAATGGCGTGCAGCCCTTCGCTGACGTTTCCGTTCCGGAAGGAATCGGCCAGGCGGATATAGAGCACGGCGTCGTTGCACACTGCGGGCATCCGCCAGGCCACGATCGCCCGCGGCAACAGGCACAACAGCAACAATCCCACGAGCACGCCGAGATCGGCCGGGGCGTGGCGGCCATCGCATGTAGGCCTTTGCAGATTGTCGGCAAATCCCCTGGGCAGCGGCTGAGATAGAACCGGGAGGTCCATAAGGCATCAGGAGATGGAGAGGATCTGGGCTGCTCCACGCGCACCGGAGGCAATCTGCCATTTCACCGCTGGCTGTTTATCGCAAAAGTTTGCTATGGCCGCAACGTCAGTTTTCGGCGACACTATCGCGCGCCGCGCCGCGGCACTGGCAAAGTGGCACCCGGCAGGCACCGGCAAAGCCTGGCACCCGGCGGCTCATGTGTAGGGGTAGTATGTATGACTTACATGGTGGGTGGAATCGACGTCTTGTTGGCGACCTACAACGGCGAAAGCTACCTTGATGAGCAACTCCGTTCGGTACTGGAGCAGGTTGGCCCGGGCGATCGCCTGTTGGTCCGCGACGACCGTTCTTCGGACGGTACGCCCGGGCTCCTGGCGGAATATGCCGCCCGGTATCCCCACACGCTGGTGTTAATCGACGATCGGGCGGGCCATCTCGGCGCCGGTGCAAGCTTCGCCACGTTGTTGGACCACGCCGAGGCGCCGTACGTCATGTTCTGCGATCAAGACGACGTTTGGCTTCCCGGCAAGATGGCCCGAACCGCCGCACGCATGGACGAAACCCAGCAGCGCTGCGGCGGTGGCCCGGTACTGGTTCACACCGATCTGGTGGTGGTAGACCGGTCGCTGCGGCCGTTGGCCGATTCGTTTTGGCGTTACCAACATCTGGACCCGGTGCGCGGGCGAGCCTTCAACCGCCTGCTGGTGCAGAACATCGCCACCGGCTGCACGATCATGATCAACCGGGCCTTGCTGGAAAGGGCAGCCCCTTTGCCGCGGCAAAGTGTTCTGCACGACTGGTGGTTGGCCCTGGTGGCGGCCGCCTTCGGTTGCCTGGAATTCCTGCCCGAAGCGACCGTCCTTTACCGCCAACATGCGGACAATCGCGTCGGCGCGCGGCGGAGCAATCCGCTGGCCCTGGTGGGCCGCGCCTTCGACCGTCATCGTTGGAGCGAATATGCCCGGCGGCTGCGCATGTCGCAGACCCAGGCCGCAGCCTTTGTGAAGCGTTTTGGCGACCAGTTGCGGCCGGAGCACCGCGGTGCGGTGCAAGCCTATGCGGAGATCCGCAAGCATGGTTTCTTGCAGCGGCGGCAACTGCTGCTCCGCCATGGATTGTGCAAGCCAGGCTGGCTGAGGAACCTCGGCTTGTTCGCGCGCATCTGAAAGGGAGCAACCGCCTCCGCGTGCGGCACTAGTGCTTTGTCACAGCTTAGTTTTGGGATGAAGGGTTTGAAGTGCTACGGTAATCGCCGAGTCAACCGGTATCCTCGATCCCAATTTTTAGCTGTGACAAAGCACTAGCCCGAAGCGCGCGCAAGGGAGAATCGCCGCAAATCCCTCGCTGGCGCGTCGGGCTAGTGTCGTTGTCCTGCGCGTGCCTTGCGAAGATTTGAAATCTGAGATATTCTCGCAAATTGGGCCGGCTTGACGAACTTTTCACAACAGAGCGACCAACGATGGTAAGCCATTTCCGCAAAGGGATCATTCTGGCGGGGGGGGCCGGCACGCGGCTCCATCCGGTCACGCAGGCCGTCAGCAAACAGCTCCTGCCGGTCTATGACAAGCCGATGATCTATTATCCCCTCTCGACCCTCATGTTGGCCGGCATCCGCGACATCCTGCTCATCTCCACGCCGGAGGACATTTCCCAGTTCGAGCGCTTGCTGGGCGACGGCCAACGGGTGGGAATTCATATCCAATACACCGTGCAGGCGAAACCGGAAGGGCTTGCCCAGGCCTTCATCCTGGGCCGGCAATTCGTCGGCGACGACAATGTGGCCCTGGTGTTGGGCGACAATATCTTCTATGGCCACGGTTTCCAACGCACGCTGCAGCAGGCGGCCGCCCGGGCGGCGGGCGCCACGGTCTTCGCCTACTGGGTGCGCGATCCGCATCGCTACGGCGTGGTCGAATTGGGCCCCCGGCGACAGGCCGTTTCGCTGGAAGAGAAGCCGGCCCAGCCGAAATCGAACTACGCCGTGACCGGCTTGTATTTCTACGACAACCAGGTGGTCCAGATTGCCGCCGGCTTGCGGCCCTCCGCCCGGGGCGAGTTGGAAATCACCGACGTCAACCGCATCTACATGGAGCGACGGCAGTTGCACGTCGAACTCCTGGGCCGGGGCTTCGCCTGGCTGGATACGGGCACGCACGAATCCCTCCTGCAGGCCGCCAACTTCGTGGAAATGATCGAGCACCGGCAAGGCCTCAAGGTGGCCTGCATCGAAGAGGTGGCTTGGCTGAAGGACTTCATCTCCACCCAGCAGCTTGAGGCCCTCGCGGCAGCCACCAAGAACGAGTACGGCCGGTATCTGGCCGATCTGCTCCGCCGCCCGGGGAGCAAGGGCGAATGAACGGGCCGGGGACTTTTGCCAAACGCCGATTCAAGGTTCCCATCTCCCGGAGGGAGAGGGGGACTCCGGCTACGGAAAGCAGAGCCCCGCGCCGTTGGCCGGCAGGTCGGAAATCGGCGTGCGGCGCAATTGGTCGATGAGCGACCGCGACTGGCTCCGTGCGAACAGCGCGCAGAGCGAATCCTCATAGACCATCGTCCAGCCCGCCTTCAGACGCATCAGGTTGTATCCGGCCGAGGGCCGATCGATCAAGGCCAGGTCGGTTGGGTATCGCTCCAGGATGGCGTCCCAGTCGTGTAAGCCGAGGTTCCAATCGGCGTTGAGCTTGCACAACTCGTCGGAGTAGACCGTCTCGCGCCGCCCGTCATAGGAAACCTTCACCGCGGGGGCCAGGTGCCAGATTGCGTATTCACCCCAATCGAAGAATACGGCCAGATTGCCGCGGACGCCGCTCGTTTTCAGCAGTTGCACCGCTCGGGCCGGATAGACGCAGTTGTGCGGATCGATGTGGATTCGCAGGGAGTTGTGTGCCGCCGCGCCGCAGAACATCAACGCGCCGGTAAGCGGCAAGAGCGAGGCGAACAGTGCCGAGCGGGAGGCCGAAACCGTACGGGGGCCAATCGGCTGATGGCTCGCGCCAGGCTCCCCGCCGAGCCAGCGTTGCCAAGCGTCGCACAGGTGCTCGCCCACGAAGACCGCGCTGGCTATGGCAAACAGGGGAAGATGCCGGAATGCCTCCAGCGGCAGGATCACCGTGCAGGTGAAAGCGGCGATCAGGGCGAAGCTCCGCGGCCGCCGCGTGGTCGCCAACGCATAGACGCTCAGGATGACCAGCGCCAAGTAGGCCAGCCCCTCGGTCTTCGTGACATCCACCGGCGACCATTCCACGATGTCGGGCCGGGGCACCGTTGCGGTCTGCAACAAGAAAGCGATCAGCCGCGGGCCGTAGGGATTCAGCAGCGTGGCCAGCAGGCTCAGGACCAGGCACAGCGCGATTTGCAGCATGGGCCAAGGCACAACTGTCACACTTCCGCAGGCACCCAGAGGGTACCCGGTCCCATTTTCGTCGCGACCAAGCGAAGCTTGGTGCCCGAATTGGGACAGTCCCCCACTTGTTTTTTGGCCCGTCCTAAGAGCGGCAAAGACGAGTGCCGCGATGCGGGCCGCCGCCCAAACCAGCAGCAGGCCCAGTCCGGCCAAGAAACCGCCGTGGAGGTTCGCCCACAGGGCCAGCAGCGGCGGCACAAGCCACAGGCTGCCGAGATGCCGCGTCTGGGCCGCGTGCAGGATCAACGCCAGGAGCAGGAACAACAGGTACGTAAAAAGCTGCGGTCTGACGGTGCGGTCGCCGACGAGCATGATATAGGCAACCAACAGGATGATCGCGCCGGCGCTGATGATGTTGCCCCCGTGCTTGAGGAGATGGCCATATAGCAGTCCACCGATGGCCAGCATGATGGACGACTTCAGGGCCAACAACCCCGGCGCCCCAAAGGCGTTGAAGACCACCGCGAAAATGACCTCAGAGAGCCATTCGTGGTTGATCCAAGGTTGATTTACGGTGACGTAAGAATAGGGATCCGGGGCCGTAGCGTGGCCGCAGGCCAAAATGTCCTGCCCGAAACGAACGTGTCCCCAGAGATCGGGGTCGGCCACGGTGCGCGAGCTGATGTACAGGCTGACCGCCAGGACGAGGACGGCCGCCGCCGCCGAACGCGAAGGGACGCTGTCGGTCGCGAGTCGAGAGTCGAGGGGCGAGAGACCGGGGACGCTATCGCAGCGGTGCATATTGGCTTTCCAGGGCGAAGATCGTTTGTAGGACGGATTGCCAATCCGTCTTACGGTGGGTCTTCCGGGACGCGAAGATTGTCTTCTCAACTATAGTTCCGGTTGCCGCGGTGCGGGCCGCAACTTTCTCCCTCTTCCGGAGGGAGAGGGTCGAGGTGAGGGCAGGTGAATTGCAAAGTCGGGGTCTGGTCCATTTTTCGGCTTGTCGGCGTCGCCATTGGCTAAACTCTTGACCGAAAACATGGACCTGACCCCTTTTCGCGCCCTCTTCCGGAGGGAGAGGGGACGTTGAATCTGCAACCTGCAAAACTCCAGGTTCAGTCTTTACCGCGAGCGGTTCGCGTCTAAGATTCCGATAGCTACGGACCAAGTTCTCTATGTCACAACGAAGCCGCGATTTTCTGTTGCGTTACGGCGCCGCCCTGCTTTGTGCCTTGGTGGCGATTGCCATCCGGGCCATACTGGGCGGAGTGTTGGCCGACCGCGCGCCGATGACGGTCTTCTACGTGGCCGTGGTGCTCTCCGCGTGGTTCGGCGGGCTGGGCCCCGCGTTGTTGGCCCTGGGCCTCGGATTCCTGGCGGCCGCTTATTTTCTGTTCGCCGCAACGCTGTCGCCCGGGTTGCCCCCAACGCAGGCGGCCGTTCTGTTGGGCTTGTACTTGACCGTCGGGGCGATCCTTGCCGCAGTAACCCACCGGCTCCGCCGCGCCGGCGCAGACGCCCGTCGACGTAGTACGCGACTGGCCGCGATGCAAGCCGAATTGCAGACGCGGATGGGCCGCCTGGCCGAGGCCGAACAACGCGTCCGCGCCGTCGTCGACCACGTGATCGACGGCATCATTGCCATCAACCATCACGGCCAGATCGAATCGTTCAATCCGGCCGCCGAGCGGATCTTCGGCTACCGAGCGGCCGAAGTGATCGGCCGCAACGTCAACATGCTGATGCCCGAGCCGCACCGCAGTCAGCACGATGGCTATGTGGCGAATTACCTTCGCACGGGCCAAGCGAAGATCATCGGCATCGGCCGCGAAGTGCTCGGCCTGCGCAAGGACGGCAGCACCTTTCCCATGGACCTGGCCGTGACGGAGTTTCAACTCGAACAGCGTCGCACGTTCGTGGGCCTGGTCCGCGACGTCAGCGAGCGGAAGCGGGCGGAGCAGACGTTCAGGTTCCTGGCCGACGCCAGTGCTTCGCTGGCGTCGTTGGTCGATTTCCAGAGCACGCTGGAGAAGGTGGCGCGGATGGCCGTGCCGCTGTTCGCCGACTGGTGCCTGGTGGACATGGTCGGCCCCGACGGCGGCCTGCACCGCATGGCCGCGGCCCACGCCGATCCGCAGAAAACCCAACTGGCCGAGGATTTCAACCGGCGCTGTCCGGAGGAAGGCAAGGCGGTCCGCGGCCCGGGGCAAGTGCTGCGGACCGGGCGCAGCGATCTGCTGACGACGATCTCTGCGGCGAACATCGGCGAACTGGCCGCTACGGAGGAACAGGCCCGGTTCTTGCAATCCTTGCAGATCAAGTCGGCCATGAGCGTGCCTTTGCAGGTGCGCGGCCGGATTCTGGGCGTCGTGACCTTCATGGCCGCCGAATCGGCACACCACTACCAGACGGCCGACCTGGGGGTGGCCGAGGACCTGGCGCACCGGGCTTCGCTGGCCATCGAGAGCGCGCGGCTGTACGCCGAAGTCAAGGATGCCGACCGCCGCAAGGACGAGTTCCTGGCCATGCTGGCCCACGAACTGCGCAATCCGTTGGCCCCCATTCGCAACGGCCTGGACCTGCTGGACATGGAAGATCTGGATGCCGAGACGGCGGCCTGGACGCGGAACATGATGAAGCACCAGGTGCAGCACATGGTCCGCCTGGTCGACGACTTGCTGGACGTGTCGCGGATCATGCGCGGCAAGATTCAACTCCGCAAGGAACCGCTGCTGCTGGCCGACGCCGTGACCCGCGGCATCGAAACCGCGCAGCCCTTGATCGACGCCCAGCAGCACCAGTTGGAGGTCCATCTGCCCGCCGAGCCGCTCTGGATCGAGGCCGACCCGGTGCGGATTGCCCAGGTCGTGGCGAACCTGCTGAACAACGCCGCCAAGTACAGCGACAAGCCGGGACACATCTGGGTCGACCTCCAGCGGAGCGGTTCTTTGGCGGTGCTGCGGGTCCGCGACGATGGCCTGGGCATCGATCCGGAACTCTTGCCGCAGATTTTCGACCTGTTCACGCAAGCCGATCGTTCCGTGGCCCGCTCGCGCGGCGGCCTGGGCATCGGGCTGACCGTGGTCCGCAGCCTGGTGGAGCGGCACGGCGGCAGCGTCGAGGCCCTCAGCGCCGGGCCCAACCAGGGAAGCGAGTTCTTGGTCCGCTTGCCGGCCCTGGCCGGCGGGGCCTCGGATGCGGCGGCGGCCCAACAGCAGCAGTCCCAACAGAGCGGTGGTGAAACCCCGCGCCGCGTGCTGGTTGTCGACGACAACGTCGCCGCCGCGCGGATGCTTTGCGAAATCACCACCCGCTGGAAGTTCGACGTTCACGTCGCGCACAACGGCCTCGCGGCCTTGGAAATGGCCAGAATCTATCACCCGGACATCGTGCTGCTGGACATCGGCCTGCCGGGCATGACCGGCTACGAGGTGGCCGCCGAGTTGCGTCGCCAACCGGAGTTCGCCGATATATTGCTGGTGGCCGTGACCGGCTACGGCCAGGAGGAAGACCGCCGCCGTTCCCGCGCCGCAGGCTTCAATCATCACCTGGTCAAGCCGGTGCAGCCGGACACGCTCCACGATCTGCTGGTGCTGCCCGGCAACAGCAAGGTGTAGCGGCCATTTTGCCACAGAGGGCCAGAGCCAATGAGCGAAGAGTTGGATGTCATAGCCGTCGGGGCCCATCCGGACGACGTGGAGATCGCCTGCGGCGGAACGCTGGCGAAATTGGCCACGCAAGGTTATCGCGTGGGGATCATCGACCTGACCGACGGCGAGCCGACGCCGGGCTCGCCGGGGCCGGAAACGCGTCTGGCAGAGGCCCGGCAGGCGGCCGAGACCCTGGGCGTGGCCCGGCGCGTCACGTTGGATCTTCCCAATCGGCGCTTGTTCGACAGCTTCGAGTCGCGCATCAAGCTGGCCAGGGAATTTCGCAAGTACCGGCCGCGGCTGGTGATCGGCCTGGGAGCGCGAACCCCCCAGGCATCGCCCGATCATTACCAGGCCCGCATGATCACGGAAGCAGCCGTGTTCTACTCCAAGCTGAGCAAGTGGGAAGAACATTTCGACGTGTTGCCCCCGCACGTCGTGCCGGCGATGCTCTACTGTTCGCTGGCCTTCCGCTCGTTGTCGCCGATCCCGGCCGGCGGGCTGGTGATCGACATCGGCGACACGCTGGAGAAGAAATTGGCCGCGATCAACTGCTACCAATCGCAGTTTCCGCCCGAGAAGGCCCGGCATCCCGACTGGTTCCGCGTTTACGCCCAGCAACAGGGCATGGCGGTCGGCTTCGCCGCGGGCGAAGTGTTGGTCAGTCCGGTGGCCGTCGGCGTGCGCGACTTGATGGGCCTGCTCTTCGGAAGCAAGTCGTAGGGTTCGAGCGCAGCCCAACTCTTGCAAAGTCGTGCAAGATATCCTCGACTGTTCCCCCTCTCCCTCCGGGAGAGGGCCGGGGAACTGCAAAGTTGCGATGCGAGACACTAGCCCGAAGCGCCAGCAAGGGAGAATTGCCGCAAATCCCTCGCTGGCGCTTCGGGCTAGTGTGCGGCATGGACCTATTCCGGAAGACTGCGCGCACTTTGCAGTGCTCCCGGAGGGAGAGGGGGACCTCGAATCGGCGTTTTGGAAAAGTCCGGTAACTACGGAGGTGGCCCTTTACCCTTCACCCTGCCCCTTGGCCGGTTCCACATGAATGACCACCCGTCCGAGGTTGGAAACGTGCGTGCGCAGAAACTCTTCCAGCTTCACCGTGACGTCGTGCGCCTCGGTAATGGCCGTCGTGGGAGCCAGGCGACAGTGCAAGGAGACCTGCAGCTCGCCGGCGGCTATCTGCACTTTGATGTTATGCGGGCTGCCCGCCAGGGTATTCTTGCGGAAGAACTCCTGTAAGGCTTCGTGGACCTCGTACTGGGCGGCCGGCTCGGCG
>JBEKZQ010000248.1:0-11703 GCA_049509675.1 Thermoguttaceae bacterium | reverse complement strand
GATCGCATTGTGCGCAACGATGTCTGCGCGCCAACGTGACTCTAGGGAGATCGCGGGATGGCTGGCGCTCGCTGCGCTTTGTCACCGCTACAGCTCTTCCAGTGAGACTGCGCTCGACCAGGATCTTCGGGCGTGCCGAAATCCGGACCCTGTAGGCGCACTGCTGACGAATCTCCGGGATGTTCGTTCCCTGATGGCTAAGCCCAAGGATTTCTCCGGCGCGCTCGGGGACCGGGGCGGCCTCCTGGCGCTTTACGTCGCCTGCATGAACCGTGGCATTCTCGATTTCTACACAGGTGGCAAAGTCCTCCTTCAGAGTAACGTCGACCGGCACCACATTCTTCCTCGCGCACAGTTCCCCGAGGACATACGGCCGGCAGCCGACAACATCGCGAATATGGCATTCATAGCGGGTGACGTGAATAAAGGCATCGGGCAGGCCGGCCCTGAGGTATACCTTTGTACTATCAAGTCCCGCGTGCTGAAAAGCCAGTGTATACCCGCCGATAAGGCGTTATGGAGGATCGACCAAGCCGACGCGTTCTGGCGGGTCAGACGCGAACTACTTGCAGATTCGTTCAACGACTACGTTCGTAAATCGCTTCCTCAACGCCATCTATAACAAGTTGGTCTGTCACGTCGCGCCTGCGGCTTGGGACGCCAGTTCGCTTTCGCAGGCCATGATCGCCAGGGCTCCCCGACACGCGCGAACGCCGGTTCTCATTGCTTTCCCCGGGCGTCAAAGCACCAACATCGCATCGCCGTAACTGTACAAGCGGTACTTCTCGCGGATCGCCTCGGCGTAGGCCCGCTGGATCAATTCGTCGCCGCCGAAAGTGCGGACCAGGACCAGCAGCGTCGTTCGCGGCAAATGGAAGTTGGTCAGCAGTGCATCGACCGCCCGGAACTGGTACGGCGGGCGGATCAACAGGTCCGTATAGCCGGTGAAGGGTTTTGGCGTGCCATCGGCGGCCGCAGTTTCCAAGACGCGGACCGACGTGGTTCCGACGGCCACCACCCGGCCGCCGCGACCGCGGCAAGAAGCCAGTTGGTCCACCGCCTCTTGTCCGAGTTGACCCCACTCGGCGTCCAGCTTGTGATCGGCCAGGCGTGCGGCGGTGACGGGTCGGAATGTGCCCGCCCCCACGTGCAGAACCAGCCGGCACAGCACGACACCCCGCTGTTCGAGCTGCCCCAGCAGGCGGTGGGTGAAGTGCAGTCCGGCCGTAGGCGCGGCAATGGCCCCGGGGCAGCGGGCAAAGACCGTCTGGTAGTTCTTGCGATCGGATGGGACCATTTCCCCTTTGCGAATGTACGGGGGCAGGGGCACCCGGCCCACCCGTTCCAGCAAGGCGAACGTCTCCTCCGTCGAATCGGGCCGGGCGATCCAACTGCCGTCCGGTTGCTTCGTGGCCAACTCCAGATCGATGTCCTCCTGCCCGCGGGCGTTCACGAGTGCGATACGCTCCCCCCCGCCGAGCTTACCCCGCGTCTTGCACAAGAGCCGCCAGAACCGCTGCGGGGCCGACTCCAGAAAGAGCCCCTCCCAATGGCCACCCGTACTGCGGCGGCGACCGACCAGTCGCGCGGCAACCACCCGGGTCTCGTTAAGCACCAGGCAATCGCCGGGGCGGAGGATCTCCGGCAGGTCGCGAATGTACCGATGCTCCAAGGACCCCTGTGCCCGATCGACCACCAATAGCCGGGCGTCGACACGATTGGCAACCGGTTCCTGGGCGATCAACTCTCGCGGCAACTCGTAATCGTACTGGTCGATCTCATCCATGTTCCACTTTTTGGCCATAGAGGAGTATAAGGTCATCGACCCGCCGAAGGAACGGGTAGGGGGCGAGGGATTAGGGATTAGGGATTAGCAATCAATTGGCGTACTTGTATTTACGAATAGACGAAAACATGCTTGCGAAAGTGCGCAAACGCCCGAAGAAGAAAACTCTAATCCCTAGTCCCTAATCCCTCGTTCAGCCCTGTTCCCGGCATGGGGCGAAAGAATTCTTTTTCCGAGTTGAAAAGTCGCAATTTGCCGGAAGTCAAACGGCGGCCGGGAGAAAGGACAGTCATCGACAGCCAATCCGATCGACGCGCGCGAAAAGCTGACTTGACCTTGATGCAAAAGCGAGTATTCTTGGGTCTTTGTGGGACCCGGTGGGATAAAGTGGTGATTCCGCGGCCGGTTGCCCGTTCTGAGTAGAGAACATGCTGCTGACCGGAAACTTCACCCGCTCGCTGGACGAAAAACTCCGCCTGGCGCTGCCCAAACGGATAAGGGATGCCATGCAATGCACCGACGCGGCGGGCCTGTTCATCGCCCCGGGAACCGACGCGTCGCTGGCGATCTACAGCGAGGAAGCATTTGCGCGGCTCGCCGAACGACTCACGCGGGTGTCGCCCACCCGCCAGGACGTACGCACCTTCACGCGCCTGTTTTATGCCCGGGCGCAGCGTGTCGAGCTGGACAGCCAGGGCCGGATCCGCATCCCCCCCGAATTGGTAACAATCGCTCGCTTGGAGAAGGAAGTTGTTTTGCTGGGTGTCCAAGACCATCTGGAGCTATGGTCGGCCGAGCGCTGGCGTAGCTACGTCGCCGAAAAGCAGCTCCATTACGACGAAATTGCCGAGACGGCCTTTGGGCCGGATATCACCGGAGAGTAAATTCCTTGCAGACAGTCTATCCCATGGTCGCGCGCGAGAGCGGCGACGCCGGTTGACGGCTACCGACCGGCGCAAACGCGGTTCTTTCGCGCCCGGGCAGAAGGATCTCGCCCGGCCCACGACCGGCGATCTGACTTGGCGTCTCCTTCGTCGCCGGGCCTCTTCGCAGACACTCAACCTCGCACGGGCGCAAGGACGCGCCCGAGGTGAGTGTTTTTCATCGCTCACCCCACTCATTGGTGGCAGTCGATTCGGGCTATCTGGCGGAATTCTTACCCACTGACCTTGCCTGCGGCGGCGTTTCTCGTAACACTTCGCCTTGATCTTATCCGATCCGCAGTGTAAACGGTTCGCAACCGGTGCGATCCGTTCGCTATTGCTGCGGTTGGGATCATTTCAAACCGCGCAAAGTATAAGAAGCTCAGCAACGGTCTCATCGATGTCCGTCCCATCTTCGGCCCACATGCCGGTATTACTGGATGAGGTGCTCCAGTGGCTTGCGCCGCGCGCCGGGGGGGTGGTCGTCGACGGCACCTTGGGCGGCGGAGGCCATGCGCGGGCCCTGGCCGAACGTGTGGGGCCCCACGGACGCGTCATCGCCTTGGACCGCGATCCGGCCGCCGTGGCAACGGCCAGGAACATGATCGGATTGCCCATCGAGCCCATGCACGCCAACTTCTGCGATCTGCCCGAAGTGCTCGCAGCACTGGCCATTTCGGCCGTCGATGGCATCGTGCTGGACCTGGGCTTGTCGAGCGATCAATTGGCCGACGCCGATCGGGGGTTCAGCTTCTCCGCCGCCGGTCCGTTGGATTTGCGTTTCGATCCGTTGGCCGGCGAGCCTGCCTGGCGGCTGGTCAATCGGCTCAGCGCCGAGCATCTGGCCGACCTGATTTACTGCTACGGAGAGGAACGCTACAGCCGCCGCATCGCCCGGGCGATTGTCGCCCAACGGCGTGAGCATCCGATCCGTACGGCGTTGGAACTGGCCGAGTTATTGCGGCGGTGCGTGCCGCGCTCGACGCGCGAGCGGATCGACCCGGCCACGCGAACGTTTCAAGCCCTGCGAATTGCCGTGAACGATGAGCTGAAATCGCTGGAGATTGCCTTGAAACGACTGCCCGATTGCTTGCGCGGCGGCGGCCGGCTGGCGGTAATCAGCTTCCATTCCTTGGAAGATCGCCGGGTGAAGGAGGCGTTTCGCAGCGACCCGCGTCTGCAAGTCTTGACCAGGAAACCGATCCGCCCGACGGCGGCGGAAATCGATGGAAACCCCCGCGCGCGGAGCGCAAAACTGCGCGTGGCGGCACGACTCGAAACAGCCCTCACGCAATAATCCCTGCACGGAGGCCCTTTCTCATGGGCGATTTCTCATCAAAAGGCGCAAGACCGGATATGAACGAATTCTCCTCAAAAGGTGCAAAGGCGGAGATGGACGATTCCCTGCCGCAAGGTACCGGACTGAACAAGGAAATGAAGATCGGCCTGGCGGTGCTTGCCGTTCTGCTGATCGTGTTTGGCGTGGTACTGGTGCGACGGCTCATGTGGCTGCCGCAGGAACAGCGGCCGGGAGATCCGGCCTCGCTCGCCGCGGCCGCCGACGCGACCCCCGGTGCCGCGGCTGACCGGGCCGGGAAGCAAGAGCACCCGGCGGCGCAGACATTCGCGGCCGATAGGCCGACCGTGCTTTCGCCGGCTTCGTGGTCGAAAGCCCCTATGCACGCGCCCGATGAAACGAGCACGGCCGGCATGGGGGCGGAGAACAACAAGGCCGGCAGGTCCGCGCCGCAGGCAGCCACCGCCTTCATGCCCAATGCGCTGTCGGGCGCAGCGGCATCCGCAGCCCCGGATCCTCCGGCCGCGGGCGGGCCTGCCCAGGCGACCTTGGCCTCGACCTCCGTACGCGTCCAGGTCGAACCGGCTGCGCCTGTCGGCCAGGCCCACGCCCGGAGCGGCCTATTGCACGGGGGGCGGCTGACGGTCGATCCGGCCGCGACCAATTCGGCGGTCGAGGCCTTGCAAGGCGCCGCTGCCCCCGCGTCTGCGCATGGTGGACCAGCGGAAACGCCGGCACGTCCGCTTCTTCCGCTCGGCGCGGCGGCCGATCGCTATCCGAGTACTGCCGATACGATGTCGCCGCCCGGTGCCGGCTACGGCTCCGGGTTCGCGGCATCGCCGGGCCGTTTTGGCGCGGGCGCCGGGATGAGCGATTCGGCGTATGGCGGCATGGGCAGTTCCTTCGGATCGCGCGGCCGGGACAACAGCCGCGCGGATGGGAGCTATGAAGTACAGCCGAACGATAACTTCTGGACGATATCGCAACGCGTCTACGGCAGCGGCGCATATTTCCGGGCATTGGCCAAGCACAATCGCGGCAAGGTCGGCAACCCCGACAGATTGCGCGTGGGCGAAATGATCTTGGCGCCGGCGGTTGCCCAGTTGGAGCAGGCCTATCCCGACCTGTGTCCGAAGCTGAGCCATCGCGAGGCAGCGCGGGGCCGGGCCATGTCGGTCAGCGCCACCGCCGCGTCCTATGGCGGAGGGCGGGCCTACGTGGTCCAGGAAGGCGATACGCTCTTCGACATTGCCCGCCATGAACTGGGAAAGGCCTCGCGTTGGGCCGAAATCTACGAGATGAATCGCGAAGCGCTCGGCAAGGACTTTGATTATCTCACGCCCGGAATGCAGTTGACCTTGCCCGCCAAGGACTCGCCGCGCGACCCGGGCGACAAGACGACGAGTCGGCCCGGGGCAGGGTATCGATAACACGGGCCGGGGAGAGCCTGCCGAATGTAGCAGGCACACGCCGTGTGCCTGCTACAATTGCGGCAACTTGTTCATTGGCGCGTGTTAACCGCCCTCCTTGGCGTGGGTCTGAAAAGTGACCTCGAACAATTCGCCGGGGTGGCCGGAAAAACCTTGCGGCAGCGTGATGCGGACGGGCAATCCCCATTCGGGCATCTTGGGATCACGGCAGAGGTGCGCGGGAATCGACTCGACCTGCGGCCCGACGCGTTCCACCACCGAACTCAAGCGATGGCTGATAGCCAGCCGCTTGCGAACGTCGACGGGCATGCCCACGGCCGGCTCGACGTGCTGTTCCTGGCGCACGTAGCTGACGATGTACCGGCCCTGGCTGGCGGCCAGCGTTACGATCGGCTCGCCGGCGCGGACATTCTCGGTAGGCCAATGGTGGATGGCGCAGATCGTTCCGCCGATCGGGGCGCGGATGGCGAGCCGTTTGATTTCCACGTCTAACTCCGCAATCCGCGCCCGCTGCACTTCGGCGGCGGCGGCGATCGGCGCCAATTCCTTGGGCATGTCGGCCGCTTGGAACTTCGGGAACTGGGCCCGTCGCCCCTGCGCCAGTTTCTGCTGTTTCTCGGCCTCGTCCAGGACTTTTTGCGTCCCGCCCAGCCGCTTGGCCGCCTCCTCGCAGTAGATCCGCGCGTTGTTCATCTCCTGTTCCGAGATCATCTTCTTTTCATACAACGGCTGGAGACATTCCAGATAGCTCTTGGTACGCTGGGCTTCCAGCCGGTCTATCGCGACTTGGACCTGCCGTTCCAGCACGACGAGGGCGCGCTGTTCCTGCTCGACGCACAGCCGCACGATGTCGCCCAGATAAGTTTGCTTCCGGTCGGCCTCATTGACTGCGAGTTTCGCCGCCACGGCGTCGAACTCTTTGCGCAAGCGGGCGAGTTCCTGAACGAGCGTTTCCATCTGCGCCCGCAACAGCCGATCGTCGAGTTGGGCCACGATATCATTCGGCTCCACGCTCTCGAACAAGGCCCACGGTCCGCGCGGCAAGGGCGCCAGAATGCCGCTCAAGCCGGACGCCACGTCGACGCGCACCGCCTCCACCTCGCCGATGGCGTGCGGCATTTCCCCTTGCCGGGTCCAGGACCAGAGTGTTGCCGCAGTGAAAACGATAAGGCCCAGCCCCGGCAGCGTCGAATAGCGGAAACGCCGCCAGCGATGCTTCCAGGGCACCGGAATACGTCCCGTCCCGTTCATTATGTGTGCCTCTCGGCTCAGTCCGCACCGATGCTACGCAGAACACAGCTAACCTAATACTAATACACGATTTGACGGAATCTTTCAATCACTTTTCCGCTGCGAGCCGTTTTTTTGCGGAAGAAGTTTCTTGGCAAGAATGGGTGTCCGCGGTATAAGTAAGGCAAGCCGGAAGTGCAACGCCCCTCACCCGTCTCCCATGCTACCATGAAAAGAATCGGCTGTCGAACTTATCGCACCCCCATACAGTTGGGTTCAAATGCAATCCAATGGGCCGTATTTTGCCTGATCGTCCACGTCTGTGGCCTGGCGTTGGCCGAGGTGCGGGCCTTCGATCCGGCTCTGCCGGCCGGCTCGCGTTGCCGCGTGGCGATCACCGAGCTGCGCCCTACGCAGTTCTGCGTGGGCTACTGGGAAATCGAGCAGCGCACCAAGTCGATCGTCCACAAGAAGCCCAAAAAACTGGCGGCCTACCTGGAGGAACACCTGGCAGAGATCGTGATTGGCCCTGACGATCGGCCCTACTTGACCGACGGTCACCATATCGCCGTGGTTCTGCTGAAAAGTCATCTGTCCGAAACGGTCGAGGCGGTCGTGAAGGCCAATTGGCGAAACCTCGATCGGGCTGACTTCTGGCGAAAGATGCATGCACACGGCTGGCTGTATCTGTACGACAATCAGGGGCGGGGGCCGCTGGATCCCGAAAAACTGCCGAAGAAGGTGACCGAGATGGCCGACGATCCGTATCGATCGTTGGCCTGGGCGGTGCGGAAGCGGGCCGGCTACGAAAAGATCCCCGCTTCCTACTCCGAATTCCAGTGGGCCAATTTCTTCCGCAAACGCGTGTCCATCGGCAGCGGCGAAGGGGATTTCGAGCGGGCCGTGGAAACCGCGTTGCAATGGAGTCGTTCTCCCGAGGCACAAGACCTGCCGGGCTACCAGGGGCGTTCCAACCCTTGACGAGCACGGCACGGCACATCCAGGAGGCAAACCATGCAGTTTCGCCGGCCGCTATGTCCGAAGAAGCGTTCCTCAAAGCATCGCTCACATCGTACCACCCTGCTGCGGCACCGGCCGTTGTGCGTCGAGCCGCTGGAGCCGCGCCAGTTGCTGTCGATCGCCAGTCCCTTCGCTGCCGCAGCCCCGGCCAACAAGATTCCGGCCCCGGACCACATCGTGCTTGTATTCGAGGAGAACCGCGCTTACGACGAGATCATCGGCAGTTCCTCGGCGCCGTACATCAATTCCCTCGCCAGCGGTTCCAACGCCGCCGTGTTCACCCAGTCGTTTGCGCTGGAGCATCCCAGTCAGCCCAACTATCTCGACCTGTTCTCGGGATCGAACCAGGGTGTGACCGACGACAACGTCCCCGCCGGAGCCCCTTTTTCCACGCCCAACCTGGGAAGCGAACTGCTCGCCGCCGGCAAGAGTTTCGCGGGCTATGCCGAGGATCTGCCTGCCGTCGGTTTCACGGGCGCATCCCAGGGTGAATACGTGCGCAAACACTGCCCGTGGGTGAACTGGCAGGGCTCGGGTACGAACCAGATCCCCGCCGCCGACAGCCTCCCGTTGACGAGTTTCCCAGCCGATTTCAACGCCCTGCCGACGATGTCGATCGTGATTCCCAACTTGAACGACGACATGCACGACGGCACGATCGCCGGCGGGGACGCCTGGCTGCAACAACACCTGAACAGCTACATCCAATGGGCAAAGACACACAACAGTTTGTTCATTCTTACCTTCGATGAGGACGACTACACCGAGAACAACCAGATTCCCACGCTGATGGTTGGCTCGATGGTTCAGCAAGGGCAGTACAGCGAACAGATCACTCACTACAACGTGCTGCGAACGATGGAAGACATGTACGGTTTGCCGTACGCGGGCCAAAGCGCTTCGGTCGCGCCGATCAGCGACATTTGGGCAAGCAGTCCGCTGCAACCGCCGACCGTTGCCACGGCGGCCAGTGCCTCGCCCGCAACCGTTTTCGGAACCACCACGAATCTGAGCGTGCTGGGCGCGGACGCCCACGGTGAAGCCGGCCTGACGTACACCTGGGTCGCCACGGCCATGCCCGCCGGCGCGGCGTCGCCGCTGTTTAACGTCAACGGCAACAATGCGGCCAAGAACACCACGGTCAGCTTCAGTCAAGCCGGCAGGTATGCCTTCCAGGTCACCATCGCCGACCCGGCCGGCCTGTCGGTAACGAGCGCCACGAACGTTCTTGTCTCGCAAACACTCAGCCGGCTGACGATCTCGCCCACGGCTGTCATCCTGGGCCTTGGCGCCAAGCGCCAGCTCGCCGCTGCCGGCTTCGACCAATTCGGCGCCGCGATGGCTGCCAATCCCGCCTGGACGGCGACAGCGGGGACGATCACCGCCGCGGGCCTGTATCACGCGCCGGCCGGCGCGGCCAAGGGAACGGTCACTGCCAAGAGCGGCAGCCTGAGCGCCACGGTGGCGGTCCAGACCGTCGCGGTTGTCCCCTTCGCGGCCTGGGAGTTCAACGAGAACGGCGGCACGCTGGCCGGCAACGCCACCGCACGCAAACTGAACGGAACGATTCTCAATGCCACCTGGACGACCGGCGCCGATGGGTCTTCCGCTTTGCACTTCAACGGCGCCACCAGCATGGTGAGTTTCGGAGCCGGCCCCGGCCTGTCGGGCACCACGGATTTCACCATCTCGGCCTGGGTCCGCACGTCGGCCGCCAGCGCCGGCGTCATCCTCGAGCAGAATGCTGCCGGCGGCTCCAGCGGTTACCGGCTTCGCATGACCGCCGCCGGCGCCGTGGAATTCTCCGTTTATATGGCGGCTCCGGCTACCAGTTCGACGTTACGACAACCCAAGCGGTGAACGACGGAAAGTGGCACCTGGTGGTGGCCGAGCGCCGGCGTCGGGTCGGTTCCATCTATGTGGACGGCGTCCTGAGCGCTTCGGCCAGCGGTGCGGTTCGACCGCTGGCGAAGGCGACTGGCGTCTTCGTGGGTGCGGATCCCCGCGTCAACAACATGTATTTCAACGGCGACATCGACGACGTGCGGATCTATCGAACCGCCCTGAATGCCGGTAGTCTTTAGTGTACGAAGGTCAATCGCAGGAAAAAGCCGTCGATGAACAGGCTTTGCTCGGTGACCGGCAGGGGCCCATTGCCGACGCCGCCCATGACGGCGCTCGGCACGCCGCCCACCGGGACCATGTTGAACCAGTCGCTCATCTCGTAGCCGGCGCTCACTTCCCAGGGTCCTTGACTCCAGGCGACGCCCGCGGCCGCTTCCACGACCGGAACGACCCGCGTCGCTTGTTGCGGGGCATCGAGAATCACGCCGTGGAGCGAATCCATTTCTTGCCGTTGCGACTTGAAATCGGCGACGAGCACCGAGGCCGCGCCGCGACCGAAGACGCGAAAGCCCCAGGCGGAGCGCCATTGGAACTCGGACCCCAGGCGCAGGCCTTCCGCATCCATGTCGGTGGGCAGATGGATGACGCCTTGCACGGCGTTCAGGTAGGTGTAGTTGCTGTTGAAATCCTGATCGATCATGGCCCAACGCACGGAGCCGAAGGCCCGAAAACCAACCGCGTCGTTCAGCCACGACCGCCAATTGACCTCGAAATCGTGGATGTTCAACTTCAAACTGTCGTCGGCCTCGACGGAGTTCATGGGCATGGCGGAAAAGAAACTGCGCGTCGATAGCAACGTCGTCGTTACGCCGTTGGCAACCAGCGAACGCTGGTCGTCGCTCTGAAAGTGGGTGTAGTTCCAAGTGAGATCGCAATTGGTGCCCGGGAAACGGTAGCCGATTCCCGCGCGCAGGCCGCTGGCCCGCTGCAAATCGAGTTCCGCCGTAGCGATGGGGGTCAAGGTAACGGGATTCACCACGGTGGCATAATCCAGCCCGGTCTGACTTGCCTTCCAGTTCAGATAATCGCCGTAAGCGATGAACCCGGCTCGACAGCAGGAGGGGTCCGCCGGATTGGCGGCACAAGCAACCACCGCACAGGGAGGAGGCTGCAGGAGTCGCTCCACGGTCGGAAAGACGTCCTCGTTGCCGGCCGCGGCCGGCGGTGCGATGACCAGCGCTGGTTCCGTCGGGGCCCCGGGCGCGGTCGCGCCAGCGGCCCCGTGCAGCACGGCGGGAAGGAACAGCCCAGCCGCGACCGCGGCGGTCCACGTTAACCTGGTGACCATACGGCGACGCCCTCGGGGTACACCCGTGGGGCCTGGAAAAGGTGCCGGAAGTGACGATTCCGCAACAAGTATCGGTAATTCCGGCGACGAAGTTTAGGCAACTTGGTGAACGGAGTCCGAAAATCCCCCGCCGTTTCGGCCCAGTTCAAGCTGTCGTGCCCATCCACGGCCCGGCCAGGCACCGGGCGACGGAAGGGGACAGTCCCCAATCCAAGACAACTGCGAAGTCGAACGCGAAGGGGGTCAGGTCCATGTTTTCGGTCGTGAGTCCGGCCAAATGGCAATGCCTATCAGCCGAAAAATGGACCAGACCCCGACTTTGCAGTTCTCCCAGTCCCCAATCGTCAAAATTGGCGGAATTGGAATTTTCCGTGTATACTGAATCTTTGGGCCAGTTCATCCAGGAGCCTACGCATGTCCTCCTCACGTTCCGGATCAAGTGGGAACAGGTCGAAATCGACATCCGGTTCTCGTCGCCGCGGGCGCTGGCTGCGATTGGAACGTTTGGAAGACCGTCATCTGTTGTCGGCCGCACCGTCGCTGTTCCCACATTTGGTGACCGTCGCTCCGGCAGTCCCTACGCCGTTGCAGATCCACTCGGCCGGAATACTGCCGGCAGTGAAGGCGGCCAACACGACCGTCAAGATCAAGAGCAGTCTGCCTACCGGCGTGGAGTTCGGTCAGCCGGTCAGCTTCACCATCCGGGTAACATCGGGCTCCGGAACCCCCACGGGCAGCGTTGGCCTCTTGGTCGACCAAAAACTGTACGGGTCAGCGGCACCGCTGACTTTGGGCACGGCCACCATTACCGTGACGAATCTGGC
>JBEKZQ010000247.1:0-9923 GCA_049509675.1 Thermoguttaceae bacterium | reverse complement strand
TTCCTGTGTTTCTTCCCAACACAAGCCCGTGGGGCAAGAGAAGACGACTAGCCGATATCGCACGTAACCTGTTCTTTCGCAACGGGTTGCGCGCTCGGGTGCCACGCGCTTGCCCGTACATTTGTCTCAACATAAGCCCCTGGGGCAAGAAAAGACGACTAGCCGATCTATCGCGTAACTCATTCTGCCGCAAGGTGTTGCGCACCGGTCTCGGTCCTCGACGGGCAGGTGCGGCGATGGCCGAAACTGTCGCCGTAAGTCGTTGGCGGGAAGCAGGATGGGAGAAGAGTTCCGCGCTTTTTGCAGCGCTGCGGCAAGAATGCCGGCAGCGCGCAGACTTTGACAAATCCGCGCGGGCACTGTGACCCGCCGGTAGCCGTTTCGAGTGGCCTTGACGAATGCCCATACTGCTCGGGCTTGTGGACTTATGCCGCCTAGAGGTCGCCGAAGGAATTACGTGCGTCGGATCTTACATCACGGCACGGTTAGAGCATGCCGATTTACAATGCCGGAACCACCCTGGACTTATCACCTACGGACTTACGCTGCCTGGGCTCTTCGCCGCCGCCGACCGGTCGCAAAGCATCCGGTGGCGGAAGTATTACTCCTGTGCGCCGCTGAGCATTGCCGACCAACGTAGCACATCGCGCGGCCCAATTTCTAGGGCAAACTGTGCGTTCCGGGGATGGCGCGGATGGCCACGGCTGTCCGGTCGCCGCGCGACGAGCAATTGCCGGAGGGACCGGTGCCCCCTATGGAGGATCCTCTTTGTCGAGTAAAATGGCAAGATGAGGGGAAGCAAAACCGGGCCGTTCCTGCCAAGAGTTATGTATGCTGCCCGCCAAAACCGGCCAGGAAAGACCATACGGAATGAAAAATCGTTCTGACCCCTTTTTCGCTTCTGACCATGATGTCCGGACCCTGATGTCCGGGAGCGGAAGCGAGGCTACCTGCTCCGAGACACCGGCGGCAGTCATGGATGTTCCGCCCTAGCGTTTTCAAGAATCTGTACGATTTCTTTTGCTGACAACTCGCGGTGTTTCAGCAAAGCGGCTGCCAGCCTTTCCACGTGACTCCAATGGGCTTTCAATTCTGTCCGCGCATCTTCCAGAAGTTTGTCAAGGAACTGTTCCAAGCGGACGGGGTGGTTCGGAAACGCGGCGATCGACAGGCAGATTGCCTGATCCAGGGTCGAGCGGCCCAGCAGATCTTGCCTTCCTAATTGCCGTGCGAGGTGCATGTAAGCCGCGATGTCCCCCGCGCTGAGGAACATGGCCGCCTGCCGGTTGCGTTCGAGATCCTGTAGCGGCCAAATCGAGACATCCTGACGGTCACGCCCAAACCAGTCCGGTTCCTGTACCCCAGGATCCGCGGAAAGGGGGAAGATTTGCCAACGGAATCTATGGCACATGACGGCGCGGGCGGCCCGACAAATGGCCGGAATCTCAGGGAACAGAGCTTCCATTTTCAGCTTCCAAGACATGAGAATGAAACCGCGGACCGCCTCGATACGGCCCCCATCCTTTCGGCAGGCTCATGATGACCGCCGAACGCTCTAAGCCAACGCGTGCCGACCAGCGAAACTACCATCCACGCCATTTACCCCTCCTTCGCCGTGAAGCGAATCGGTTTGCGATCCCACTACGGGGGGTGATGTCCAAGCCCTCGTATTGTCTCGCCTTGCTTGATATAGAATTGCACTTCGGGCAGAATACCGAGCATGGAGTGGGCAGGGGACCGAAAAATCTCTGTGCAGTTTTGGCAAGGACTACCTACAAGTGCTAGAAGCTCATGCCGAGTTCCGCGACCTGATGGGACGCCTTCAGGAAGGATCGGAAGACGCAGCCTGGGAGCTGGTCGACCGGTACGGGGATGCAATTCGTCGAGCCGTAAGGCGAGCGCTGAATGTGCGGCTGCGGTCCAAGTTCGATTCACTGGACTTCGTGCAACTAGTCTGGTGTTCGTTCTTCAAGGCCCGCGATCAATTGGTTCGCTTCACCCGGCCCGAGGAATTGGTGGCATTCCTGGTCACTATGGCCCGCAACAAGGTCGGCATGGAGGTGCGGCGGAGGTTGATGACGGAGAAGTACAACGTCAATCGAGAGCAAACGATGGGGCCGCCCCCGGACCAGGTCGATCAGTCGGCCGATCATCAATCGAACCCCGTCGAGGTAGCCATAGCCCGTGAGCAATGGAACCGGCTCATCGCGGAGCAACCGGACCGCTATCGCCAGATCATTTCCTTGCGTCTGCAAGGGCTTACGTATCAAGACATTGCCGAGTCGCTGAACATTGCCCAGTGTACGGTTCGGCGGTTCTTGAAGAGGCTGCTGAACGACAGGGTGATGTGATGGATCCTGGAAGTACCGCCCGGATGTCCGCCACGGCCGATGGTCGGATGGCAGGCGGTCTGTTGCTTGCCGATCAGCTTGCGGTCGAGATCAAGAGCCAATGGAATCAGGGGCAACCGGCCGATCTGGCGGCCGTTCTTGCCGAGCATCCCGAATTGCACCGCTATCGATCGATCGTACTTGATCTGGCCTACGAGGAATATCGTTGGCATCAGCGTGCCGGGGAACGGCTCAGCGCCGGCGGGTTCTCTCAGAGGTTTCCCACGCTCCAGAGATCCCTTTTCCTCTTGATCCAGGTTCACAGCCTGCTGGAACACGAACCCGGTCTGCTGGAAGTTCAGGGGGTTGTCCCCTGGCCTCGGGTTGGAGACTGCTTTCTCGGATTCTTCTTGACGGCCGAACTGGGACGCGGAGCGTTTGGACGGGTGTATTTGGCCCAGGAATCGGCGCTGGGGAAACGCGAAGTCGCATTGAAGCTGGCGCCTGGTGGGGGTGAGGAAGCGAACCTGCTCGGCAAACTTCGCCATCCGAACATCGTGCCCGTCTACTCCGTCCAGCAGGATGAGATCACGGGCCTGGCAGCCTTTTGTATGCCCTACATGGGCCGTGTGACGCTGGCCGACGTATTGGACGGGGTATTTGAAACGGCAACCCCTCCCCAACGCGCGTGTTGCATCGTCGATGTGATCTGTCGCATCGACGGGATTGAGGTTCCGGCGGAGCCGCGCGGCGCCGATCCGGTGCTGTATAGGGGCACCTACCTGGACGGTGTACTCGATTTGGCCGCGCAGCTTTGCGATGCCCTGGACCATGCGCATCGACAGGGGATCTGTCATCGTGACTTAAAGCCATCGAACGTGCTCCTTCCTCGGGACGGCCGGCCGCTGCTCTTGGACTTCAACCTGGCGGCAGATGGCGTCCTGACGCCACATCGGGTTGGAGGCACCCTGCCGTATATGGCCCCCGAACAGCTTACCCAGTTTCTCGATGACGGCGATGGGCCAGGTCTCCCTGCACCGGAACCACGTTCCGACCTCTTTTCACTGGGAGTCATGCTCTATGAGCTATTGACGGGGACCTTGCCGTTTGGGCCAATCAGCGTCGAAGGCTCCGTCCGGGAAGTGGCCAAGCAGTTGCGCGCGCGTCAGATGGAGGGACCGGACCCGGTCCAGAAGCGGAATTCGCAGGTCACTCGTTCCGTGGCTCAATTGCTGGAGAAGTGTCTAGCGCCGGAAGTGGACAAGCGGCCCCAAACGGCGGCCGAATTGGCAGCGGCGTTACGCTGCGAGCTTCGGCTTTGGCGTCGCGGACAACGGTGGGTGCAAACCCATCGACGCCTCGTCACCGCACTGACGGGCATGGTGTTGGCGGCGGTGCTGGCCGCCCTCAGCCTGATCGCCCAGATCCCCGCTTATAGTGTCCGGCAATATCGTCAGGGCTTGGCGTACTACGAACGGGGCCAGTGGCAACTGGCCGCCGATTCGTTCACCGACTCATTACGATCCGATTCGCGCAACGCCGCTGCTCTCTGGGCTCGTGCCCGCGCCTTGTGCCGACTTCGGCAGTACGCGATGGCTTGCGATGACTTTCGTGCGGCACACGAGTTGACCCACACGCCGAACTGTTACGCCGGCATGGGTTACTGCTGCAGTGGACTCGAACAGCCAAAGACCGCCATCAAGTACTACCACTTGGCGCTGGAGGGAGGGTACTCTTCCCCCGGCCTTTTGAACAATCTGGGTTACGCGCTCATTCGAACGAACCAGGGCGACGTGGCGGAGCAGTACCTCAAGCAGGCGATCCGGCAGAAGAGCGATCTTCAGTCTGCACACCATAATCTGGTCCTCGTGTACTTGAATCGGGCGATTGCCGGGAAACCTCTGCCCAAGGAAGCGATCGGTCACGCGAAAAGCGCCGTGGAAATCGGTCCGCCCTCGGCCGATCTGTATCGGGACGTCGCGGCCCTCTTTGCCGTGGCCGCCCGCAAGGACGCCGATCTGCTGCCCCTGGCAACCCGGTACGTCGAGAATGCCTTGGACTTCGGGCTGGATCCTGGAACGTTTCGCACTAACAGCACGTTTGAGGTCCTCCAGCGGTTCCCGGGTATTGAAGAAATCTTGGCGAAACAGCGTCCCGCCGTGCGACCCTCGCGGGCGGACCACCTGGTCGATCCGCTGTAGCCGGGATTATTCATGGCCCCATAGAAGCCCGAATCGCAAGCGAGGTCCCAGCAACACGTTACTCTCGCTTGCGCGTTGGGCTTCAATGCAACACTCTGCGTCGAACCTGCCGTGGCAATGAATAATCCGAGTTGACGGCATTTCTGGTCGGCAGGCATCTTTTTCTGTTTTTTTCTCTGTAGGTGCGCGCTTTCGCGGCTGCTTCGCAATTTCATCATCGAGGGCATGAGTGCGAGCCGGCGATGGCCGGCCGTGACGGAAGCTGGACCTTTACAGTCGGAGGAAGATCCCGATGGACCGACCAAGAATACTCGGCTGGTTTCGACGCTGGCGTGAGAACATGCGACGCAAGAACCATCGGCGGACGGCGCTTCTGGAGTACCGGCGATTTCACCTCGAAGGGCTCGAACAACGGCAGCTCTTGAGTGCCGGTACGATCGCCACAATCGCGGGCAGCGGAACCGCGGGGTACAGCGGCGATGGCGGACCGGCTGTGAACGCCGAGTTAAGCTGTTGGGCGTCGGGCGTCGCGGTGGACGCTTCCGGGAATCTCTTCATCGCCGACTTCTACAATGATGTTGTCCGCGAGGTCGATCACGCCACGGGCCACATTAGCACAGTCGCGGGGAACGGAATCTGGGGCTACACCGGCGACGGCCAAACGGCCACAAGCGCCGAGCTAAGCGGCCCGCGAGGCGTCGCGGTGGACGCTTCCGGCCATCTCTACATTGCCGACAGCGGCAATAGCGTCATCCGCGAGGTCGATCTATCATCAGGCAAGATCACCACGTTCGCTGGGAACCACAGCAACCCGGGCCACGGCGGCGACGGGGGACTGCCCACCAGTGCGCAATTGAGTTACCCGACGGATGTCGCGTTGGACGCCGCCGGGGATCTTTTCATTGCCGACGCCAGCAACAGCGACATCCGCGAGGTCGTTAACACAACGGGCCTAATCACCACGGTCGCGGGCAACGGAACCGCGGGCTTCGGCGGTGATGGCGGACCGGCCACTAGCGCGATGTTCGCCTGGCCGACAGGCATCGCGGTG
Source organism: Thermoguttaceae bacterium (assembly GCA_049509675.1). GTDB lineage: Bacteria > Planctomycetota > Planctomycetia > Pirellulales > Thermoguttaceae > JBEKZQ01. The sequence goes on along the minus strand of JBEKZQ010000247.1, from coordinate 4,341 downwards.
GACGCTGCCGGAGATCGACTGTTCATCGCCGACAGCGCCAATCAGCGCATCCGCGAGGTCTCCGGGGGCGTGATCACCACGGTCGCGGGCAACGGAACCGGGGGCTACGGTGGCGATGGCGGGCTGCCCACGAACGCCCAGTTACGCAATCCGCAATGCGTTGCAGTGGACGCTTCCGGCAATCTCTTTATCGCCGACAGCGACAACAACACTGTCCGCGAGGTCAATATCGCAACGGGCCTGATCACCACGGTCGCGGGCAGCGGAACCCGGGGCTACGGCGGCGACGGCGGACCGGCCGCTAGCGCCCTGCTAAACGAGCCGTTGAGCGTCGCGGTGGATGGCAACGATAATCTCTTCGTCGCCGACGCCGACAATTACGTCATCCGTGAGGTCTCCGGCTCCGGGTCGGCCAGCGGACCGACGACCGGCAACGGATCGGGCTCCAGTAGCGGCTCCGGGTCGGGCTCGGCAACTGGGTCGAGCACCGGCAGCGGTTCGGGATCGGGCAGCGCGACAGGCTCCGGTTCCGGGTCGGCCAGTGGATCGACGACCGGTAGCGGATCGGGCTCCGGCAGCGGCTCCGGGTCGGGCTCTGCAAGTGGGTCGAGCACCGGTAGCGGTTCGGGATCGGGCAGCGCGACGGGCTCCGGCTCCGGGTCGGCTAACGGATCGACGAGCGGCAGCGGATCGGGCTCCGGCAGCGGCTCCGGGTCGGGATCTGCAAGCGGGTCGAGCACCGGTAGCGGTTCGGGATCGGGCAGCGCGACGGGCTCCGGCTCCGGGTCGGCCAGTGGGTCCGGCAGCGGATCCGGATCTGGGACCGCCAGTGGCACGCAATCGAGCAATGACGCGCCGGTGATTAGCGACTTCGGCGTGGGCCAGGAAATGTACGATTGCTGGACCGTTAGTGGAACGGTCACGGATGGTGATAACAGCGTTGCAGGAATGGTGGTTTCCTTCGGAGGTGTGCTCGCTGGGTACGGGTATTCGGCGGTAGTCGGCGCGGACGGCACGTTCTCCGTGACGGAGATTTTTGCCGGGTTGCAGAGCGGCACCGCCACCGCACAAACGACCGATCCATGCGGCCAAGCGTCCAACCAGGCTGAATACTGGGTTGTGGTTTAGACACCTTTCACGTTTAGCCGGTGGCTCCCGCATGAACATCCTCTACGCAACTTTTCGTTTCGCACTCAAGGCACCGCTGCCATGAATGAACTCTACCAACGGCGTGAGCTTGCAGAAGGCATCAAGGTTTTTCAGGATCGCTGGCCCAACATCGCCAGCAGCAGCGAAGACGCGCCGATTTTCATCCTGTCCGCTGGCTGGCGATCCGGGGGAACGCTGCTTCAACGGATGCTCATGCCCGAGTGTCTGATCTGGGGGGAGCCCTACGGACACGCCTGGATGATCGACAGTCTGGCTGAGCCAATCCGCTGCATTACGGATTCCTGGCCAGAACCGCCGTTTTTCTTTCAGGAGCAGGACCGGAAGACGCTCCGGGAGAGTTCCATCGCCAACCTTTATCCGCAGCCCGAGCACCTGCTCAATGCATACCTCCAGTATTTCGACGCCATGTTCGCCCAGCCGGCACGAGCGGCCGGCGCCCGGCGATGGGGGATCAAGGAGGTACGGCTGACCGCGGACCATGCCGCGTACCTGAAATGGTTGTACCCGCGGGCGAAGATCATCTTCGTGGTCCGGAATCCCTACAACGCCTACCGATCTTATGCGGCACGTCTTGCGGCCGGTTGGCTTTGGTACAACCGCTGGCCGGAACACCCGCTGACGACCCGGGAGTTCGCCCGGCACTGGCGGATACTCGCGTCAGGATTCCTCGACCAGGCAAGAGCGTTGGATGCGATTCTCGTCGACTATGAGGACCTCGCGCAGGGCAAGTTTGACACGATTCGGTCCTACCTGGGAGTGGAGATCGCCGAGGAAGCCGCAGCCATCCACCCCGACGACGGGCCGCCGCCGCTTGACGAGATCCCTGTCAGTGCGCGGGTTGAACTTCAAGAGGAAGTCGGCGAACTCGCCTCCTCGCTGGGCTATCATTACAAGGCGAAACCGGAACCGAGGCCGCCGATCGGAGGACACCAAGCGGCGCCAATGGACAACTCCCGGTGTGTCGTGCTGGTTCCCGTCGGAGGACACATCGAACCGGCCTGCGAATCGGGCCTCCAGGAATTGGAGCGACGCGGCTATTGTGTCCGCCGCGTGCGGGGCTACTCGGCAATTGACCAGGGCCGAAACCAGATGGCCACCGATGCCCTGGCAGATGGATTTGAGGAGACCATGTGGATCGATTCGGACGTCGGTTTCCAGCCCGATGACGTCGATCGTTTGCGTTCGCACCGGCTCCCTATTACATGCGGCATTTACCCCAAGAAAGGCCAGCGCGAACTGGCTTGCCATGTCCTGCCCGGCACGGAAAAACTCGTCTTCGGTCAAGAGGGCGGCCTGGCCGAGATTTTGTACGCTGCAACGGGCTTCCTCCTGGTCCATCGCGAAGCGTATGGAGAGATCCGCCGTCGTCTCCGCCTCCCCTCGTGTAACGATCGTTGGGGAAGGCCGATGATTCCTTTCTTCCAGCCATCGGTTACGCCGCACCGCGACGGGTATTGGTATCTGGCCGAAGACTACGCGTTCTGCGAACGCGCGCGACAATGCGGCCTGAAGATCTTCGCTGACACGCGAATTCGCCTCACGCACTACGGTAGCTACGGCTACAGTTGGGAGGAGGCCGGAATCGACCCCAAGCGATTCTCGGTTTTCCATTACCACTTATCGGGTGCCGAACCTGTACGTGAAGACATGCGCGTGCGGAGTGGTGTGACGTTGGCTGTACCAGAACCAGTTGCATGTCCGTGAGTCCCTGGTCTTTGTTTTCAGGAGAACTGCCCCAACTTGAGTCCCGTTTCATCTGGGTGTGCGTTTCGATGCCCAGAAGACGCCTGGCGACTTTCGGGTCATACGATTACGGTTCGGAGTTACACGAGGTCGCCATTGCTTTCCGTCGCTCGGGCCGCGTCCAGAACGCATCATCAATGGAAAGCCTCGCCCGCGCGTCTACCATGCGACAAGAACGTCTATCCCGCTGCCTGCAACTGCTTGACATTCTGCAATCGCGCATCGGACACGACATCGGGCGACTTGCCAGCGATTTTGGCGTCAGCCGTCGGACGATCCATCGGGACCTGCGCCTACTGCGAGATGCCGGGGCCCTCCTGAGTTACGACCTCGGAAAAAAAGGCTATACGATCGACTCCTCGGCGAGGCTTGCACCCAAATCGCTTTTCGACGAAGAATTGCTCGCGCTGCTTCTGGCCGCACAGGTTTCCGATCTCCTGCGCGTTCCGGAAATATGCGGTCTTGTTGATCGAGCCGTGGGAAAACTGCTCGGCCAGGCATCCGCCGCCTGTCGGACAGAAGCCGCCAGCCTGCTGAGTTCCGTGGAAAGGCAACCTTCCCGGATACCGTGGCCCAAAGGAACGGAAGATACCTGTCGTACCATCCTAATGGCGATTCGCCGCCAGCGCCCGTTGCGGATTATCTATCATGCCGGCCCCAAGACCCGAGGGCCGATCCAAACCAAGGTCACGCTGCACCGCCTCGTTGTATCGGAAGCCACGTGGCAGTTGGTTGGTCGGTCCTCATGGCATCGCCGGATTTACAAATTCGATATAGGGTTGATTCGACGTGCGGAGCAGATCGATGAGATTCCCGCCATCAAGGAGAGGAGGATCGGGAATCCTGCAATCGTCCCGCGGAACACGTCTTGTGCAATCGGGTAGGCTGGATTCATCATTCATCGTGAGACTGAGACCTAGCCGAAACCTCCATTGTCGCGCGCCCCTCGCGATTCCCATTCCATTGATGGTTTCGCTGCTTGACGTACGAGTGGACGATCCGCGGCGACGGAAGGCCGTAGCGCTTCAGCAGCCGGTTGAATCGGTCCCAGGTCATGTCGCGCCGGCGGTTGCGGCGATTAAGCCACTGATGCCAGGCTCGTTGAACTGCAACGAGGAACGCCTTCAACATTCGCATGTTGTTGGTGATCCCGTAGTACGCGTAGTGTCCGCGCACCTTCTGACTCAGGATTGCATGCTGCTCGCGGACCGGGCAGTGCCGGTTGTTCCGACACCATTGAGCAATGCTCCGCACTGCTCGACTCAGGCGCTTCGAGGCCGTCTTCCGCATCACCGCCCACCCACCCCGCAATGTTCGGCCCCAATAATGGGTAAAACCCAAGAGGTCGAACGTGCCGGGCCGGCGGCCCCGGTCGGTTCCTCCGCCAGCCGCCCTGCGGGGCGGGCGACGAAAGGCAACCAACCGGGT
>JBEKZQ010000246.1:0-9593 GCA_049509675.1 Thermoguttaceae bacterium | reverse complement strand
ATCTTCGCCAACGACTCAGGATCGGCCAGCCGGTGTTCGTGGCCGCCGACAATCAATGATTCTGAGGGTAGGCCGCTGTTGCGCACCAGTTCCACGGAATCCGAGAACGGCACTGCGTCGTCGGCGCTCGAATGCAGGACGACCGTGCCGGGCTTCACCGTCCTAGCCGTACCCCAGTGTTTCCATGCCGGACAGAGCAGGACCAACGGCGTCGAACCCGTGTTGACGTTCATCGCCACGGCTCCACCCCGGCTGGAACCGACGACGACATCGGGCTGGTGCCGGTCGTACTCGGCCTGGGCGATGCGGACGGCTTGGTCAAAGTCATCATTGGGCAGGGCTGGGTTGAAGACCTCGTGGCCGTAGTCCCCGAAATAGGTCGGCTTGAGGCTGCCCGGTGTCGATTGCCAGCCGTGGAGGAAAAGGATGAGCATTTGACAATCAGGTTACGCCCGGAAGGAATTGCACGTCAAGCCATTTCCGTAGCAGCACGACCAGCGGAGCAACTGGCATTGCGGCGAGGAACGGTAGGAAGACGGCCATCGGATAGTGCCACCATCGCAATGGCCTTGCCCGTCGATCCGCAGGAACCGTGCAGGCGGGCAGGTACACCATCAGACCGTAGACGAAAACCCAGAAACCGCCGATCAGGCTTGTCCAGTTGATACTCGCTTCGGCCAACGAGCCGGTGATTCCGAAAAGCAATAGCGCCTTGAGCGGGGAGAAATCCCAGCGGGACAGCATCCACGCCCAGGCGACGAACATCGGCACAAACATGACAACGCTGTGGAATAGAACCACGGTGAAGTAATTGGTCGATGCCGTGATGTGGGCTTCCTCGGGCGTCGTGCCGAAGACCGGGGCAAGATTGGTCATGCTGGTCGTGATGACCTCCTCGATCAGGGCCATGATCGTGCAGAGTACCACGAAACGCAGTCGCCATCCGATGGGAATGGCGGCAAGGCGGGGCACCAATCGCCTTCGCAACGTTGGCGTGAGCGAGCCCCCGACGATGATCCAGATAAAGATCATGCCATCGGCCATCAGGAAAATCGCCCGATCCTTCACGTTGTCGGAGTTGAGGACGATCAAGTTCAGGAAGCCAACCAGGAGGATGCTGTACACGCCGATGGCGACGAGCAGCCAGCGAGTCGCTCGGTCGGTTATCAGCGGTGCTTGGGGCGTTGAATCCGAGCACATCATGTTCGCACCGGGGTGGCCAAAACGTCCTTGATCGGTATTGCTTGAACTCGGTTCAATGATACCCCCTCCACTCCCAGCCGCCAAGCGACAGCACCGATGCCGCATCCGGGCGAAATCCCGGCAACCACCAATATCTCCCTCCCCTCAGCGAATAACCGAAAAGGAGGCACGCCATGCACGATCAGGCTCAATTCTTCGTCGGCTTGGGAACGCTGTCACTCATCAACGCTGGCCTGGCTCAAGCCAAAGGGCGAAGCGGACTGCTGTGGTGGCTGCTGTCGCTCTTTCTTGGCCCCATCGCCACGTTCTTGATCGTGGTGCTGCCGAAAGTCGGGCCTGGGCCTTTGGCCACCTGAACTCAGTCGATCGTTTGGCTGGCTTCGGATCATCCGCCGAAAATGTTCGGCTTCAGGGGCGTCCCGAGTCGGGAATGTTCCTCCGGGTGACGGGAATTGGCCTTCCGCCCGCCTTTCCACCCCCTCCAAGCGCCCTAACACCTGAAAATTTGTACGGGTTGGTCGGGATCTGACCCAGGCGTCATCGAGCGGTTGGGCAGCGTAGCCAAGCCACGGATTCCGGCCCTGGCCCTGGGCGACGAACTGGAAATCACCAGCGAGGGCCTTGTCGGAGCCGCCTTGCTTTACGACGGCAGGCTTTGCCATTTGGCCGCATTCAGCGACGAGGAACATGCACCATGACTCAGGCGGCCATGCTTTCCAGAGGAGCAGCGGCGGATTATGCTCACCTATTATCCCGATGTTGCTTTCGTAGGATGATCCCAGCCATGGCCGACCAACTGCCCCTGGTGCGTCAATGGATTCTGCTGCGGACGCTCTGCTCCCGCCACTACGGCGTGACCATCAAGGATATGGTGCATGAATTGAACGTGGGCGAAAAGACGATCCGCCGGGACCTGGATACGTTTCGGGCGGCGGGCTTTCCGCTCAAGGAAGTCAAGGGAGAGTTTGGCCGTAAGACCTGGCACATCGTCCCCGGTAAGGCCGAGCCCGGTCTGAACTTCGCCTACGATGAGGCCATTGCCTTGTACCTGGGCCGACGTTTGCTGGAACCGCTGGCGGGGACACTGTTCTGGGAGGCTGCCCAGCGGGCATTCAAGAAAATCCGAGCCACGCTGGGTGCCGATGCGCTGAAGTACATCGACCAATTCAGCACGATGTTCCACCAGACGATGGTCGGTGCCAGCGACTACACCAAGAAGGCCGACCTGATCGACGAGTTGATGGTCGGCATCGAAGATCGGCTCGCCGTCTTCATCACCTACCAATCGCTACGGGCCACGGAGCCAGTTACCTACGACATCTACCCCTACGGCCTGATTTACCACCGGGGTGCCTTGTACTTGGTGGGCCGGTCGCCGCAACGAGAAGAGATTTGCCACTGGAAGGTCAGCCGCATCGAGGATGCCGAGGTGACCAAGGTCCATTTTCAGCGGCCGGAGGACTTTGACCTTCAGCAGCACTTGGCGAAATCATTCGGCGTGTACCACGGCGAGGGGGACGTGAAGATCGTGGTTCGTTTCGCCCCTGCCGTCGCCCGCTACGTTGGCGAATCGAACTGGCACGAAAGCCAGAAGCTCACGCAGCAGAAGGATGGCAGTTTGGTGGCCGAGTTCCAGTTGTCCGACACCGAAGAGATCAAACGCTGGATCATGAGCTTCGGGCAGCACGCCGTCGTGCAGGAACCGGAGTCGCTTCGGGATGAGATTGTTCAGGAGTTGAACTCGCTCCTGGCGGAGTATAGCCAGGGCAGTCCCCCTCGCCGTCGCCAGGGTGCGGAGCCTTCGAGGTAGCCCGTTTCTTGGCGGCATTATCGCCACGCCGACGACGCTGATCGCCCTGCTGCGGGTCGTAGCCTACGGCTGGCGGCAGGAGAAGCTGGCCGAGAACGCCAAGGAAATCAGCGACCTCGGCAAGGAACTATACAAGCGGCTGGCGAACATGGGCCACCATCTTGCCAAAGTGGGAAAAAGTCTGGCCGGTGCCACCGATGCCTACAACAGGGCCGTGGGCTCGTTGGAAACCAGGGTTTTGATAACGGCCAGGAAGTTCAAGGACTTGGGAACGACGGGCGTGGATGACGAGATCGAGGAGTTGTCGCCGGTCGAAGTGACGCCGAGGCTGTTGCAGGCACCGGAGTTGAGGGGAGGGGAGGCAGATAAGTGAAATTCTTCCGTTAGCCGTCGAATTCCGGAAGAAAAATTCCTGGTCTCTCACCTCGATGGTGAGAATATGGACGCAACAAAGCGCCGCTACCTTGCCTTCGACCTGGAGACCGCGAAAGTATTGCCCGAAAGCGAATCCGATTTGAAGTCCCGCCGCCCCTTGGGAATCGCCTGCGCGGCAACGCTCCTTGCCGATTCCAACCAACCAAGGCTCTGGCACGGCGGGGCAGCCCGACTCCCATGCCCATCGTGCGTCGGTTCCCGCTTCCCAGCCCTTGTCGCCAGCGGGTATACTGAACGCATCGCATAGGCAAGACGCCCGTGCCAAGTTTGTGGTGGTCTTCGAGGTTCCATGAGTAGTTGTCCATCAATCGAAGTATCGTTTCTCGGGGGCGCCACGACGATCGGCGCTTCCTGCACCTTGGTCCGGGCGGGGGACACGTCGCTCGTCGTGGACTGTGGCGTTCGTTACTCCGGGCCGAGCGCCCTTCCTGACCTGGCGCCGCTTGCCGAGATTGCCATAGACGCCGTGCTGGTGACCCATGCCCACATGGATCATTCCGGCGGCTTGCCGGTGCTCTCGGAAGCCTGCCGAGGGGCGCCGGTGCTGGCCACGCCGCCTACCATCGACCTGGTGGCGATCCTGCTGCAAGATGCCCTGCGACTGATGAACGGCCCGGAACGGGAGACCGAACTGCCCTTGTACAGCGAGCGCCAGGTCGAGCAGCTCCTGGCCGCCTTCGTGCCGGTGAAGTACCATCAGCCGATTCGCATCAAGGACGTCGAAGTCCGCTGGCTGCCGGCCTCGCATATCCTCGGGGCCGCCATGATCCTGTTGAAGACTCCCGCCGGCACGGTGCTGTTCACCGGCGACTACAGCATCTCCGCCCAGCGCACCGTGCCCGCACTTGGCCGTCCCGACTTCCAGGCGGACCTGGTGATCAGCGAGGCGACCTACGGCGAGCGCCTTCACGAGGACCGCAAGGCGGCCGAGGAACGGTTGCTGTCGCAGGTTCGCGAGGTGGTCGCCCGGGGAGGCCGCGTGCTGATCCCCGCCTTCGCCGTGGGGCGGGCGCAGGAAGTCCTGCTGATCCTGAAACATGCCCAGCGCAACGGGACCCTGCCGGAAGTGCCGGTATTCGTCGACGGGATGGTCCGTGCCGTGTGCTCGGTCTATGGAAAGCACGAGGCGTACGTGTCCCGGCACCTGGTCCACGAGATCCGGCGGTCGCCTCATGCGTTCTATACCGACACGATCCAGCCGGTGACGCGGCCCGAGGACCGGAAGCGGGTTCTGGCCACCAGCCCGGGCATCATCGTCGCTTCCAGCGGGATGCTGGCCGGCGGCCCCTCCCTCGCCTACGCGCAGGCATTGGTGCAGAACGCCCAGGACGCCGTTTTCCTGACCGGGTATCAGGACGAGGAGTCTCCCGGCAGGGCCCTGCTGGACTTGGCGCGGACAGAGGTCCCCAAGGAGCTGAAGCTCGGCCAGGCGACCCTTCCCGTCGCTTGCAGCTTCGGCACCTACGGGCTCTCGGCACACGCGGACCGCATGCAGATGGTCTCCTTCATCGAAGCCTTGGAGCCACGGACGGTCGTGCTGGTGCATGGCGACGAAAGCGCCAAGGACGCCCTGCGACGCAGTTTGCGCTGCAAGGACGTGATGGTCGCGCGGGACGGGTGCATTCTGCACCGCGACTACCCCCGCCGGCCCGGCGTCCGGGGCAAGGCTCCGCTGGCGGTGCCTGTGGCCAGCGAGCTGGACATCGACCGGGCGCGCCATCTGCTGGGGCCCGCCGGCGAAGCGCCCCTGCGGGCCGCCGCCGTTGCCGAGGCATGGTTCGGCGAGCCGGTGGACCGGGACGTCGCCGACCGGTTCGTGCGCATGCTTGAGGGGGTCGGGCTCGTGCGACGCGACGACGACCGCCGCGACCGCCTCTGGGTGCTCGGCCCGCAAGAAACGCATCTTTTTCCCGAGGAGGCGGCACTACAGGAACAGCTCAAACGTGCCAATCCGAAGGGACGCCTGCTGGAGTTCTGCATGCGCATGCGGATCGACCCGCCGCAGACGGAAACCGAGTCGCAGGGTCCTTTCTTCCGTGCCAACATGTCGCTTCGCTATCAAGGCGAGACCGTCGCGAGCGGGCCTCAGCAGGCGGCATCCAGGAAGGCTGCCGAGCAGTTGGCGGCCCAGGTCCTGCTGGAGCTGGTGTCCCGCCGCGTTTCCGGCGACGACGTGGTCCCGATCGGCGCAGAAGACCTGTCGCGATTGCAGTCGGCCAACGCGAAGGGGCAGCTCCTGGAGCAGTGCGCCAAGAGAAAATGGCCGGCGCCGCAATTCGAGCAACATGCCAACCCTCAAGGATACCAAGTCCGCGCGGTGCTCGACCGGAGCGACGAAGAGCGGGCCTGCTCCGCCTGGTATCTGGCGGCAACGCTCAAGGCTGCCGAGCAGGCTGCGGCGGAGGACATGCTGACGATCCTGCGCAGCGGAGTAGACAGTGACCGGGACGATCTCCCGTCCAGGGAGCCTGAGCAGCCGAGGTGCGAGTCGAACGCCGCGATGGTGCTGAACGAACTCAAGCAGGTCGGGGTCTTGCAGTCCTTCGGCTACGAGGTGGCAAGCCAGGACGGCCCGAGCCACCAGCCGGTGTTCTCGATCGTCGGCTGGGCGACCGCGCCCGATGGCCGGGCCTGGCGCACCGCTCCGGTGTGCGCATCGTCCAAGAAGTCGGGCCAGCGATCCGCCGCGGATCGCCTGCTGGACCTGCTTGTGGAACAGCAGATCACGCGGCGATAGATATCCCTTGGCAAAAGGCAAGACCACGCCGGGGAGGCGTGGTCTTGACCCTGCGGCACGCGGGAAAAAGCGGTTCAGTCCGCGTCCGCCGACAAGCTCTCGGTTACGTCGTCCAGTGCGTGTCGAAGGGTCCATGCCTGGTCCATCGCAGAGGGCTCCTCCTTGATGCGGGCCGCATGCGGTTTTTGTCGGAATCGGTCGTTCTTCCACCGGCGGGTGGAGAATCTCCCAGCAAAGCCTGTCGAGATCCGCGCGGGAGAGTTGGGGATCAACGCCCATGTTCGGGAGGTCGAACTCCTGGTCGGGCTTGCCGGTGGAAGGCTTTTGTTGCGAAAAGTACTTCCCGGACGCATCGGAGAATCCGGGCAGAGCGCATATGGGCAATAATGACCCTCCCCACGCCGGCCATATCGAGGCCCGGCATCGCGGAAAGGCGGTCGCGGGGTATCCCCGTGCGGCAAGAAATGCTCTTGACCCACTTCTGGCCGGCGGTGACACTAGCCGGACATGCGAATCCTGACCCGATATGTGCTGGCCGAATTGAGCAAGGTTCTCTTGCTGTCGTTGACGGGCCTGACGGTGATGATGATACCCCCCACACTGAGCGTTGCCGTCCTCTTCCCCGACCAGAAGTGATCGTAAATGTTCGGGGCAACGTCCAGCGGCAACGACAGGTCCCCGGCAGGGATCGTGATCGAGCCGGGCAGGGGCGTGTAGTCACGCCCGGTCTTATCCGCCGTCCCCGAGACGTCGCAGGCGAGCGTGACCGCCTGATCGACACTGTTGACCACCAGCGCCTGGTCAAGTTACGGCGGCGTCGAAATTGTCGTCGGGCAGGGCTGGGTTCAGGACTTCGTGGCCGTGGTCCTTGAGATAGGTCGGCTTTACACCGCCCGGTGTCGATTGCCAGCCGTGGAGGAAGAGGAGTTTCATTGGAGTCGCTTTCCTTCTGCCTTATTCCCTGCCAACCCATTTGACAACAAGTTCGTCCCCGGCTGTGCCGTCTTGCCATGCGATCTGAATTCTCGTGTTGCTCCCCTGAACAACGATTCCCTGGGGGCGGTACTGAGCATGTTCGAGCATGGCGGGAGGTTGCGGCGGCAGCGAGGCCAAAACCAAGATGAACTGAAAATTGAAAACCAACACTCTGAATCCAACCACAAAGTTCTGCTCGTGCAAGACCTCCATCTTGAGGATGGAGGGATCGGTGGCGAAGACAACTCCGGGTGTTCCGGCACGAACGTAAAGTCCCTGCTCTGCGGGGAAACGCCCATTGCAAAACAAGATATCCAGCCAGTGTTTAGGTGGACAGATTCCCTTCAGAGTTCCGTCTGGCAGCGGAATGTTCCCGCTGAAAAGGCCACCGCAGAGAGTTTTCAACATCCATCGCTCTAGGTCGTCGCCGTTCACCACGAAAGTCTCCTCGTCCTCGACCTGACCGACAGTACGGTTGATTTCGTCCATTCCTGAGACGAGAGAGAACCCAGCGACATCGAACGGGCTCAAATGGCTGTTGTGTTTGCTGCAAAGCACTTTGGCAACGAGGCTGCTTATCCCTTTCCTCTCCTGTGTACTCGGCTCCTGGAAGTGCAGGTTGCGCACCAGAACCGAAGGTTCGCCAAGCGAAACTTGGCGTAATATGGCGTCCGATACATAGTGCTCCTTGCTGATCTGCCGTGAGCAGCCGCCTAATTCTCTGGCGTAACAATCGGGATGGGCGAATGCGGCGTCCGGTTGTTGTGGCATGCGGTTTGGCTCCTGGAGTCTGTATTTTAGGCTCCCAAGATCGGAAATAGAAGGGATATGAGTCGGTGGTGCCGGGGGTCGCCACTTCAAACATAACCCGCCAGCCTCAGTCCTTCCTGTGCCGCCCACCGCCGCAGAATATCCTGTCCCCCAGGGAGCTGAAAAGGGGACATCACTAATTTCCCTCTCCTCTTCGTTGATGACGTTCATCAATCCTCCCCATTTTGCCAATATCAGTGATGTCCCCTTTTCAGCTCCCCCCTTTTCAGCTCCTTTTCAGCTCCCCCTTTTCAGCTCCCTTCATCAAGGACATGTTCGAGAGCCTTGTACAGCGTACGGCGGGCCTTGGATGCCGCCGCAACCGGCATCGACCCCACACGCAGGAGAACGAAGTGCTCCTTCAAATCGCGTTCCCTTGTTGGTCGCGTGTCAGTCCGCCTTCTTCGCTCCACCAGCGGACTTTCTTGCCGAGGCTGGTTGCAAGGTCAACTTCCTCCTTTGTCGAGGTGCCGATCTTGTGTGGCGCGTCAATGTCCAGCACGAGAACCTCGTCCGCCAGCCGCACCTTGTCCTTATGCAAGCGGTCCAACGCCTTCTTGATCTCGTCAAGTTGCGCTCGCGTCTTGGTCGCCTCAAGAAAAGCGGCATCACGAACCTTCAGATCAACTCCAATCGACACGACGATATTCCCCTTGAGCGTCTCATTCCGGTTAGCCATCTCGAACGCTGGCAAAAACCACGTGCTTCCGCACAGGCAGACGATAGTCCGCGTTGGTCGGTCGGTTTCCATTGTGTGTTTTCTCCCACAGTCGGTTGTCATTGTCCGGCAGAAGGCTCGATCAATTCTTGGAAAAACTCATCGAGCGTGCCATAGATCGTCTGCCTCCATCTGCCATGCACGTAAAGCAATGGCTTGCGCCAGAGGAAGCTGAACTCTGGGGCGAGGACGAGTAGGGAAGGTTGTCGTTTCGCCTTCACCTTGAGCTTCTTCCTGCTGTAATCGATGTCGAAGCGCCAGTTGTTGTCGCAGGCATGCTTATGATGACTGTGCCGAGGGATCGGCAGGTGGTACTGCTCGGCGTCGTAGCGGCCCACGGAGTCAAGCTCGCCCTTCGGTTCATATAAGTCGCCAAGTCTGGAGTATTTGGCGGACTTTGCGTGCCGCGTCTCTGTGGAAAGCACATCACTGTGCCAGAGTTCCGACTGTGACTCGTAGGCTTCCTTGACCTTCCCCAGATAGAAAAGCCAGTGCCGTCCGCCACATTCGACGCTGGTGAAACCAGCCACCCATGTCCCCCGCCATTCATCGACAGGAAGGGTCGTGCGCATCCGGTGCTTGCAGGTGCAGAGTGTAATGTAGCCACCTTGAAAGTTCGGGCCGGTTCCTTTCTGGAGCAGGTTATCGCCGTCCAACACGACGGAGGAGGAGGACATGATGTAGGCGTAAACGGCGTCCGGCTCGTCCTCGATCATCCGGACAAGCTGCTCCTTGCCCAGATCAAGGTTCTGACGCAGAGCGCCGGTCGTTGGGAATGGTTGATGGAGCATGGCAAAGATACCCTCATGATTGGAGCCGTGCCCGGATAATCTCGAAGAACCACTTCGGGACCTCGAACACCGCGAGGCGGAAAATCGGGAAGGGCACTGCTTCGGCCAGTCCAC
>JBEKZQ010000245.1:0-9598 GCA_049509675.1 Thermoguttaceae bacterium | reverse complement strand
AGACGTTTCGGCCTGCAACGGGGGCAGGAACCCCTGACCCTCAAGCAGGTCGGGGCCGAGCTCGGCGTTACCAAGGAGCGGATCCGGCAGATCGAGGCCCGCGCCTTGAGCAAGCTCAGGAAGGCGGTCGAAGAGGAAAGAATAGACTTTCCGTCCTAAATCATTCTTTCCCAGTCGAGTGGGGGGTTCTGTCTGGCGTTTCCTCCTGGAACCCCTCAGAGTAGTTGTTCTCCCTGTGGTATTTCGATCCAAGGCGGTGTCGTCTTCAGATTTTGCTGATGTGCCCACCTTGCACGGCCCGGGAAGATCGTTATAGTAAGAGATTCGCGTGTAGACTCGACCGGCTAGCGTAGCTCAATCGGCAGAGCAGTTGATTTGTAATCAACAGGTTGTGGGTTCAAGTCCCTCCGCTAGCTCGTACTGGAAACCCTGGCCTTCAGGAGCGGAAAAAGGGGACAGGCGCCTTTTGTACAACGACTATGCTGCGAACCTTCGGTTCGCCGCATGGTGCCCGCCGCCGACCGACCTGCGGTCGGTGCCCGGTTCGGGCAAGAGGCGCCTGTCCCCTTTTCCAGGCGGTTTGGAAAATAAGAGTTGACTTTTGGGGTATTCGGGGGGTTTCCCGAGTGGTCAAAGGGGTCAGACTGTAAATCTGATGGCAACGCCTTCGAAGGTTCGAATCCTTCACTCCCCAGTAAGACTGTGCGAAGCGAGCCGTGAGGCGTGCGGGGTACGAAATAAGACGGTGGCGTGAGCGCGGGTGTAGCTCAACGGTAGAGCCATAGCCTTCCAAGCTATTCACGAGGGTTCGACTCCCTTCACCCGCTTGGCCGGGCCGAGGGAAACGAGAGTTGGCGTATGGGGCAGAGGCCGAAGGCCGTTTGGTCGGAGGTCCACTAGAAACTGAACATGGAGCGCGTAGGATACCTACAGAGGGGCAACGACCGAAAGGCTGCTGTAGCTCAGTCGGTAGAGCGCGTCCTTGGTAAGGACGAGGTCAAGGGTTCGAATCCCCTCAGCAGCTCTTTGAGACAAACGCACCACGGGTTCCTTCGAGTTGGCTCACTGTTGACCATATGCAGTATTGATCTGAAAGTTCATCCACACACGCTTGATCAACGCAGGGAGAAAGAATGGCAAAGGAAGTTTTTCACCGGACCAAGCCCCACGTGAACGTGGGCACCATTGGCCACATCGATCACGGCAAGACCACCTTGACCGGGGCCATCCTGGCCGCGCAAGCGGCGAAGGGCCTGGCCAAGCCGAAGTCCTACGCCGACATTGCCAAGGGCGGCACGGTTCGCGACGCCACCAAGACCGTGACCATTGCCGTGGCCCACGTGGAATACGAAACCCAGAAGCGGCACTACGCCCACATCGACTGTCCGGGCCACGCCGACTTCATCAAGAACATGATTACCGGCGCGGCCCAGATGGACGGGGCGATCCTGGTGGTCTCGGCCGCCGACGGCCCCATGCCGCAAACGCGCGAGCACGTGCTGCTGGCCCGGCAGGTGAACGTCCCCGCGCTGGTCGTGTTCTTGAATAAGATCGACCTGGTCGACGATCCCGAGTTGCTGGAGTTGGTGGAGTTGGAGTTGCGCGAATTGTTGACGCACTACGGCTTCCCCGGCGACGAGATCCCGATCATTCGCGGCGACTCGCTGGCGGCCTACAACACCCCGTCGGATGCGGCGGCCACCAAGTGCATCCAGGAGTTGATGGACGCCATCGACGCTTATATTCCGGAGCCCACCCGCGAGGTCGACAAGCCGTTCCTGATGGCCGTGGAAGACGTGTTCTCGATTGAAGGCCGCGGCACCGTGGCCACGGGCCGAATCGAGCGCGGCGTGATCAAGGTCAGCGACGAAGTCGAGATCGTGGGCTTCTCCCCCGAATCCCGCAAGACCGTCTGCACCGGCGTGGAAATGTTCAATAAGCAACTCGAACAGGGCATCGCCGGCGACAACGTCGGTTGTCTGCTGCGAGGTGTCAAGCGGGAAGAGATCGAGCGCGGCCAGGTGCTGGCCAAGCCCGGCTCGATCACGCCGCACACGAACTTCGAGGCCGAGGTTTACGTGCTGTCGAAGGAAGAAGGCGGCCGGCACACGCCGTTCTTCAGCGGCTACCGCCCGCAGTTCTACTTCCGCACCACCGACGTGACCGGCACCGCCAACCTGCTGGGCGACGCGGAGATGTGCATGCCCGGCGACAACGTCAAGATCGCCGTGGAATTGATCTCGCCCATCGCCATGGACGCCAACGTGCGGTTCGCCATCCGCGAGGGTGGCCGCACGGTGGGCTCCGGCGTGGTCACCAAGGTGCTCAAGTGAGAGTGTGCAGGCGTTGTGGATGACAGGACGTGTGGGTACAGCGTTGCCGAGGGGGTACAGGGGTGTAGCTCAATTGGTAGAGCACTGGTCTCCAAAACCAGCGGTTGGGAGTTCAAGTCCCCCCGCCCCTGCCATTACATGGTGATGATGAGCCAGGTTAGTGCGGTAGAAACCAGCAGAGGGCCCTCCCAGTGAGCTCGCTAGTGCAGGAATTGCTGCGTGGAAGCTTGTACAAGCGAAGCCAGGGGCGCGTGACCCGGCAGGTCACGTTCGCCGCGCTGGCGATCACCGTCGCGCTCGGGGCGTGGCAGCTCAGCGGCTCGCTCGGCATGTGGAATCCCGCCTGGAAGATGGGGCTGGACGCCAGGGCCTTTTATGGGCTGATGGCCTTCGGCCTACCCGGCATCCTCTTGCTGGCGGGATGGTGGATCGTGTATCGCATCGTGAACTTCCCCGGCTTCGCCGATTTTTTGATCGCGGTGGAAGCGGAGATGAACAAGGTCTCCTGGCCGTCGCGAAACGAATTGATCCGGGGTTCGATGGTCGTCTTGGCAATGTTGATCTCTTTGGCAGTCGTACTGGCGGTGTTCGATCTGTTTTGGCAATTCGTGTTTAATCGGTTGGGGGTTCTTTAGGGGTGGCTTTACGCTTCGGCCTGACGGCATGAAAGCCCCGATCCTCAGCTTCATCGTACAGGGGTAGTTACCGGCGTGACGGACCAATTTGACCCGATCAGCGACCTGGTGCGACCATCTGCCGAGCCCGTCTCGGGCGTGGAAGGCGCGCAGCAGTCGACCGTGCAGTCGGCCGAGTCTCCGGCGCCGTCGGTGGCTTCTTCGCAGGAGCAGTCGGCGGTGCCCCCGGCCGAACCGCCGACACCCGCGCCGGTCGAGGTTCCGGCAGGATTCTCGGCAGGGGAGACAGGGGATTCGCCCTCTGCTCCGGCAGGCGCCAGCAACCGCCCGCCCGCCGCCATCGAACCGCCCGCCGCCATCGAACCGCCTATCGCTGTCGAACCACCTATCGCTGTCGAACCACCTATCGCTGTCGAAGCGCCTGTCGCTGTCGAACCGCCCGCCGTTGTCGAACTGCCCGCCGCCGTCGAACCGCCTATCGCCGTCGAACCGCCTATCGCCGTCGAACCGCCTATCGCTGTTGAACCGCCAATCGCCGTTGAACCGCCAATCGCCGTCGAACCACCCATCGCCGTTGAACCGCCTATCGCCATCGAACCGCCTATCGCTGTCGAATCGCCTATCGCTGTCGAACCGCCGGTTTCGGAGCGGCCGGCGAAACCGGCCCGGGCAAAGCGTGCCCGAGCCGTTGAGCCGGAGGTGGTCCAGCCGCAAGAGCCCAAGTCGGCGAACATGGACTGGTATATCCTCAAGGTGCAGAGCAACCGCGAGGACACGATTCGCGATGGCCTGTTGCGCCGCGTGGCGGTGGCCGGCCTGGGAAAGTATTTTGGCGACGTGATCGTGCCTACCGAGAAAGTCACCGAGTTCAAGGGCGGCAAGAAACGGGTCATCAAGCGCAAGCTGTACCCGGGCTACCTGGTGGTGCAAATGGAGATTACCGAGGACACCTGGTTCCTGGTGCGCGACACGCCGGGAATCGGCGATTTCACGGGGGCCTCCGGGCGGCCCACCCCGATGCTTCCGCACGAGGTGGCGCGGATCCGCGCCAAGCAGGAAGAAAAGAGCGAGAAGGCCCCGAAACTGAAGATCGGGTTCACCACCGGCGAGCGGGTGAAAATCAACGAAGGGACGTTCGAGAATTTCGAAGGGGAAGTGGAAAACATCGACGAGACCAACGGCCGCGTGACGGTGATGATCAACATCTTCGGCCGCTCCACTCCCGTCGAATTGGAATACTGGCAGATCGAGGCGGTATAGTTCATGGCGAAACAACTAGTGGGTGAAGTGAAGTTCCAGGTTCCCGGCGGCCAGGCCACCCCGGCCCCTCCAGTCGGCACCGCGTTGGGCCGCTTCGGCATCAACCTGGGTCAGTTCGTATCGCAGTTCAACGACCGCACGAAGGAAGCCGGGGGCATGCCGATCCCGGTCGTGGTCAAGGTCTACAACGATCGCTCCTTCGAGTTTGTGACCAAGAGCCCGCCGGCCTCGGCCTTGTTGAAGCAGGCGGCCGGGATTGCCAAGGGTTCGGGCGTGCCCAACAAGGAGAAGGTGGGCAAGGTGACCGCCGCGCAGGTGGCGGAAATCTGCAAGATCAAGATGGCCGACCTCAACGCCCGCGACCTGGAGCACGCCTGCCGCCTGGTGGAAGGCACGGCCCGCAGCATGGGCCTGGAGGTGATCGAGTGATGGTGCAAGCAACCAAACGCATGAAGTCGATGTCGGAGAAGGTGCCCGCCGCGCCGGTGCCGGTCAGCGAGGCCGTGGCGGTGCTGAAGACCTTCAATACCCGCAAGTTCGATCAGAGCGTCGAGATCGCCGTGCGGCTGGGGGTCGATCCGAAGCAGGCCGACCAGTTGGTGCGCGGGTCGATCGTGCTGCCGCACGGGATTGGGCGGACGTTGCGGGTGATCGTATTCGCCAAGGGCGACAAGGTCGAGGAGGCCGAGGAGGCCGGCGCCGATACGGTGGGCGGGCCGGAATTGGCCGAGAAGATCAAGGGCGGCTGGACCGAGTTCGACGTGTGCATTGCCGCCCCGGACATGATGGGCATCGTCGGCCCGCTGGGCAAGGTGCTGGGCCCCCGCGGCCTGATGCCCTCGCCCCGCGCCGGCACCGTCACGCCCGACGTGGGTAAAGTGGTCAAGGAGTACAAGGCCGGCAAGGTCGAGTTCCGTACCGACGCCGGCGGCAACGTCCACGCGCTGGTGGGCAAGATCAGCTTCGACGCCCACAAGTTGACCGAGAACATCACGGCCTTCATCCAGCACGTGATCAACATCAAGCCCAACGCGGTCCGTGGGCAGTACGTCAAGGGGATCTGCGTCAGCGCGACGATGAGCCCGGGGATTCGGATTTCGGGGTATTGATACCAGCCCAGAGCACTGATTTTCTCGCCCATGCGGCGTTTTTGCCATGAGTAAGTACGTGAAGAACCTGATTGCCGACCACCTTCGCCAGCGATTGCTGGGCGTGCCCGACGCCTTGCTGGTCAACGTGATCGGATTGAACGCCAACACGAACTCCCGCCTGCGGTCGACGTTGCGGAAGAAGAATATTCACGTGCTGGTGGTGAAGAACAGCCTGGCTGCCCTGGCGGTCACGGGAACGCCTTTGGCCGGCATGTTCGACGGCGTCTGCGGCACGGCGGCGATCTGCTGGGGCGCCGAGGACATCGTCAGCCTGGCCAAGGAAATCACGCGGATCCTCAAGGACGCCCAATACGCGAAGTTCCAGGCCCGCGGCGGCATCATGGAAGGCGCCCAACTCACGCCGGAGCAGGTGGTCGAGGTGAGTAAATGGCCCAGCCGCACGGAGCAGTTGAGCCTGCTCGTGGGGCAGATCCTCGGCCCGGGCGCCAAGTTGTCCAGCCAACTTATCGCGGTCGGCGGAGCGTTGGCCAGCCAGATCGAGAAGATGGCGGAGGGTGGCGAGGAATCGGCCCCCGAAGCGGCCGGCGAGCCGCCGGCAGAGCCGGCGGGCAGCGTGGCAGCGGCGGCTCCCGTGGCAGGCGGAGAGGCTCCGCCGGCCGGCTAACTAACCCAAGTATTCCCCCAGATTTTCAAGCAGTACATATAATTGTGTCGGCGGGCGCGGTCGCTTGGAGAACCGCGTCGCGACCCCCAAAGGTGAGAAAGGACCCTGAGTGATGGCGACAGCAGAAGCAACCCGCACTTTTTCCGCTACAGCGAAGGAGTTGGGCGACAAAATTGTGGGCCTGACCTTGAAAGAGGCCAAGGAACTGAGCGACTACCTGAAAGACGTGCATGGCATTGAGCCGGCGGCGGGCGGGGCGGTGATGATGGCGGCCCCCACGGATGGCGCCGGCGCTGCCCCGGCGGCTGCCGAGAAGACCGAGTTCGACGTCGTGGTCGAGGGCTACGGCGAAGGCAAGAAGATCGGCGTCATCAAGGTGGTGCGCGCCGCCACGTCGTTGGGTTTGAAAGAGGCCAAGGACCTGGTCGAGGGCGTTCCGGCCAAGGTCAAAGAAGGTCTCTCCAAGGAAGACGCAGAGAAGTTGAAGAAAGAGTTGGAAGAGGCCGGCGCTACCGTATCGATCAAGTAGCGTCCGAAAAGCCACGCGTCGTGGATGCTCCCCCAGGACCTCCCTCATCGAAAGGGGGAGGCACGTTTTCTTGCGCGGGAAGGTTGGCTTGATTATCTCATTGTTGGTTTCTCACGACGGTGGGCGGGAGGCGTTTTGCTTTGCACGGCTTGGAATGATCCGAACCGAAACACCAAGAAACGGCCGGGTATCATTCTTGGCCGCGCGTGGCAAAACCTCCCGTTCGGTTGCGTCGTTTCGTTGGCATTTCCGCAAGGCCGGAGACAACCGCGCTTCGTGTCCTGTTCCCTGTCGTTCGCCCTTTCCTTGTTCCGCTTAGCAAAGGTGAACCGCTATGGCTACCACCGCTCATCGTCGCTTGCAGCCGAAAGAAATTCGCCGCTTCGGCAGCCAGCGATTGCCCTATTCGATCCCCGACCTGACCGAGATCCAAACCCGCAGTTACGAGGCCTTCTTGCAGCGCGCGATCCCCTGGCAGAAGCGGCAGAACCAGGGCATCGAGGCGGTACTGCGGGAAATCTTCCCCGTGGAAAGCTACGACAAGACGGTGCGGGTGGAATATCTCCGCTATGAGTTGGGCAAGCCGCGCTACGAGCCCGACGAATGCCGCCAGCTCCGGCTGACCTACGGTCGCCCCTTCAAAGTCTGGCTGCGCTTGACCAAGGAGCAGCCGGTCGAAGAGGAGGTCTACCTGGGCGATATCCCCATCATGCTCGGCGGCGGCGAGTTCATCATCAACGGGGCCGAGCGCGTCGTGGTCAGCCAGTTGCACCGCAGCCCCGGCGTGGACTTCGTCATGGAAGTCGAGGGCGTGGGCGAGCGCCGCCTGCACAGTTGCCGCATTATTCCCGAACGCGGTAGCTGGATCGAACTGAACGTCACCCGCAAGGAGAGCCTGGCGGTCCGCATCGACCAGAGCGGCAAGTTCTCCATCATGACGTTGTTGCGGGCGATGGCCCCCAAGTACGGCGAGGACGCCGCGCTGTTGCGCGTGTTCTACGACACCGAAAAGATCAAGGTCGTCGACGGCCGCAGCGCCGTGAAGCTCGAAGGCAAGCTGGCGGTCGGCGACGTCGTCTATCCGGCCGAGAGTTCCCGGGCGGGCGAGGTCCTGGTCGAAGGCGGCCAGAAGATCACCAAGAATGCGGCCGAGACGATCTGCACCTCCGGCCTGACGGAAGTCGAGGTAATGGCCGATCCGAAGAACCCGCTGCTGCTGAATTCGCTCACCGACGACGCCACCGGGAGCCACGAAGAGGCCCTGCTGCGGATTTACCAGCGGCTGCGTCCGGGCAATCCGCCGCAACTGGAAAAGGCCAAGGCCCTGTTCTTCGAGAAGTTCTACGACACGAACCGCTACCGCCTGGGCCGCGTGGGCCGTTTCCGCCTCAACCGCAAGCTCAACCTGGACATCCCCGAGGAGGAGATGACGCTGCGGCCCGACGACTTGATCGCGGCCATCAAGTACCTCGTGCGTTTGCGGGCCAACGACGCGTCGGCCGAGATCGACGACATCGACCACTTGGGCAACCGGCGTCTGCGGACCATCGACGAGTTGGCCAGCGACGAACTGCGGAAGGGATTTCTGAAGCTCCGCCGCACGGTGCAGGAGCGCATGAGCCTGAAGGACGTGGCCGACATGACGCCCCGCAGCCTGGTCAACCCCAAGAGCATTTCGGCGGCCATCGAGTACTTCTTCGGCCGCGGCGAACTGTCGCAGGTGGTGGACCAGACCAACCCGTTGTCGATGTTGACGCACGAGCGGCGCTTGTCGGCCTTGGGCCCGGGCGGTCTGAACCGCAAGCGGGCCGGGTTCGAAGTCCGCGACGTGCATATTTCGCACTACGGCCGCATCTGCCCCATCGAGACCCCCGAAGGCACGAACATCGGTTTGATCTCCAGCCTGGCGATCTATGCGGGCGTGGACAATTACGGCTTCCTGGTCACTCCCTATCAGAAGATGAAGAACGGCAAGCTGACCGAAGAGGTCGAGTGGTTGCGGGCGGACCAGGAGCACGAAGCGATCCTGGCCCCGGCCGACGCGCTGATGGAGCACGGCCGGCTGATGGGTGACACGATCATCGCCCGCTATCACGGCGATTTCCAGATGGTGGCGACGGACAAGATCCAGTACATCGACGTGGCCCCGTCGCAGATGGTGGGCGTGTCGGCGGGACTGATCCCCTTCCTGGAGCACGACGACGCCAACCGCGCCTTGATGGGTTCGAACATGCAGCGGCAGGCGGTGCCCCTGTTGGTGGCCGAGCCGCCCCTGGTGGCCACGGGCATGGAAGTCGAGGTGGCTCGGAATTCCAGCATGCCCGTCCGCGCCTTGAGCAAGGGGAGCGTCAGCTACGTCGATGGCCGGCGGATCGAGATCGGCAGCGACGTCTACAAGTTGCGGAAGTTCGTGGGGCTGAACGAGCGGACCTGCCAGAACCAGAAGCCGATCGTGTCGCTGGGGCAGAAGGTCGAGGCGGGCCAGGTGATCGCCGACGGCGCCGCCACGCACCAGGGCGAGCTGGCCCTGGGCCGCAACGTCCTGGCGGCCTTCATGGCCTGGGACGGCTTCAACTTCGAGGACGCCATCATCATCAGCGAGGAGTTGGTGGAGAACGACACCTACACCTCGATCCACATCGAGGAGTTCGACATCGAGATCCGCGAGACCAAGCTGGGCCGCGAGGAGTTCACCCGCGACATCCCCAACGTCAGCGAAAAGATGCTCCGCAACCTGGACGAGACCGGCATCGTGCGCGTGGGCGTGTACGTCCGGCCGGGCGACGTGTTGGTGGGCAAGGTCTCGCCCAAGTCGAAGACCGAGCTGACGCCGGAAGAGAAGCTGCTGCACGCCATTTTCGGCCGCGCCGGCGAGGACGTGAAGAACGATTCGCTGGAAGTTCCCTCGGGCGTGGAAGGGATCGTGATCGACACGCAGAAGTTCTCCCGCCGCATGAGCCTGAGCGAGGACGAGCGGAAGGCCTTCGAGACGGCCTTGAAGGAGGCCGAGGTCGAGGGCAACGCACAAATCGCCGCCGCCTTCGGCGAATTGGTGGCGCAGTTGG
>JBEKZQ010000244.1:0-10892 GCA_049509675.1 Thermoguttaceae bacterium | reverse complement strand
ATATACGCGCCGGGGGTCGATGAAGAAATCGGGCTTCTCGATAGCCCAGGCGGCGGCGGCCAAAGCCCGCCGCTGTTCATAGTTCCACACCACCCCGTCCTCATAGCCCCGCAACGTGTCGATACATTCGTGTTGCCCGGCAAAGAGCGTGCCCTCCTCGGCCAGCGAGACGGTCACGGCCCCGCTCACATAGCGTCGCGCCCCGTGCCAGCCGGGGTCGCCGATCTCGGTGGCCGTGCTACCGTAGGCGGCAAGGTTCAGGTACAGGCCCGCTCGTTCGCCGGCCGAAGGCTTCAAATCGGACCAACGTGGGATGCCGATTTCCACGACCCGCGGGAATTGCACTAGCGGCGGTTCCAGCCAACACACGTACAAATCGACGGGCGATTGACCGCTGTGCTGCGGATCGACCATCCGCGTCCGCTGCTTGATAATAGCCGGGAAGCGGCAGGGCTTCTCCTCGATGGCCCCGGTGGCATTACCGCCGGACGTCAGTCGGGTCAGCGCCTCCTTGCCGTCCACGGCCGCGGTCACGGCGTAATAGCGCCTGCCCGGCTGCGTCGCCGTGAGGACGGCCAGGCCCGTGCCGCGGCGCAGCGGCGGGCGGTCGTCGGCCAGGCGGTAACGCGCCACCACGTCGTCCAGCACCAGATTGCCTGCCCGCAGGGGCGAGCCGTTCTTCCGCCCCGGGCCCGGATGCTCGGTGTTCTTCACCGCCAGGATGCACCAGCAGCTCGTGGCCTCCGGAACCTCGCAGACCAGTTCGGCGGCTGCAAGGTTTTCGAAGGTGATCGGATTCTGACTGCGGTACACGCGGTAGGTCATCTCACGCCGGGCGCGGGCAGCAAGCACGGCCCGCTCGAACTGCTCCCAACTGGGCGCGTCGTCGTTCACAACGTCGTCGGGCTCCTTCCAGGTGAGGAAGGTCTGCCCGTTGCGGTGCTCGGCTTGCAAACGGCTGACGACCGGCCCGGCGTTGGCCACAGCGCCGAGGAAACTCACTTCCAACACGGCCTCCTTGAGATCGGCATGGCCCGCCTGCAGGATGGCGAAACCTTGGTTGGTGTCTGGCCGAGCGACCCAGTCCGCGACGGCATCAGTGGCGTCCAGTGAGCGGTGCAGCGGCGGGCGGGTCTTGAGCGGCCTGGTGCCCTCCACTCCGGCCGGCACGACCTTGGTCGCGACACATCCCCCCAGCCGCGTGATCGGCATCTGCAGGGTGGCGCGCAAGACCTTCGTCGCGGGCGGCAGGGCCGAAAGATTGAACTGCACGCTGCCGGCCGTCACCTTGAGCGTGCCGCGATGCTCGCAGGCACGCCCGTTGCCGAAGGTGGTGGTGATGAAACCACCGGCCGCCGGGGCCTGTGCGGCGCCGATGACAACAGACAACCACAGCGCGTACGCGATAATCTTCATACTCACGGGATTCAGACTCCTGTTTACGTTTTTCACTTTCTTTCCCCAGTCGCATCGAGGACCACGTCCTTCGGCGCGTCCTCCACGGTCACGGTCTTCACCACCTCGGGTCCACCCGGTAGGCGGTAGCGGATCTTGCATTCACCCGCCGTGCGGGTACTCAGGTACGTGGCGGGCGAGTGCCCTGGCACGGGGAGCGTGCCGGCGCAGGTGAGGAACTTCTCCCCCGTCCAGCAACTGGCGGTGACCGGGCCGGTCACGCCCGGGGGCAGGCGGAGCCGCACTCCCGGCACTCCCGCCTGATCGTTGAAGTAGCAGTACAAGTCGCCGTTGGTCAGGAGTACCGCCAGATCGTTGGAGCCGTCGGCGTTGAAATCGGCGCAGGCCACGGCCTTCTGTCCCAGGGGCGGCTCGCTGGGATTGGTCTGCGTGCCAGGCAGGCGCAGCTCGCCCTCCTCGGCGAACGAGCGGAAACCGCGATTGAAGTGGTACAGCAGGTCGTTCTGCTCATAGGCCAGGCACAGGTCTTGCCGGCCATCGTGGTTGAGGTCCATCACCTGGACCGCGCTGGCCCCGGGCGGACACTTGTAGCTGATCGAGCCGCCAAAGCGGCCCACCTCGCGGAACCCCCCCTTGCCGTCGCTCTCCCAAAGCGTGTTCTTCTGCTGGCCGGCAAGGAAGATGTCCAACCGTCCGTTCTGGGCGAAGTCCCCTACAGCGGCCAGGGCGGTCCCTCCTCCGGTGGCAATATTGACATGCACGGGCCGTTCGAAGCCGCCGGCCTTGCCCCGCCAAAGCGTGCTGCCGTACTCGCCCGGCTGCAGCACGTCGACGAAACCGTCGTTGTCGAGGTCAGCCACAATACATGCCGACGGCTGCCCTACGCCTTCCGGGGCGCCGGGCAGTTCCACTTCCTTCCACCCCTTGACGCCGGCGATCAGGAGAAGCGGCGCGTTCCTGCGGCTGACCAGCACGCCCGGCCGGCCATCGGTCGAGCAAGGGGCTAGATAAAGGCAGCCGTCAAGTGGCAGCGAGTAACCTTCGGCCGCCCTGAACCTGCCGTCCTTGCCGGCCAGTCGCAAGGAGAGCGTCTTGCCGTCCCAAGTAACCAGGTCCGCCAGCCCATCGCCGTCCACGTCCAGCCATGTGAAGCGGCGCGACTTGGTGTCGAGGCCCGAGGCGGCGGTCGCGTCTTCGAAGTCTTCGCCCTTGGGCCGGAAAAACTTGTCGCCCGCTGCGGAGGCCACAAATAGATGCGCCTTGCCGAGCTTGCCCACCTCGACCGCGGCTATGCCGGCAATCTCGCCGGGCACGTTGCCCACCTTCACGTGAGATCCCCATTTGACGCCGACCGTGACCGGTACGTCCGAATCGGCATCGCGGACGATGTATTGTACCATGTGGAGCAGCATGTCGGTGCCGCCTGTGAAAGTGCCGCTCATATCCGGCGCTGGACCGGTCACCTTCCACGTGTCGTTGCCGCCCCGCGTGAGGTTCAGCCACTGGCCCATCACGTGCATGCGGCCCCGCTTCTCGGGAGCTTTGCTATCGACGAACACGACGACCGGGTCCCGGTTTTCCTTGAGCGTCTGGAGGATCTGCTCGAGGTGGTCCTTGTTGCAACTGGCCAGGCTCACAGTCACCGTGGCCGCCGGCTTCCCCTTGACGGTCGTGGCGACCGACAGCTTCCACGCCATGGCGTCGTCCGTCGACTCCAAAGGGCCGGCGAAGATAAGGTCGGCCTCTTGCGTCAAATGGATGGGGGTGAAACGCGGATTGATCATGGCATCGGTCGTGGCCACGCACAGCAATGCGACAATGACAACAACGGCGGTGGCGTAACGATATTGATTCATGGAAGACTCCTTGTTGGCCGGGTTGATCCAATCGAGCATGGTTCCACTGCTCTCCATCAAGTGGATCAGCCCGTGGTTGCCGTCCGCGCGGACTTCGCCCCTGTCGGTGCCCCGGGTGGCGCCCGGGCAGAACATGGCAGCGATGCCGAAGTCGCGGACCACAATTGCGCCATGGGACAGTACTTCTCCCCGCTCCGCGACCAGCCCGCGGGCATTCACGAACAGCGGCCTCCAGTCGGGATCGCTTGAAGGGCTGACCGGTCATCACGAGAACGCTGGGGCTGGTCGAGGTCTTCTCCGGGCGTGGAATTGTGCGCGGAAGGTGCTTCCTCGTTCGGATTCGGTCATCTTACGTGCAATATGCTCGAAAGCCAACGGAAAAGCAAGCGGTGGCGTGTGCTGGTTTGCGCAAATCGTGTGTCACCTTGCGACATAGGCGTCGATCCGCCAAACATCAATTCCAAGTTTTCTCGCCCGTACACCACTCGCTCTCGCTGTGAAGTCGTATTGACAGGGGTTTGTCCTTGGTGTTCAATGAAGTTCGGAGCGTTGCCGAGGCGAGTGTATCGCCGTGTATGCCTGTCTCTTCTGACAAATTCATTTTGTCTCACCCGCTGGTGGCCCGAAACGTACTTCTTTCGCTGCTGCTCTACGCCGTTCCGGGAAACAAGAAGGTCGTGGTACACATCTGCGGTGAGAAGCAGGCTGCTTTGCACCGAAAACTCCTTGTAGCTTCTCCAATCTCAGATCCGTTGACCACGAGTACATCGTGGTCTATCTCGGTACTTCTTTGATCGCTTGGTAAAGCACCAAGCGTTCACCCTGTCCAAGCAACGACGATGAAACACGATACGTGCCTCACTCCTTCCTCCTGCGCCGACTTGTCAGTTCCAGCGATCACGCTCGTCCTTGCGCCTTGGCGATGGCGTCACGGATGACGGCTATCCACCGACGCACCGCAGCACCGACGCAAGCCGCTTTTTCCAGGGGGAAACGCGGGTTCAGGGTGTCCGCAAGGAGGAGAATCGGTGAATCGGTGGTCAATCCAGGGGTGTATAGAGTAATTGTGGGCATGAGAGTCGGTGTATCGTTGCTTTGACAATAAATAGGGTTTCTAAACTACCTACCTACCTACATTGTGAACATAAACTGATATACCCCTGGATAGACCACCGATTCACCGATTCTCCTCTTTCACCGTCGCAAACCGCCGAGTTAAGCCGAGCAGGATTGGGATCGGAATCTGGCCCTGATCGGCTGCCGCCCCATTCTCTTGCAGCGCTGCAAGAGAATGGGGCTTGAATCTGCACTCGCACTTTGCCCGCTACCTCCAGGCCATCGAAACGGTGATTACGTTCGGCAGGTGCCCTTGGAAACGGGCAATGATCGGCGGCTTCGTCCTCGCACGGCTCGGACTCACCGCCTTGGTGCCGTGGCCTGGAATCTCTTGCAGCGCTGCAAGAGAATGGGGCGGGTTCGTCAACGACGGCGAGAAGCGCGGAACACCGCACTACAGGCACCAGGATCGCGCAGAGAAGGCGAAAGAAAACCTCGCGGTGTTCCCGGTCGCCTAAAGATTTCGTTGAATTTCCATTCGCCCGCCATGTCGAGTTAAGAGGGGTTGTCACATCGCTGCTACAATGATCATCGTCCGTGAAGTGCGGGGCTCCTCCCAGTCCCGAAGGCCACCATGCTTACCTTCGCGACCTCTTTCTTTGGCCACTCCGCCCGCCCCGGTCTCGGCCGTGCTGTCGCGATCACCGTCGCCCCGACCACGCCGCCAGGCAGCCCGAGAATCCTGATCCACCCCCGCCAGGGTCGCTTGCAACGCGCCTGTGCGGCAACGATAATGGCGACAGGCGTTTTGACCGCCGAACCAACGGCGGCGGCCTTTGCCTGCCAATGTGCCGTGGCCATTGGCTCCTGCCTCCATGATTCATCCTGCCAACAACCTCAAGGGGGTCTGCTATGTCTAGACACTTCGGACGTCGGGAGTTCCTAAAGCATTCTGCAGGCGTGGCCGCCTTGGCGGCCGGCGCTTCGGTCGTGGGCGCGCCAGCCGTCCTGGCCGAGCGATCGCCCAATTCGAAGCTGAACATGGTCTGTATCGGCGCCAACGGGCGCGGGATGGCCCACGTGCCCGTCGCGGTCGGCGAGCATCTGGTCGGGTTGGTCGACATCGACGACCGGCGGATGGGTGCGACCTTGGACTGGCTGGGCAAGAATGTCCCTGGCACGCGGTCGAAGGTCAAGACCTACTACGACTACCGCAAGATGTTCGACGAGATGCACAAGGAAGTGGACGCGCTGTTCATCGCCATTCCGGACCACAGCCACACATGTGCCACGATGATGGCCATCAAGCTGGGCAAGCACGTCTACTGCGAGAAGCCGTTGACGCACGACATCTACGAGGCCCGCGCCTTGGGCCAGGCGGCGCGCCAGTACAAGGTCATGACGCAGATGGGCAACCAGGGGCACGCTGGCGAAAGCATCCGCGTGCTCCGCGAGTACCTCGAAGCCGGCGCGATCGGAACCGTGCGGGAGACGCACACCTGGACATCCCAGTATTATGGCAACAAGCTGCGAAGGCCCGATGAGCCGGCACCGGCCGGCCTGCACTGGGACGAGTGGATCGGCCCGGGCCCCTGGTGCAATTATCGCGGCGACCTGCACCCGAACGCTTGGTACTACTGGAAAGACTACGGCACGGGCTTGCTGCCGTGCGTGGGCGTCCATGCTTTTGACGCCGTTCACTGGGGCCTGCAATTGAAGTACCCGACGAGCGTCACGGTCGTCGAGCAGGAGGAAAGCAATCCCGGAGTCTGGCCGGCGTTCACTACGCTATGCTATGAATTCCCCCGGCCGGGCCTTCCGCCGTTGAATGCCTATTGGTACGGCGGGAAGCGCCGCGAGCAGATCGCCAAGGACCATGACGACCAGCTCTTCGGCGCCAAGAATCTCAACCATCCGCGCGTGGCCGACGAGCTGGCGGCCAAGTATGGCCGCGATCTGACCTCGTGCGGAACCATCTTCGTCGGCGACAAGGGTTACATGTACTGCGACGAGTACTGCGGCGGCGCGCGGATCGTGCCCGAGGAACAGCACCGGCAGTTTACGCCGCCGCCGAAGAAGTATGCACGGACCCACGGCATCCACGCCGACTTCCTGCGGGCCGTGAAAGAGGGCGGCGATCCGCCCAGCTCCAATTTCCCTGACGTCTCCGGGCCGTATCTCGAGGCCCTGTTGGTCGGCAACCTGGCTCAGCTCGCCGGGGAAGGCAAGAAGGTCGAGTGGGACGGCGCGAACATGCGCTGCACGAACCTGCCGGAGATGAATCAGTACGTCCGGCGCGACTACCGCAAGGGCTGGTCGCTCTAGACCGCGTAAGGTCAAAATACTCAGCCGAACCGCAGGTGCCGCTCTCGATGGAGGTTGGGAGCGGCTGATGAATATCAATTTCGGCCGTTGCCAGCCGATCGATGATGCCCACGGCAGGCCGTGGTCGGCCCCACGTTCTCGAAAGGTCTATCCAATGAATGTGTACCTGATTCTCGGAGCAAGAAAAGTGCGAGGAATGATCGTGGCGAGCGTCGCCTGCCGGGCCGCGTTGCTTGGGTGCTTGGCGGCGGTCGCAGAGACCAAGCCTTTGCGACTGCAAATCGACCAGGACGTGAGCATTGAAGTTCGCGGCCACACGATTGCGACCTACCGCGCGACCCCCGCGCCGAACCGGCCGTTCCTGCGCGAGCTTTGGACGCCCGGCGGCGTACAAGTCCTCCGCGATTCGCCGCACGATCATAAGCATCATCATGGCATGATGTTCGCCCTGTCGGTCGACGGGATCGATTTTTGGTGCGACGAGCCGACCAGCGGCCGCCAGGTGCCAAAGGCGTTGGAGGACGTGCAAGTCGGCGGCGCTGTGGGGACATCACGGGTCGGCTTCACGCAGCCTATGGACTGGGTGGCGCCCAGCGGCACGGTTTCGCTTCACGAACGGCGGACGATCACCGCCTTTGCCGACCCCACGATCAATGCAACCTTGCTCACATGGCGATCCTGTCTGAGCGCGGCGGACGCCAGGCCGGTGAAGCTCGGGGGCACGGACTATGTCGGCCTGGGCACGCGCTTCGTGGTGTCGATGGACGGCAAGGGGCGGTTTTTCAACTCGGCAGGCCAGGAAGACAGCGCGCCAGGCCCGGACGGCGAGGGAATCGGCAACAAGCGGGTAACGCCGGCAAAGTGGTGTGCATACACCGCCACCGCCGACAACAAGCCCGTGACCATTGCCCTGTTCAACCACCCGAGGTGCGCTTACCCCGGTTATTGCTTGCACATTCATCCGGGGTTCGCCTTCCTGGGGGCCACGCTGGGTGTGGACGTCAAAGCCGATCGAAGTGAAGCCCGGCGCAGCGTTGGACCTCCGCTTCGGAGCGGCGCTTTGGGACGGCGAGATCGACCGGGGGCGGGTCGAAGTGATGTATCAGAAATGGGTAGAGTTAGAGCCCTGAACGAGGCCTGCCAGGTGCCCACTCTCCCACCGACGCGGGAAATGGTAGAAGGAGGCCATCGGGACGGCCGCCCGCAATTGCAATGCTACGGCCAAGGACCGGCGAAGGAAAAACTGTCGTAAGTCTCACATTGCTGAAGCACTTGTGAAGAAGGAGACGATCCATGCAGCGATGCGTATTCGTAAAGATAGCCATGTTGTGCGTGGCGACCGCCGGCCATCCCCGGGCGGCCGAGGCCATTCCCGTGCTCGATGATCTGGCAGGAGACTGGATGGAAGTAGCCTCGCTCGGGAACTTGCCCGCCCTGAACAATTTTCATGGCGGACTGAAGATCGGCAGTGATTTGGTATCGGTAACCTCGCTGAACTTTCCGCCCTTCTCCCAAGGCAGCGGCAGCGGTCTTCTTCGCATCGGCGGTCGGGTTCAAGAAGCTGCCTTTTGTCGCTGGTATCCCTACCAGTTGCTCCGCCGCACGATGTACGACGGCGTCCAGATTGAGTGCGCCACGCGCATGGTCTTCGAGGCGGAGGGTGTTCTGTTTCGCCTGAAATTGACCAACACCGCCGCGCAGCCGAAGACGTTGCCCTTGAATCTCGATCTCGATTGCCGAATCAGGCGATTCGACGAGACGTGGACTTATCCCTATCCTCACCCGGACGACCACGCCTTTACGGCCATGACGGAGCAGCAGGGGCAGGTTCTGCTGGTGCGCGACGCCAAGGGCCCGGCACGCTTGGCGTATGCCTTTGCCCGCCCGCCGGACCGGTTGCAGACCAACGGCGAGAAAGGAGAGGCGGCCTGGTCCGTCACTCTGTCGCCGGGAGCGAACCGGATCGTGGACTACGTGCTGGCGATCGCGGGGGACGATCGCCGTTCCGTCGAATTGGCGGCGGGCTGGGCGGCGACGTTCGACGCAACCTTCCAGCAAGCCAAGGACGGTTGGGAAGCTCGTTGGCGCGAGGCATTCACCCCCGGCAACCGGCACTTCTCCGGCCACCTGCCCACGCTCGTTACTTCAGACCGAAAACTCAGACGCGTGTACTACCTGTCGCTGCTCTCGGTGCTCATGCTGGAGCGGACCAACTACCCCATTTCCAATCGCGTCTTCGTCACCTGCGGGCCGGAATGGGCGGTAACGCTCGAGTACTCTTGGGATACGGGCCTTCAGCCGCACGTTTGGGCTCTCCTGGAGCCGGTGGCGATGAGAGAGCACCTCAAGGGTTGGCTGGCAATGGACTTCCATTCGTGCTACGCCCGAGACTATCTCAGCGGGCACGCGGTTGGTCCCTGGTATGGCGCCAACGATCTAATGGTCTTTCGCTGCCTGGACGCCTACTTGAACGTGACTGGCGATCGGGCCTTCCTGAGGGAACAGGTTACCGGGAAGACGGTCCTCCAGCATATCGAGGCGATTGCGCTTTATGGGAAGCGGCTGGCCCGACCCGGCAGCCCGTTGGGCGACTACGGTGGGGCCGACAACTTGCTGGAGTGCGTGCCGACCTACATTCACCGGGTGCCCTCGCTCAATGCCGCCAACGTGTGGATGCTGCGCCGCGCGGCGAGGCTGCTGGAAGCAGCGGGCCAGAAGGCTACTGCCGTAAACGTCCTGCTATTGCGTAACTCTTTGCTATTTGGCATCTTTCGCTAATCAAGTGGGGATGCTTGGAGCAAGGAGATGGGCATGGATCGTCCGTCGAAGGTAGTTTTGGCACGGATGCCTCTGGCGGAGGCAGTGCTGTGGTTGTGGCGTTGGGTAACCTGCGAAAAAAACGATTGGAGAGTCTGTGGGATCGCTTTCGAGGACGGTGTTACCAGAGGGTTCTTTCTTTTTCGTTGATGGTCCACCTGATTGCCGACGCCTTGTTGCAGTACGAGGGAAGCGGTCGGCAGAGTTTTGAGAAGAACCGGCAAAGTGGGCAACTGGAGGCGTCGATCCAGGCGGCGTACCGCAAATTGGGGCGGTTGCCGATCCCCTTGAGCGAAGCCTTTTTGGTCGAAGGCACTGCCGCCTTGACCGAGGCGTTTCCGCCCTGGGCCGAGCGAGAACTGCCGGACAGCCTTCGCAGCTTCCGTGTGGTCATTTTGGATGGCAAAGCCATCAAGCGGGTCGCCAAGCGACTGAAACTGTTGCGGGGCATTCCCGGCGGTTTGTTGGGAGGCAAAGCATTGGTGGCGTTGAATTGGAGCACAGGGCTGGCCGTGGCGATGCGTGCCTATGCGGATGGAGAGGCCAACGAGGTGCGCTTTGTTCCCGAGTTGGTGCCCGTGGTGCGTCGGCAAGTCGCCGGGCCACGGCTGTGGATGGCTGACCGGGCGTTTTGCGATCTGGAGCAACCCGCCCGCTTTACGGCCCAGGCGGGAGACCATTTCCTGGTGCGTTACCATCCGAAAGTCAAGTTCTACCCAGACCCGGAAAAGCCCGAGCGGACAGGGAACACGGCCCAGGGCCAGCCTTATGTCGAACAGTGGGGTTGGTTGGGAGGCCCGAGCGATCAGCGGCGGCGTTATGTGCGGAGAATTCACTTGCCGCGTCCCCAAGACGACTTGATCCTGGTGACCGACCTGTTGGACGCCGACGCCTACCCGGCCCAAGACCTGCTGTGGCTGTATTCTGAGCGATGGGGAATTGAACGAATGTTTCAGCAGGTGACGGAAGTCTTCGGCTTGCAGGGATTGATTGGGGGCACGCCACAAGCGTGCATCTTTCAGTTTGCCTTCTGCCTGCTGCTGTACAACATGATCCAAGTGATTCGGGGCTACGTTGCCGCAGGCCAATACCGCCAGCCTGAGGAGGTCTCGACGGAAAAGCTGTTCGATGACGTACAGCGGCAGTTGATCGCCTGGGATGTGATGTTTCCATCCCAGGTGACTCTTCAATATTTTCAACGACCGCTCAGCCTGGACACTCTGCGGGTCCGTTTGCGGAGCCTGCTGTACTCGACATGGAGCGACGCATGGCTCAAATCGCCTCCGCAACCCCATCACGGCAAGACTCCCCGAAAACGCACCCGCACCCACCACTCGGTCTACCGCATTCTTCAAGATCATTGCCGCCGAAAATCACACTCAACAGCCAGAGCCCCTTGAGCGAAGACGTTTACAGCACTGG
>JBEKZQ010000243.1:0-9640 GCA_049509675.1 Thermoguttaceae bacterium | reverse complement strand
TGCGGCAGGTGGAAAAACTACTCAACAACCGCCCCCGCGCGTGCCTCGGCTTTCGCACTCCCGCTGAAGTTTTCTTCGAGGAAACTCCTCCTGCCAGTTGCGATTGAGATTTGAGACCGCCATCGATCGTCATGTAGTGGAATGCGCCCAGTTCCATGGCCCACGTGGTCGGGGTCATGTTGTGCAGAAACGGCGGCCCGGAGAACGGTTGCCACCAGTTGGCGCGGTCCGTCACGGTGACGGCGATGTCGCAAGGCGCGCCGTTTTGCGGGCTGCCGGCCGTATCCTTCGCGTTGCAATTCACGCCGCCATTATAGCTGTTCTTCGACAGCGTCCAGGAATCGACCCCGCCGTGATAGACCCAGGCGGTGCATTGCTTTTGCTGCGGGCCTTCATGCCCTTGGGTATCGACCGCCGAAACGGCGTAGCTGTAGATGGTTGCCGGAACGTACGGCTGCGGTCCATATCCGGGCGTCGTGATGTTGGTCGCTTTGGAGTCCGTATACGTTGTCGAGTTCGTCTTGTCGTAGGCGACGCCGTTGCGGTAGATCTTGTAATGGGAAACGGGGCTTGGTCCGGCGACGGCCGCGGTCCAGGCGAGCACCGCATCGTTGGCGCCCTGATGGGTCAGGAGAAAATCGGTAGGTGCGGCCGGTCCGCCCGTTGCGTGTGCGGCGTTCTCGGACCGGCCGTCGGTTGCCGCAGTGAATCTCACGTTGGTTGTGTAATTCGTAATTGGTGAACCGCCGTCGCTTGCCGGCGGCGTGAAGTAGACGACGGCGGTATAGGGCCACGCGATCGCCTTCACATCCGTAGGGGCCCCGGGCACGGTTTGGGCCGCGGCGCCGGCAGCCATACCGAATGCCAGCGCCCCGAGCGCCACGATGAGCAACACAGAAGTTCGGAACATGACATAACTTCCTGCTTGAGGAGACCAACTGATCGCAAGTCCTAATTGGCCGTGAATCCCACATTATCCAGATAGTACAAGTTGTTAGCGACTCCAGGATCCTGGTTGTCCCGCAGCCAGAACTTGTACATATTGGTGCGCTGGCCATGAATGGTTTCACTGCGGACTGTCTGCGAATTGTTCACCGTATACGTACCCGCGCCCCCGGAACCGCTGCCGAACGCTGCGACGTAGGTGCCCGCCGCAATCCCCGGCCCACTGATAAACATCGTGGGCTGAACAGTAACACCCGAAATCAGACGGGTGACGGTCAACGTCGTGCCGGAAATCGAGCCCACGAACGAACCGGTGCCGATCGCCAGGTCCGCAAGAGGGACCTTGTACGTCGCCCATTTGCCGACAACGGGCGCCGGGCCGTACTTGCCCGGAAGAATGACCTGCGCCTTGTTGTAAACGTCGCCCGGCGGCACCCGGGAATTGATGCTCAAGTTCCACGACTGTCTCGCAAGGGTGGGCTTCAGGTCGAGCGTCATGTACTTGAATGCGTTGATGTCCAGCGTCCAGTCCCGGCAGATCGGCGCTCCCGAAAAGGGCTGCGTGTAGCCCCACTTGCTCTTCGACGTGATGGAAATATCGGTGGTTCCTGACTGCGGAACTCCCATCGTGTCCTTGTAGTTCTGAACTGTGGACGAGAAATCGCCGGGGATATTGTTCACGCCGTTGTGGTACATCCAGCACGTCAGCGGCGCCTGGGCGCTCTCGGTTCCAGACGAACCCACCGCAGAGACGGTGTACGTGTACGGGGTTGCAGCCGTAGTCCAGGCCGGATTGATCGCATTCGTTGCGGCGCCGTCGGTGAAGGTGGTGCCTTTAACTCCAGATGCAATCACGGAGCCGTTGCGATAGATCTTATAGCTCGCCGCACCGTCGGCCGCGGCCCAGGACAGTGAAACGCTGGTAGCTTTTTGCGCAGTCAGCGTCAGATTCGTCGGCGTAGTCCCCGACGCAAGGGGCGAATTCGTGATGCTGATGGTCCGACCGGGAACCGTAACAGTCGCCGCAGCAGTGGCAGCGGTGCCGGTCACTGGGGTAGAGGTGGTCTGATCGGCGAGGCTAATCGTTGCACACAGTAACGACAAACTGAACGTCAGCGCTTTCATTATCCAAGTCCTCTAAGGCCAAGTTCGCTCCCGTGGGTTCCGTGACCCTTTCACTACGCCTCATTGTACCACGCGAAAAGGGGACCTCAAGAAGAGGAAAGGTGACGGCGACCAAATCCAGATAATTCCATGTCCGGCGAGCAGCGCGCGGACACCTTTCCGGCGGCTCATCGCGGCAAAAACCGGCAGGGAACAGCACTGGCAAGCCAGTGGCACTGGGGAGAACCGCCGCAAAACCCTCGCTATCGCGCTGGCCTGGTGATACAATCGAGAACCAGCGGCCCGCGGCGGCCGCTGGTCAACGCCATCCGGGTTTACGCCAAAAGTCATTGGAGAAGGTCATGAACAGAGCGGTTGAACGAGCGGCGGCGGGGTTGTTCATTTTCTCGATGGCGCTCGGGTGCGCGTCGGCGTATGGTCGGGCGACTCCCGAAGACGGCGCCCCGACGGTCGTGCTCGATACGCTGAGCGTCTGGCGGATTCACGAGACCCTCAAGCCGCCGCTGATCCAGCTTGACGACGGACTGAAGCCGATCACGTCGACGTACCAGTGGCTCGACCGGGAAACCGCCGCGGCGCCGGCCGACTGGACGAACCCCGAGTTCCCCGACGGCAACTGGCTGCGCGGGGGCGCGCGGGCGGCCTCGCGCACGCCCTACCTCGCCGACCTGTGCCTGCGGGCGCGATTCGAGGTGACCGAGCCGGCCCGGGTGAAGGACCTCCATCTTTCGCTGACCTACTATGGCGGCGCGATCGTGTACGTCAACGGCCGGGAGCTTGTCCGCGGCCATATCTCGAAAGAGGGCGCGCCGGCCATGGCGGATGGGTATCCGCCGGAGGCCTTCGTGGCGGAGAATGGGAAGATGCTGCCGGCCGCCAATTGGCAGATGGACAGGTATCCCAAGGCCCTGGCTGTCCGGGCGCGGACCCTGGCGGACGTGGCGATCCCGGCCCAGCTCCTTCGCAAGGGTGTCAATGTGCTGGCCATCGAGATCGTCCGCTCGCCCTACCACAAGATTCTCGACAAGATGAAAAATCAGGCCGCCGACAAACGCGAGCTGGCCACCCGCAACTGTCCCTACGAACTCTCCTGGAGCACCTGCGAGGTTCAGCGGGTGCAACTGACGGCGGCTAGGGCGGCGGGCCTGGTGCCCAACGCCTCGCGTCCGAAGGAACTCCAGGCCTGGAACAGCGACATCTTGACCGCCGACTACACCAGCGACTTCGGCGACCGCTGCGAGGCCCCGGGGCCGGTGGAACTGAGGGGGCCCGGCAACGGATACCTTTCGGGCAAGATCGTGATCGGTTCGCCCCAGGCCATCGAAGGCCTGAATGTCACGTGCGGCGACCTGAAACAGGGGGCCGCCGTGATCCCCGCCGCGGACCTGCGGGCCCGCTACGCCGTCCCGTTCGGGCAGACCGCCTCCAACGGCTACGACCACGGCAGCAACGCCGCGGAACTTGACTGCCTGCTCGAGACCCCGCTGGACTCGTTCCCGGTGGCCGCCGCCGGCAAAGGCGCGGTGGTGCCGATCTGGTTGACGCTGAAGACGCCGAAAAACGCCAAACCGGGCGTCTACAGCGGGCAGGTGACCGTCGAGGCCAAGGGCGAGAAGGCCCTCGCCGTGCCCGTCCGCGTCGAGATCGCCGACTTCGCCGTGCCCGACACGCAGGACTACCGCACCTGGATCGAGTTGATGCAGTCGCCCGACACGCTGGCCGCCGAGTACCACGTGCCGCTCTGGAGCGAGAAGCACTGGGCGATGATCGCCGACGCGCTGCGCTACATGGGCGAGATTGGCAGCCGCGTCGTCCACATCCCGCTCATCGCCGAGACCAACAGCGGCAACGAGCAGTCGATGGTCCGTTTCATCAAGAAAACGGACGGCACGTATGACTATGACTTCTCCGTCATGGACAAGTATCTGGACACCGCCGAGAAGTGCATGGGCCGGCCCAGGATCACGGCCTTCATCGCCTGGGAAATCTACCTCAACACGCCCAAGCAGGAAGTGAAGTTCACGGGCAGGGAGGATGTGCCCAATCACGATTTCGACCGGGAAGGCGCCTGGAAGGCGGCCCGCTGGGAGCTGCGCGGCAAGGGCCCGGCCGTCACCCTCCTGGACCCCGACACCGGGAAGCTCTCGACCATCAATCTGCCGCGCTTCGAGGACCCCGCCGCCAAGGCGATCTGGAAGCCGCTCTTCGACCAGTTGCACAAGCGGATGGCCAAGCGCGGACTGGAGGAGACGATGGTGCTGGGGATTGCCTCCGACTGCTGGCCGGACAAGGAAGAGATGACGGTCCTGCAACAGGCCTCCGGCAATCTGCCCTGGATCAACCACACGCACGGCGGAAATCACGTGGGCACGAAACTGAACGGCCTGGCCACGGTCGCCTACACGGCCTACGTTTGGAACGTCCAATACCCCCAGGCGTTTCCCATCAACGCGGATGCGCCCAAGGGATCCGACACCGCGCGCCTGTACGGTTGGAAGCAGCCGGAGCTGTACGCCGAGTTTCGGCGATTCACGGCCTTGAACGACTGGCCGCCGTCGACGATTCTCCTCTTCTCCGAGCTGCAGATTACCGGCGCTCAGCGTGGGCTGGGGCGGGTGGGGGCCGACTTCTGGCCGGTCTACAAGGACAAGCAGGGCCGCCGCCGCTCCTGGATCTGGGACCGCTATCCGCAGAGCCTCTGGCATAGTTGCAACCTGATGAGCCACATGCTCGTGCCCGGCCCCGCCGGCCCGGTGGCTTCCACCCGCTACGAGCTCCTGCGCGAAGGCATCCAGGAGTGCGAGGCCCGCATCGCCATCGAGAGCGTGCTCACGGACGAGGCGAAGAAAGCCCAACTCCCCGCCGACCTGGCGCAGCGCGCGCAGCAACTGCTGGACGACCGCGTCTGGCAGGAGTTGAAGGCCTTCGGCGACATGCAGCTCACCGGCCGGTCGTATGCCACGGCCAAGGACACCTGGTACTATGGCTGCGGCGGCACGGCGGGCCACTACTGGTATGCCAGTTCCGGCTGGCGCGACAATGCACAGAAGCTCTACACCCTGGCCGGCGAGGTGCAGCGAACGCTGGGCGGAAGCAAGCGGGAGTAGTCAAAACCGAAGATGAACGTGAAGATTTGGCGCATCGCGGTCATGCTGTGCATTGTGCTGGCGGGGTCGATGGCAGAGGCCCAACGCGGCGGCAAGGCGGCGGAGCGGGCGGCCAGGACGAGTGGAACGGCCGGCGTGGTCGTGCTGGACACGCTGAGCGTGTGGCGGATGCACGGCCAGCTTGCAGCGCCGATATTGGAAACGGGCGAGAAGGCGCCGTTGAGTTGCCGGTGGATGTCTTACCAGACGCCGGCAGCGGCGCCGGACTGGATGAAGCCCGATTTCGACGACCGTTTCTGGCATCGCGGACCGCTCACGCTCGTCCCCAAAACGGCGGTTCTCGCCAGGGCATGTCTGCGGGGAAAGTTCACCGTGACGGACCCGGCGGCGGTCAAGGGACTGTCGCTCTCGGCAACGTATAACGGCGGCATCATCGTTTATGTCAACGGCGAGGAGGTGCATCGGGAGCACGTCGGGGTGGGTCAACAGCTTGCCGAGGCGCCCGGCGGCGAGGAGCGGAAGCTCGTCGATTGTGAGGTCCCCGCCGGACTCTTGAAACAGGGAATGAACGTCGTCGGCCTGGAGATCGTGCGCGCTGCGTATCCCAGGCAGGGGGCGGAGACCGGCGAGGACGTCTACAACCTAAACACCTGCGAGGTGAAACAGGTCCGGCTCAGGGCCTCCCAGGCGGCGGGGCTGGTGCCCAACACCGTGCGGCCGCAGGGCCTGCAGGCGTGGCCGGCCGATCCGCTGGCGGTGGACATGGACCTGGACTACGGCGACCCGGCGGAGCCGCTCCGCCCGGTGACCATTTTGGGCACGCGGAACGGCATGTTCTCGGGCAAGGTGCTGGTGGGATCGCCGCAGCCGATTCGCTCCCTGAGGGCCACGGCCACTGACCTGCTGGGCGAAGGGGGACGCATTCCGGCCCGTGCGGTGCGCATCCGTTACGGCGTGCCGTGGGGTGAGCAGCAGCCACGGGAACAGACGAGATTGAACTACTTGCTCCCGTACGTCAAGTATAACGCGGTGCAGTTCAATGCCCTGTCGCCGGAGGCGCCGGAGCAAGTGGCGCCGAGACCTCTGACGGCGGCCTGGTATCGGGAGAAGAACCTGCCGGAAACGGTAACGCCCGTGCCCGGGGCGGTCGTGCCGGTGTGGCTGACAGTGACGGTGCCGGCCAGCGTCGGGGCGGGAACGTACACCGGGGCCGTGACGATCGAGGCGCAGGGAGAAACGCCGATCGAGGCGCCCGTGGAAGTGCGCGTCGCGGATTGGACGCTGCCCGCCACGCAGGACTACCGCACGTGGGTCGACATGATCCAGTGTCCGGACACGTTGGCGCTGGAGTACAACGTGCCGCTGTGGTCCGAGAAACATTGGCAGATGATCGCCGATTCGTTCAAGCTCATCGGTGAGACGGGCAGCCGGACGGTGTACGTCCCGCTGATCGCGCACTCGAACCTCGGCAACCAGGAGTCGATGGTCCGCTGGATCAGGAAGGGTGACAAGTATGAGTACGACTTCTCCACCCTGGAGCGTTACCTGGATGTGGCCGAGAAGAACATGGGGCGGCCGAAGTTGCTGATCCTGGTGGCGTGGGACGTGTACATGCTGCCGAAATCCTCGCTGGAGAACCCCCACGGAAACGCTTTCCGGGTGAAGTCTCACCTGGAGTACCTGCAAAGCATCGGCGGGCAGTACGGGACCGGTCCGATGGTGACGCTGCAGTGGGCCGGGGCAGACGGGAAGCTCGCAAAGCAGAACGTGGTCTTGCCCCCGCACCTGGACGCGGCGGCGAGCAGGCCGCTCTGGCAGCCGCTGTTCGATGAGCTTCGCCAGCGGCTCACGAAGAAGGGCATGGAGAAGATCGCCGTGCTGGGACTCCTCCATGACACCTGGGCCACCAAACAGGAGGTGCAGTTCTTCCGGGAGATTACCCACGGAATGCCCTGGGCGATGCAGTCGCACGGCGGGCCGGAGGAAGGGAAGCTCCTGTACGACATCGCCCCGATCGGCTACCAGGCCGTGGTGTGGGACGTGCGGTTTTCCGACGACGGGGCCAACGAGCATGGCCGGGGCAAGGGCATCCTCGACAGCTTCCACGGCTGGAGCCGCAAGGTGCTGTGGTCGCAGTTCGATCGCTGGAGCCGGGAGAGCGATCCCTGCTCGCGGTGGCGGCAGCAGGCGGAGGTGTGCATCACCGGCGCGCAACGCGGTCCGGGACGGCTGGGAGCCGAATACTGGAAGGTGATCAAGGACAAGAAGGGTAAACGCACCGCCAGGGCCTACGAGCGCTACCCGGAGAGCGACTGGCGGAACCTCGTCATCCCCGAGGCGATCATGGCCCCGGGGCCCGGCGGCGCGGTGGCCACCAACCAAATGGAGGCGCTGCGCGAGGGCGTCGAGGAGTGCGAGGCGATCATCGCGATCGAGCAAGCACTGCTGGACGAAGGGCTCAAGG
Organism: Thermoguttaceae bacterium; assembly: GCA_049509675.1. Lineage (GTDB taxonomy): Bacteria > Planctomycetota > Planctomycetia > Pirellulales > Thermoguttaceae > JBEKZQ01. The sequence goes on along the minus strand of JBEKZQ010000243.1, from coordinate 1,999 downwards.
CCAAGTTGGGGGCGGACCTGGTCAATCGCTGCCAGCAGTGCCTCCGCGCGCGGCACATGATGCTGTGGCTGAGCCTGAGCAATCTGCAATTCTACCACACCAAGCCGGGCAGCAGGAACGGTTGGGAAACGACCTGCCTGGCCCGCAATTGGAGAAGCCATCCCAATGTGACGGGTCACAACTGGTTCCTCAGTTCGGGCTACCAGCAGCGGACGGCGGAACTTTTCGCCCTGGCCGGCGAGGTGCAGCGGAAACTGGGAAGGCAGCAAGGATCGCCGAATGAATGTGTGTCGCAAGAAAAGTAGCAGGCACACTCCGTGTGGATTGCCAAAAACTTTCCGGGTTGGGCAGGGGTTTATACCCGGTTTTGTTCTGCTTGGGCTGCCTGCGTCTGGACGCTGAAAGCGTCGCACACAATAGCCCAGGGTAAGCGCAGCGGCGTAGCCGCCAAGCGCCACCCTGGGTCGACGTTTGGGAACGGTGTTTCAACCCTGAAAGGGTTGCACAGATCCTTGTGGAACCCTTTCAGGGTTCCGTCGTCTTGCGCGAACCGTACCCAGCCACGGCGCTGCGCTTGCCCTGGGCTATATTGTTTAACCGCTTCGCGGTTGAGCCCGCCGAGCGCAATCGGAACGAAAACGGCCCAATCGATTGCCTCGATGTCCTGGCTGCCAACAGCAGGCGCGGAAAGGGCTCGGAAACTACCAATAATCAGGGATGGCCCAGCCCCTTTTCCGTTCCCATGTAGGGGCGATGTCAAAGTAGTCGGCTGGCCCCAAACCGAATGTAATTGAGAAGACCACGACGCCGGAAGTCCCATTTCGCCGGATACTCGCCGGAGCCTTCAATCTGGTAAACATCGTCCTTGATGCTCTTGTCAGTGTTCCGTATGGTGAACAGTCTATCAATTTCCGCAATCGCATCATCCAATGGCCAGCCGTTAGACGCCGACTCGATCAGGCGAAGGTATCCCATCCAGTACTTCTCTTGACCATGGGGCTGAAATTCGTTCGCGCAGTACCCCTTCCCCAGAACCATCGATTCCAAAGCCAAGGAATACTCATACCAGAAAGGGGTACTGACTTCCCGCACGTCAGGACGAACGGCGATTTTGACGTAGGACTCGCCCGGTTCCCTGGCCGTCATTAGCCAAGCCAAATGCGCAAATACCAGGTGATAGTAGATTCCGCCAAGTGTTGAACCAGGCAGCTTTCCAAAATCAACGTCAACAGCAAGTCTCGTTGTTGCGTCCAGGTGACGCGAAAGTAAGGCATGGACACCTTGTTGAAGAAGCCATGCGATTGCTGAATCAGCATCCCCGTAATCCTCGACAGCGATGGATAGATAGCCCATCAAGGCCGTGGATAAGCATCGACTGATCCAGACTGGCTGCCCCTTCCTTTCCCAGTTCTTGGCAGCCTGAAGACTGCTCTCGATAGTTTGGATTTTCATCGTCGCTAGACAGAGACTTCAGGGGGACTTCCCGGGCCAGCATACGTAATTCATTGGACCGTTCTATAATTCTGTATGCCCTCCCCGGAGATCCTGTGGGCCTCCTTCACGCCTTTGCGCCCGAAGGCGGCGAACATGCGGTCCAGAAAGATTTGGGCCTCGCCCTTCCCGTCGCCTTTGATGTGCTGGCCGACCCAAGCGACAAACTCGGCAAGGCGTTGTTTGCGGTCTTCGTGCATTCGTCACTGCCCCGGCAGGCGGCGTTTCACGTCATTTTACGGAAGGAAGCGCGGCGCCGCCAGCCTACAACCGCTTCCGTGCCTCCTTCATCGTCACTTCACCAGGCGGGCCGGGCGAACCATATCGCGGATTATTCGCGGGTGGGTCGAGGTCGCGCAAGCCTGTGGTGGGTCTCGCAAACCGACCTAGATGTCCGTTTCGTAAGTCCATGCGCAGTTATACCGCTATGCGGTGGTAAGGTCGAGGTGGGTAAAGAAGACGCTCAAAAAACTGTGGCCGCGGGCTGAACCAAGCCCTGCCGTGTTTT
>JBEKZQ010000242.1:0-9647 GCA_049509675.1 Thermoguttaceae bacterium | reverse complement strand
AAGCAAGAAGGTCTTCACTACAACACCTTGCGGCCAAAGAAACGCCATCGCCATTGGACTTACATTCACGGACCGGCCCAAATCATTGCATTTTCCCGCGCAACAGCGTAACTTGGGCTAACTCCTAACTTCTGTCTCCTCTCTCCTAACTCCCCTAATCCATAATCCCTCTCCCATGTCCCCGGATCGTTCCAAACCCTCCCGCTACGTGGTCGGCTTCGACCTGGGCACGACGAACTCGGCCGTGGCCTATGTCGATACCCAAGAGCAGCCCTGGCAGGTTCGCACCTTCGCCGTGCCGCAACTGGTCGCGCCGGGACAGGTCGAATCGCTGGAGACCCTGCCCTCGTTCCACTATCAGCCCGCCGCCGGCGAACTGGCCGGAAAAGGGGGACAGGCTCCTTTTGTGCTTAGCACCGGAAAGGCCGTTCCGGCAAAAGGCGCCAGTCCCCCTTTTCCCCAAGAGGAATCAGCGCCCTACATCGTGGGCGTGCTCGCCCGCGATCACGGGGCCGTGGCGCCGGGCCGGCTCATCAACTCGGCAAAGTCCTGGCTGTGCCACTCGGGAGTGGATCGGACGGCGGGGTTGCTGCCTTGGCATGGGGCGGCCGACGTGGCGCACCTCTCGCCGGTCGAGGTCAGTGCCCGATATCTGGCCCATGTGCGCGCGGCCTGGGACGCCCGCTTCCCCAAGGACCCGCTGGCCGAACAGGATTTCGTGCTCACGCTTCCCGCCTCGTTCGACGAAGTGGCCCGCGAGTTGACCGTTCGCGCCGGCGCCCTGGCCGGCTTGCCCCGCATCGTGCTCATCGAGGAGCCGCAGGCCGCCTTCTACGCCTGGATCTACGCGCACCGCGACGACTGGGATCGATTGGTTCAGCCCGGCCAAAAAATCCTGGTGTGCGACATCGGCGGCGGGACCTCCGACTTCACTCTCATTCGCGTCCGCCGCGGCCAGGATGGCGCCGTGCAGTTCCACCGCGTGGCCGTGGGCGATCACCTGATCCTCGGCGGCGATAACCTCGATCTGGCCCTGGCCCACCACCTGGAACAGCGTTTGGTCGCGGCCGCCGGCAGGACGGTCCCATCGGCTGAACCGCTTGTTTCCCGGCCGCTGCTGGAGCCGCGGCAATGGGCCATGCTCGTGCAAAGCTGCCGGCAACTGAAAGAAACGCTGCTGGCACAAGACGCCCCCGAGCGCGTGACGGTCAATCTGCCCTCGACCGGCACGCGGCTGATCGGCGGCGCCCGGCAGATCGAAGTCACGCGGCAGGAGGTCCACGATCTGCTGATCGACGGTTTCTTTCCCCGCGTGCCGCTGGATGCGAAACCCGCGCGGCGCGGCTCCGGGTTCCAGGAATTCGGTCTGCCGTTCGCGCCCGACCCGGCCGTGACGCGATACCTGGCGGCCTTCCTGACGGCCCATCGGCACGTGGCCCTGGACGCGGGCGACGCAGCCGACGGCCATGATCCGGCCCGGCCCGACATCGTGTTGTTCAACGGCGGCTTGTTTCTCGCGCCGGCCTTGCGGCAGCGCCTGATCGACGTGCTCCAGGACTGGTTCCGCAGTTCACCGCTGGAACCGCCCCACCAGTCGCCGCCAAGCGCCTGGAACCTGGTCGTCCTGGACAACGATCGGCTGGACCTGGCCGTGGCGCGGGGCGCCGCCTATTACGGCATGGTCCGCCGCGGCCAGGGCGTGCGCATCGGCGCCGCGCTGGCCCGCACCTATTACATCGGCGTCGAGAGCGGCCAAACGGCGGCCGCCGTGTGCCTGGTTCCGGCGGGCGTCGAGCCGGGGCAGAACATCGACCTCACCCAGCGGCAATTCGATCTGCTCGTGGCCGAGCCGGTCGAGTTCCCGCTTTACGTTTCCAGCACGCGGCTCACCGATCGGCCCGGCGACCTGGTGGCCTTCGACCGCGAGCAGATGACGCCGCTGCCGCCCATGCGCACCGTCCTGCGCACGGGAAAGAAGGGCCAGGCGGAGCGGATCTCGGTCGATCTGCACGCCCGGCTCACCGAAATCGGCACGCTGGACCTGTGGTGCAGCCAGGTCGATGGGCGGCGAAGTTGGCGGTTGCAATTCGATGTCCGCTCGGCCACGCAGACCGACGTTGCGGCCCACGAGTCGGCGGCCGAAAGCCAAGGGGTTGTCGACGAAGCCTCCTGGCAGCAGTGCCGGACGCTGGTCGACGCCGTCTTCGGGCCCGAAGGCCAAGACGAGCCGCCGGGCCTGCTCAAACGCTTGACCAAGGCCGCGGGGATGGGCCGCAACCTCTGGCCCACTTCGCTCTGCCGCCGGCTGTGGGAGGCCCTGATCCAGTTCGAGCCGGGCCGCCGCAAGAGCCCGGTCCACGAGGCACGCTGGCTGAATCTGCTGGGCTTCGCCCTGCGGCCCGGCTATGGCCTGGCGGTCGATGACTGGCGCGTGGCCGAGACCTGGCGGCTGGTGCAGGGAAAACTGGTCCATGCCACGCCCGCCTGCCGCGTCGAGGGCTGCATCCTCTGGCGGCGGGTCGGCGGCGGCCTGCTGGCCGGGCAACAGCAGGCCCTGGCCGAGCCGCTGCTCGGCCCCATCCGCGGACTGCACCGCCTGCTAACCACCGGCAGGGGCCGCGGTGGCGACTTCGCCTTCCCGCCCCAGGAAACGGCCGAAATCTGGCGGCTCCTGGGCTCCCTGGAACTGCTGGGGGTCAACACCAAGATCGAGTTGGGCAATATCCTCCGCGATCTGCTGCCCAAGCGGAAGATGGAGCCGGTGCGCGGACCGATCCTCTGGGCCCTGGGCCGCCTCGGCGCCCGCGTGCCGATGTACGGACCGTTGAACACGGTCGTGCCCGGCGAAGCGGCCGCCGAGTGGGTCAAGGCCGTCATGGAATCGGCGCACGACCCGGCCGCGCCGCTGGCCGTCATGCAGATGGCCCGGCGCAGCGACGATCGGTATCGCGATCTGTCCGAGAAGCAGCGGGCCGCCGCCGCCCGGTGGCTCGAGCTGCAACAGGCGCCGGCCCATTTCCTGGAACTCGTGCGCCAGGGCGGCGCGTTGGACAGCGAGGAACAATGGCTCGTCTTCGGCGAATCGCTGCCCAAGGGGTTACAAATGCGGTAGACGGCGGGCTTGTCAGGACCGGCTGAAGTGTGCCACTGGCTCTGCCAGTGCTGCTTCGGGGCTACGAGTTGAATCAACGACTCTCGGCCCCACTACTCTTTCTGTTCCAACAGCTCCAGTTGCTGCTCGACCCAGGCGATTGCGCGCGATTGGGTGGGGAAATGCGCGGCAACACCGATGATCAAGACGATGGCCAAACCAACTCCCAGGGGGTCGCCCTCGATCAAGTAGGCTACCGTGGCGAAGAATGCCCATCCTTCAAACAATGCGGCGCTGATTATTGTCTTGGTCTGAAAGACCGACAAGAGATACGTGGCATCGCGGCATGGATCAGGCGGCTTGTCGGCAACATCGGACGGTAGCGGTGCGACGCGCTGCCGTGCAAGGGGCTGGTAGGTGCCGTTGGCTATTTCACGGCGCGCCTTCGCGGTGACATTCCAGAGGACAGCCGCCCGCGCGATAAGCCCAACGACAAGCAAAGCGGCAGCGATCATGGTGAGCGAGATCGGCAATATCGGGTGCGGCGGCTTGGCCTGCGGGACGAATGTTAGGGCGATTAAAAGGAAAAAGAGAGTGCCTGCAAACAGCGCCGCCACGATGACCTGCAGGATGCGCACCGTTCTCGCCGCCTGTTCATGCCATGAAACGTCAGACGTGGGTTGCTCCGATGCTACGGGTGACTCGTAGGGGTTCGTCTTTTCGTCCGGCATCGTCACGCTCCGTTGCGAGACTTGCAAACGGATACACGAGTCTTAGATCGGCCCGGCCGTCCTGTCAAGAAGGACTTCCGGCTGCTACGCCCCCATACAGTCGAGTGTTCAGAGTCGAGAGTCGAGAGCCGGCACGCCAATGGCTCTTGCTCTGGACTCTCGACTCTCTTGCCTCGCGGCCCGGCAGCCGTAGGTCATGCTTCAGCATGACGGAACCTTTTATCCGCCAAGACGTTATGCTGAAGCATAACCTACTCACTCTGGGCCCTCGACACTCGACACTCGACACTCGACTCTCTTGCCTCGCGGCCCGGCAGTAATACAATGTATTAAATTCGGTCCGCCGGCCATCCTGCGAGTAACCCATGAGCGGCAGCAAAAAGCAAGAAATCATCACGTTCAAGGTCGATGAGGCCCTGTGGTGGGCCATGCAAGGCGTGGAAAACCGCTCGGAGTTCATCCGGGCGGCAATCCTGGCGGCCCTGCAAAACGTCTGTCCTTTGTGCAAAGGGTCCGGCACCCTTTCGCCCGATCAACGCCGCCATTGGGACTCTTTTGCAAAGAACCACCCGCTGGAGGAGTGTGAAGACTGCCATGCCGTACACCTGGTCTGCGTGGCCCAAGAGGCGGAGGGAGGCGAGCAATGAGTGGTCGATGGCTTGCGGCGACCGTCGCGATGATTGCGGCCCTGGGCGGGCTGGCCGTATGGCGTTCGGGCGTTGCGACCGGCTCTCGCCCAGGGGCCGAAACGCAAGCGGCGGGCCACAGCCTCGCGGTATTTGCCGGCATCGCGCCGTTGGCCGGCCTGGTCGAGCGGGTGGGCGGCGCGCATGTCGAAGTCAATGTGCTGGTCCAGCCGGGACAGAACGAGCACGTTTTCGAGCCCCCGCCCAGGCTAATCGTGCAGTTGAGCAAGGCGACGTTGTTCTTCAAGGTGGGCCTGCCGCTGGAGGAACGACTGGTGGAAAGAATCGCCGCCAACCACCCCAACCTCTCCGTGATCGACACGGCCCGGGGCATCCGCAAACGACCGATGGACGAGGATCTTGACGAGGACGAACATGAGGAAACCGGCCGGCAGGGCGAGCCCGATCCGCACGTCTGGATGTCGCCGGCGAACCTGAAAATCATGGCCGCCAACGTCAGCGAGGCCCTGTGCCGGGCCGACCCCGCCCATGCGGGCGATTATCGCAAGAACCTGGCCGCGCTTGCCGCAGAATTGGATGCGGTCGACGCCCGGCTTACGCGGGCCTTGACGCCTTATCGCGGGCAATCGTTCTATGTGTTTCATCCGGCCTTCGGTTATCTGGCCGACGCCTACGGCCTGAAACAGCAGGCGGTCGAACTGGGCGGCAAGTCGCCCACGCCGCGACAACTGCGGCGGCTGATCGCCCGGGCCCGGGCCGAGCGGGTGCGGATCGTCTTCGTGCAGCCGCAATTCGATCCGCGCGGCGTGCAGGCCGTGGCCGAGGCAATCGGCGGGACGGTCCGCCCCTTGGATCCGCTGGCGAAGGACGTGGTGGCGAATCTCGATGACCTGGCGACCAAAATCGCCGAGGCCCTGGCGAGCGAGAAGCCGGCCGCGAGGTCTGACAGGAAGATGATGTGACAAGAAGATAGGGAGCCGCCCGTAGGACGGATTGCCAATCCGTCTTACGATATTCCTAACTCCTAACTCCTAACTCCTGACTTCTGACTTCTGACTTCTGACTCCTAACTTCTAACTCCTAACTTCATGCCCGAAACACCCGTGATCGACATGCGTGACGTATCGTTCGCCTACAACGGCGTGCCGGTGTTGGAGGACGTCAATCTGCACATCCGCGCGCAACAGTCGGTGTGCATGGTGGGCCCCAACGGCGGCGGCAAGACCACGCTCTTGAAACTGATCCTGGGACTGCTGCGGCCGACCCGCGGCGAGGTCCGCGTCTTTGGCCAGCCGCCGCGGTGCGTGCGGCTATCGATCGGCTACGTGCCCCAGCACGTGCGGCACGATCCGCAATTCCCGGCCACGGTGACGGACATCGTCTTGATGGGCCGGCTGGGCCGCGGCGGGCCGGCCGGATGGCTCGGCTGGTACGGCCGGGCCGATCGCCGCGCGGCCCACCAGGCCCTGGCCCAGGTGGGCATGGACGACCTGTCGCGGCGGCCCTTCGCCGCGCTCTCCGGCGGACAGCGGCAGCGGGCGCTCATCGCCCGGGCCCTCTGCTGCGAGCCGCAACTGATGTTGCTCGACGAGCCTACCTCCAACGTCGATTCGCTGGTCGAGGCCCGGCTGTTCGAGGTCCTCAAGGAGTTGAACCGGCGGATGACAGTCGTGGTGGTCTCGCACGACTTGGGGTTCGTTTCCGCCTTGGTCGAAAGCGCGATCTGCGTGAATCGCCGCGTCGTGGTGCATCCGATCAGCCAGCTTACGGGCGAGATGGTGCGGGAGATGTACGGCGCAGAGGTGCAGATGGTGCGGCACCACGAGGCCATCTGCCAGCGGGAACACGTCCATGAGTGAATTCTTCCAGGCCCTCCGCGATCCGGACATCGCCTTCTTCCACGATGCCTTTATCGTGGGCATTCTGGCCAGCGTGGCGCTGGGCATCATCGGCACCTATGTCGTCACGCGGCGGATCACCTACATCGCCGGCGCGATCTCGCATTGCGTGCTGGGCGGCATCGGCGCAGCCCTCTACCTGCGGACCGTCTGCGGCTGGGCCTGGTGCGATCCGCTCTACGGCGCCGTGGCCTCGGCCTTGCTGGCCGCGGTGCTCATCGGCCTGGTCAGCCTCTACGCCCGGCAACGCGAGGACAGCGTGATCGGCGCCCTGTGGTCGGTGGGCATGGCCGTGGGCTTGTTGTTCTTCGCCAAGACGCCCGGCTACGCCGATCCCATGAGCTACCTGTTCGGCAACATCCTGCTCGTGGGGCGGGAAGACCTGCGGCTGGTGGTCGCATTGGACCTGCTGGTGGCGGGGTTGGGGATCGCGCTGTATCACAAGTTCCTGGCCGTGTGCTTCGACGAGGAGTTCACCGAACTGCGCGGGGTCCGCGTCAAGCTGCACTACCTGCTGCTGTTGTGCCTCACTGCGCTGACGGTCGTGCTCCTGGTGCGCGTGGTGGGCATCGTCATGGTCATCGCCCTGCTGACGCTGCCCGCGGCCGTCGCCGGCCATTTCTCGCGGCAGTTGTGGCAGATGATGGGCCTGGCCATCCTCTGCTGCATGGCCTTCATCACGGCTGGCCTGGGAGTCAGCTATCACTGGGACCTGCCGCCCGGGCCGTCGATCATCATTTTGGCGGCCGGCGTTTACCTGGCCGTGGTGCTCATCCGTGGTGCGGGACGATTGCGCGGCGGATAGGCGCCGGTAAAGTCAACGGCGACTCCGGGCGGCGGAAGAAGAAAATGGCAATGGCAGCCACGGATGAAACATGGATTGAACACGGAAAGGACGGCCAGACCGGAGTCAAAGGACGGAACGAACTGCTCTCTGTCCGTGTTTCATCCGCGTTTCTTCCGTGGCTACCCAAATGTGAGACAACTGGTCGGTGTCGTCCGCTGGGAGCGGTTTTTTGCCGATCCTTGCCGCGGCCTCGGCCGAGAACCGTTGCTCCGGAAATCGGGGGACGCGTTACCAGTTATTTAACGCGCAAAGCAAGGTTTGCCCGTGAAATTGGGCCGCGCGACGTGCTACGTTGAGCGGCGATGCTCAGGCCGGCGAAAAACTCGATGATCGGCCACTCGGGCCGGTCGCTGCGGCGTTACCCGGGGGGAGTAAGTCCGTAGGTTTCGGGGTCTTCATGGCCAACCGCCCTCACCCCGGCCCTCTCCCGGAGGGAGAGGGGGACCTTAATTTCACGGCCCACGCCCAACGCCCCACGCCCCACGATCTCATTACGGCCCGGGCGTGCGGCCCTTGGCCTCGAACCATTTCTTCCACCGCCGCACCTGCTCCGGCGTGCCGGCGGCGGGACCGTCGCCGACCTGGCCCTCGTCGCGGCCCACCACCTGCGGCAAACTGCTCAGGGCCGCACGGCTGACGCTGACGTAAGGATCGTCCAACATGCGGATCAGAATGGCCGTGAAGGCGGGATCGGCCAATTGGCCCAGCGCTCGGGCCGTTGCCGTGCGGGATTGCGGATCGCTGCTGTAGGCCAGGCGTTCCAGGGCCGCATTGCCGGCCGCATCGTGCAGGCTGACCAGGGCGACGGCCGCCTCCCGTTGCAGCTCCTCGTTGTCGGCGGAGAGCAATTGCCGCACCGGCTGCGTGTCGTCCAGCGTGCCCACCGCCCGCAGAGCGCGGACGGCCGCGATCACCACCGCCTGGTCGGAATCGTGCAAGGCGGGCAGGAGGAACTTGACGTTGGCCGCGGCCGGATGCGCGGCCAGGTGTTCGCAGGCGCGGCGGCGGACCTCGGGCGAGGCATGCCCGACGGCCGCGTAGGCCATGCGGAGCGCCGGCTCGCTGCCGTCGCCGGCCACCGCCTCCAAAATGCTCCGCCATACGAGCATGTCCGTTTCGGCCAGTGCCAGATTGCTCAAGCGAGCCATGGCCAGCCGTCCAAGCGGCTGCTTGGCGGCCAGCGTCAGCAGGGCCTCGGCCGCGCGGCGGCGCTCGGCAACGTCGGCGGAAGCGAGCCGATCCAGGGCGGCAAAAACCTCGTCGCAGCCCGGCAATACCTCGTGAAACACGCTCTCGGGCAGAAGCTGTTTGTCGTCCAGGGCCAATTGTTCCAACGCCGCGACGAGCCCCGGACCGACCTGCGCCAATTGCGAGATCTGCTGTTGCCGCAGGAGTTGCTCGACGCGTGCCAGCGTGGCCGGATCGGCCTTCTGCTGGAGCACGGCCGAGGCCGGGATGACATGGTCGCCGGCAGCGATGCGGTCGGGCGCGGCGAACTGCTGCCGAAAGCGCATGGTCAACTCATCGAGGGCCTTCGCACGGCGCAAGGGCAGATCGTGGACGGGGAATTCGCCGGCCGGCGGCCAGCGCAGCGCCAGTTGCGTGGCGGCCGTCTTCCGCGTGCTGTAGGCCGGCTTGCCCAGGGCCTCCAGCAGCAAGGGCCCAGCCTGCTCCAGGGGCCATTTGGCCAGGGCCAGGACCATGCGCCGTTGGACTTCGGCGCTCGGGTCGTCGAGGAGTTTCCGGGCGGCGGCGGCGCCGTCGCGATCGCAGTAGGCCTCCAGGGCCTGGGCCACCTTCAGCCGCACGCGCCACGAGGCGTCGCCCGCTGCGCTGAGGACGGCCGCTTCCGCTCCCGCGTGCGCCAGGGCGGAAACGGTTTCGGCGCGGATCCCTTCGCTGTGGTCCTTGAGAAGCTCGGCCAGCAGGGCCCGGGATTGCCCGTCGCCCCACTGGCCCAACGCCGCGATGGCCGCAAGTCGAACCGCAAGCTCCGAGTCCTGGAGCGCGTCGTTGAGGTACTCCCGGGCGTGGGGATGTTGGCGGATGGCCACGGCCTGGACGGCGGTGGCGCGGATGCGGGAGTCGCCGTCGTTGCAGGCATCGGCGACCTCCTTGGGCAGGATGCCGCGATGCCCGGCCGACCACGCCCGCACCGCCTCCAGACGCACCTCGGCCGACGTGCTGCGCAGGGCGGCGAGCATGCGCGGGTCGTCGGCGGGCTCGACGTGCCGCGCCAGGCCGCGGATCAGCTCGGCGTACAGTTCAGGCACGCTGACGGTGTTGCGCGGATCGGTCTGCTCGTCGATCAGATCGCGAAGGAGTTGTCGGATCGCCGGTCGCTCGTTCGCTTTGTCTGGCAGTGAGGCCAAAACTTCGACGGCGGCCGAACGCAGGGACAGGCGGAGTGAACGCGACCGCACGGCCTGGGCC
>JBEKZQ010000241.1:0-9648 GCA_049509675.1 Thermoguttaceae bacterium | reverse complement strand
GTCCTCCATCCCCTCACCCCGGCCCTCTCCCGGAGGGAGAGGGGGGCTGTTCGCGAGGCGGCTCCGGCCCGTCGGAGCTGGCGGCTGCGGCGCGGGCCGTTTCCAGGTTGCGGCGCGCCAGGGGATAATCGGGTTTCAATTGCAATGCGCGCTCGAAGTGCGTGATGGCCTCGGCAATCCGGCCTACAGAGAACAGGGCGTCGCCCAGGTTGTTGTGGGCCTCGGCCCACCCCGGCTTGGCGGCGACGGCCTCTTGATACTCGGCGATGGCCTCGTCGAACCGTCGCTGGCGGGCCAGGGCGCGGCCCAGATTGTAGTGGGCCAGATCCCCGCCGCCCAACTCCACCGCCTTGCGGTAGTGGAGCATCGCCTCTTCGCGCTCGCCGCGGCCGTCCAGGGCGGCGGCAAGGTTCCCGTGGTGTCCCGCATGGGCGGGATCGGTTTCCAGCGACGCGCGGTAATGGACAATCGCCTCATCGAGCAGTCCCCGGCCGGCCAACAGGACCCCGAGGTTGTTGTGGCTCTCCGCGCTGCGCGGGTCGGTTTTCAGAGCCACCCGATAGTGCTCCATGGCCTCGTCCAGCCGTCCGCACTTGGTCAGGAGCACGCCCAGTTCGTAGTGTGCCTTGTCGAACCGCGGATCGATGGCGAGGGCCTTGCGGAAGGAGTCGATGGCCGCCTCGTTGCGGCCTTTGTCCGCCAATTCCTTGCCGAGGTCAAGGAGCCGGTAGATCTCGGCCGCCGGCACGTCGATCTTGAGCAATCCGTCCGGCGGAATGTTGACGAACTCGGGGATGTTCACGGCGCGGTTGGCCGCGGTCGCATTGGGGATCAAGATGGCCGGGCTGTCGCGGCCCTCTTCGTCCAGGTGCGTCAAGAACATCTGCGTATAGGGCGAACGGCTCTTCGAGGAAAAGACCATCCAGCGGCCGTTGGGCGAGAAGCTGTGCCAGGAGTTCATCCGCGCGGTGTTGCAGCGCATCCGCCGCGGCGTGCCGCCCTCGATCGGGAGGATGTAAAGCTGGCTGTCGGGCCGCATCAACAGGCCGTTGCGGCACTCGACGAAGACGATCCAGCGGCCATCGGGCGAGACCTTCGGGAAGGAGTTGCTCCGGCCGTTGCCGGCCCCGCCGCGGATCGGCTCCGGCCGCCCGCCCCGCCCGCTATCGAACGGAATCCGGTAGAGGTCGTACTGCATCGGAATCTCGTTGGGGTCGCCGGCGTAGGTCGCCAACTTCCGGTCCTTGGGATAAGGGTCCTTGGCCCCAGCGCGGCAAAAAATCAGCTCCTTGCCGTCGGGAGTCCACACGGGGCTGGTTTGTACGTAGCGGGGGTCGTCTGCCCCGGGCAGCGCCCGGATGCGGTGCGCAGAGCGGTCGTAATACGCCAAGATCCCCCGCGTCGGATAGAACACCTGGAGAAAACGGTAATCGGTGAAATTGGCGACGTAGAGCGCTTCGTTCAGCGTGCTCACGACGAACCGGCCGTCGGGCGAAATCTGCGACATGAAACCCGTCGTCTTGTGGCCGGGCGGCTTATCCGGGTAAGAGGTCCAGGTCATTACGTGTTCGTCGCGAATCGACATCCGCGGCTCGATCGGGGCGATCACGTAAGCCCCCTTGTCGTTCAAGGGGCCGTCCAGGTCCATGGCCAGGGTCTTGCCGTCGCGCGAGAAAGAGTGGCAGTTGGCACAGGTGGGGAGATTCTCCAGCAGCAGCCGGCTGCGGGGCTCGGCCACGTTGCGCAGCCGCCAGGCGATCAGCGGTTGCGCATTCTTCGCGATCGGTTGGATCACGCCTTTTTCCAGCCTCGAGGGCATCAGCGGCACGTCGCGATAGAAGATCGGCGCGCCCAGCGGGTCGCGGGAGGTTCGAAAGGCGACCCGCCCGCGCGAAACGCCCTGCGCCGGTTGGGCGCCAGTCAGCCCGGTGAACAGGGCCGTTGCCGGCCCGGCCACGGAGTGTTTCTTGATGCGCTCCCAGGTCTCGGCGTCGGGGGTCCAGCTCCGCGCCGAGGCCTCCTGGGGCGCGAGCGTGGGCAACTCATTGGTCTCCGCGCTACAGCGCGGGTCGATTTCGCCCACGCGGGGCGGCTCGCCACGCGCGGGCAAGTGCAGGGCGGGCGCGCCGTCGGAGAACTCCACGTCGATCCGCCAAGCAACAGCGGCCGCACAGCCGTCGTGCCAGAGGAACGTCGGCGGCGTGATTTCCGGCGGGAAGATCGATCCCTCCTCGGGATAATCGACGGTGATCGCCGGCGCGCCGTCGGGCGCGAACGACAAAGCGGAGTCCGCCGCTCCGCCGTCGGCCGCAGACTGGGCGACGGGCGGGGCTACTTGGCCCGGCGCGTGCCGCAACGCCAGCCAACCGACCACCACCGTCAGGCCGATTGCAGTCGCCGCCAATGCGGCGGCCAACACCCGTTTCAATAGCATTTATCCCCCCTGCAATAACGGCTGCACATGCCGCCGGTAGAGGTTGTCGGTCACGCTGGCGGCGATGACTTGGGCATGTTTTTCCAACGCATCCGTGAAGCGGCGTCCCATCTCGGCCGCCACGCGGTAACCGACGTGCAGCAACTGCCGCAAGTGGGGATTGTAGGCCGGGCACGACTGCTCGTGGCGCAAGGCCGCCGCGAAGGTGGCGCCGTCCCAGCGGCTCACCACGTCGGCCGGAGGCAGCGCATCGCGGGCAATGCCGACCACCGTCGCGTAAGGGGCGCACAACTCGTCGATCCGCGAAAGCGCGGCGGCGTAGACCTCCTTGGCAATTGCCAAACCGTCGCCGCCCGCCATTGCCAGCCCGATCAGTTCTTCCAGCCACGTCGTGCCGGCCGTCTTCAGATGCACCCCCGCGTCGAACTTTTCCAACGCCGCATGGATCAGAGGGTACAGCGAGAACTTGTCGCTGCCCGAGTGGATGCTCAGCTTCAGGTTCCCGGGCAGAGCGAACTCGCTGGCGGCAAGGGCTGCCACGGCCAGGTCCTCCTCGAACTCCCGCTGAAACTGCCGCGGGTCGCCCAGGTAGTCCACGCCCTTGTTGAACCGTCCGCTGAATCGCGGGGCGATCGTCTGCAGAGGGATGCCTTCGTCGGCCAGGGCCGCCAGAATCAGCAACAACTCCGAGGGCGTCTGCGGCTGTTCGGTCTCGTCCATCGAGACCTCGATGATCATATTGCCTTGCCCCTTGGCGGCCTCGATGCGTCGATAGATTCGGCCGGCCTCCGCCACGGCGGCGAGGTACTTCCGGGCCGCGCCGGCCAAGAGCGGCTCGGCAATCTCCAGCGGCCGCTCGAAGCCAGGCGTCTCCAGCCGACCGATCAACGCCTGGTGCCGGGCGACAAACCGCGACACGGCCTGCTGGCCCGCATCGGCGCCGATCTGTTCGGACACGTCCAGGGTGAAGAAGTCGCACGGCTCCAGGAAACGCTCCACCGTCTTCCATCCGACATGGTCGGCGTCGACGAAGTACGGCCCTTTCCAGCCGCGCGCCCGCACGGCCGTTTCCGCCTCCGCCCGCACGTCGCTCGGGCAACTGCCGACGATCGCGTGCTCGCGGTGCGATTTGTTCCAAACGGGGGCGATTTGCACGCCGTGCTGCCGGGCCAGAATCAGGGCATCGAGCTGCGAGACTCCTTGGTGGGCAAAGCGATCGCCAATGCCAATCGAATACTTGGGTAACTGCATGGGTTCCCATCCATTAGCGGCCGGCCGGGCCTGCGCTGCGCACGCAGCGGAATCCGTAGGCCTCGGATCCAAAGCAGACGTCGGCAAACACCGGCGGCTCGCTGTGTCGGGCCGAAGAGCGGCAGTCGTCCGCGCCGCTTCTGAAACTGCCGCCGCGCAGCACGCGCTCGGAGCCCTTGGCCGGGCCGCGCGGATTTTCGGCCGCCGCGCCATCGTAGCGATCGACGTAGTAATCGTTGCACCATTCGGCTACGTTCCCGTACATGTCGTAAAGCCCCCACGGATTGGGCTCCTTCTGCTTCACCGGATGCGTCGTCTTCTCCGCACAGCCCTTGAACCACCCATGCTTGGCCAACGCGGCCGGCTCGTCGCCGAACGACCAGCGGGTGGTCGTCCCGGCGCGGCAGGCATACTCCCACTCCGCCTCGGTCGGCAGCCGGTAGCCGTCGGCCGTGAAATCGCAAGAGAGCGTCTTCAGGTCGTAACAGGGCTTGAAACCTTCGCGGGCCGAGCGCATGTTGCAATACTGCGCGGCCGCTAACCAACTCACGCGTTCCACCGGGCGATCCTCTCCCTTCGCCTTCGATGGATTGCGCCCCATGATGGCCTGAAACGACGCTTGGGTCACCTCGCAGGCGTCCATGTAGAACGCGGCGAGGCGGACGCGATGGGCCGGCTGTTCGTCACTCTCGCCGCGGTCGTCGCCCAGGGCGAACTCTCCGGCGGGGATGAGCACCATGTCGATCCCCGTCTTGGTGTGGATCGTCTTCACGACCGCGGAGTCCGTTGGAGCAGATTCCGGCGGCGCTTTGCGCTGGGCGCAACCGCCGGCCAGCAGGAGCAGAGCCGTCACGCTCAGTAGCAGCGTTCGCATGGGAGTTTTCAGTTTTAAGTTTTCAGTTTTAAGTTTTCAGTTTTCAGATCCCAAATCTCAAATTTGAGATCTGAAATCTGAGATCTGAAATCTCAAATCCCAAGACCTTCTCAATGCCGCGGCGACTCGTAGGACGTGGCGTTGCGCAGGGCCTTTTGCGTGCGATCGCGGATTTCACGCGCGACACCGGCCGCGCGGGGATCGGTGGCCAGCGCCAGGGCCGCGCGCTGCCGCAAGACCTTCACGGCGTTGCGGCACTCGCCCACCAACTCATCCTGATTGCCGCCCACCTCGACGATGGCGAAGGTAATCGCCTGGCACTTCTTCAAGGCATCCTCCCCTTCGTAATCCAGGAGCGTGTTGCGGAACTTCTCGGTGAGATCGACCACGTACTGCGGCGTCTTGATGGCCGTCTTGTGCCCGGCAAAGGCCGCGTCGATCGCGCGCGCCGAATCTTCCAGGTCGGCAAGCACGCCGGATAATTCCGGATGGGCCTTCTTCTCTTGGTCCAGGTAGGCCAGCGTTGCGTGCCCGAAAGCCACGTACTGCTCGATCCGCCCGCGAATATGCTTCACGAAGATCACCACGTCGTCGAGAAGTCTCTCGATGTCGGCCCTGCGCTGCTTCTGCTGCTTGGCAGAGTAGATGGCCCCCAAGGCGTCGCGGGTGGCGCAGGTGGCGCGTCCCTTCATGGTAGCCCCTTGCCCTTCCACGTCGAGGATATACTCGCACGGCCCCACGCCCAGCGTGGCCCGCACGATGTCCACCACGGTGAACTCGCGCAGCGGCGTTTCCTTGGCGCGCTGGATGGGATAGATCACGGCCGGACCCTCGAAGCGCTCCGGTCTGGTCAGCGGCTGGAAATGTCCGCGGCGCGCCTGATCCAGCCAGCAGGGATAAAGAAAACTTCCCAACACCGTGGTCCAGCGTTTGCGATCGGCGGGCAGGGTGTTGGCGCCGCCGAACCAGCCGTACTTGAGGAACTCGCCGCTTCGGAGTTGCACAGCCATTTCCCAACTGGCGGTCAACCGGCCGCGCAGTCGCCAGTCGACGCGCCACTGGGCGGGAAACGGCGCCGTCCAGTCCAGCGCGAGGATCTTGCCGGCCTCCTCCTTGCTCACGCCCCGCTGGTGCCAAACCCCTGGGGCATCGAGGACCGCCACCCAGATCTTGCCGCCCTTGCCGTACGACATCCGGCTGGAGCGGACGAGCCTTCCGCCGTCCTGTCCGGAGAGATTGATGCGGGCGTCCTCGCCGCGGTTGGCGGCGACGGCCATGACGATCGCCTGCCGGTCGGGAAGCAGGTGCAGGAGGAAGTTCTCGCTGGGTATTTCCGCCGAGGCCATGGGGATCTCGGCCGCATCGATGACGATGTCGTCGGCGAAGAAGTCGGGAAGGACCAGGAAGCGGCAGGGCGCCTCGACGCTGAGCCCCTCGGCGCCCGCGCGCGGCTCGGTCTTGACAAACGTTTGCCCCATCGCCAGCTCATAGCGAATGGTAAGTTTACGGCCGCCGGGCGATTGGAACGTGGCATCCACGGCCGCTCGGCTGGGATCGCTGGCCACGACGGCCACCGCTTGCAGTTCCGCGGCCCGCTGGTCGCCCGCGGGCGCGAGCACGGCGCGGAGGACCGGTCCGGCGGGGCCCAGGCCGTAGAGTTCCGCCCCTGCCGCCCCGCGGCGGAGCACCAGGGCCAGGCGATCGTTCACCAGCACCGCGTCGCCGCGGAAGCGCGTGTCGGTGGCGTCCTCGGGCAGTTGCACCCAGCCCTTTCGCCCCAGGATGGCCTGAGCGGAGAGCGGCGCAGGCGACGGCTGCACGCTATCCAGCAGCGCAACGGCCGCAGCGGCGATCTCCTCGCGGGCGGCCTTCTCGTAGGGAACATAGTCGCCTTCCACCAGGCGGAACATGTCCAGGCGAAATTCAGCGTCGGGCTGGTTGCAGCTCACGTAGGCAAACCATCCTTGCGGAAAGGGTTTGTCGATCTTGAACGTGACGTGCAACTCGGTCCACTTGTCCTTCGTGACGGTCTGCCGCGGAGTCGCGGCGGCCCGGTCATAGGGGTCGCCGCGACGCTCGATTTCCAGCCGCAGGGCGACCGGCGCCTTGACGCTCTTCGCCAGCACGGCGAAGGTATAGGTCTTGCCCAGGTCCGGGGCTTCCATCGTCTGGCCGAACTGGACGCCCCAGCCATCGACGGCGCCCATGCTGATCAGCGCGCTGCGCTGGCCGGCCGCCGCCTCTTTCTCGTCCACGGTGAATTGCGCGACCGTTCTGCCGGAGTGGTCCAGGTGCCACTGATCGCGGCCGTTCTCGAAACTCGGATTGCCGAAAAGGTTTTCCGCCGCGTCGGCCGCCGGCGCGGCCCAAACGGCCAGAACTAAGCCGGCGGCGGCAGCGAGCAGACACCATCCTACCTGGGCAACAGATCGCATCTTGTTCATCATGTGGGTCTCCAGTTATTAGCCCGGCAACGGAAGGGGACAGTCCAATTTTCGCGGAGCGAAAATGGGGACAGTCCCCGTATCAATCACTTCGTTCGCAACATTTCCTCCGTCTTGGCTTGGACCTTTCCGGCCAATTCGGCGTCGGCGGGATGATCTTCGGCCAGCATGGCAGCCGACTGTCTGAGCCAGCGGGCCTTCATTCGGCAAACGGCCATTGTACGATCCTGCTCGCCGCCGAGGGCGCGGAGACTCGCGCCGAGCCTTTCGCACTCGGCCGCCGCATTATTCTTGCCGATCAGGCCGAGCACCTGGTCGGCCAGTTGCCGGGCGCGGTCGGTCGGAGGCGGCTGGACATGCATCTGCGCCATCTGGAAACCAGAGCGCGCCAGCGAAGTCAGGGTCGCACGCGACGCGTTGGCCCCCGCGGCAGCCGCGTCACAGAGCCGATCCACCTCGGCGAACATGCGGCCGTACCGGCCGATCCGCGCCTGCGCCTGGCCGACGTGCTCGACCATCTGGGCCAGCCGCTCGCCGATCTCGTCGGCAGCCTTTTTCTCCTTCTTCCGGCTGAACTGCTTCTCGATCCAGGTCATCACGTTGTCCGGCGTGGGGTTGGCGTCCGAGGCCAGCCCCTCGGTCTGCAGGATGTACTGGCAGGGGCCGACGCCCAGCGTGCCGCGCAGGATGTCGATGGGCGTGAACGTCGTCAGCGGCGTCGCCTGGCTGCGATCCATGGCGTAGACCAGCATTGCGGGCGAAGGACGCATTGGCGGCACGCTCTCGCGGGTTCTGGTTTCATCGCCAAGCCAACTTGACGACGCCTCGCCGGAGCCCTGCAGGAAATCAACGCGCCACTTGGCCGGAAAAGGCGGTTTCCAGGGAGCAGCCGTCTGCTCGTGCCACAGGCCGGCCCCCTCCAGGCAGGCCACCCAGATCGGCTTGTCCACGGCGGACTCGATCTCGCAACTGCCGATCTCGGCCGGCCCTGCCGCGGATCGAAGGGCGATCGCCTCCTGCCGGTTGGAGCCCCACACGCACATCACCTCGGCGTTGCCGGCGTCCAGCAGCGACAAGAGCATGTTCTCGGCAGGCAGCCGCAATCGCCGGCGAGATACGCTCTGGGGCCCGAAGACCATGTCGTGGCCGAAGAAGTCGGGGATCACCAGGTAACGGGGCTCGGCCAGCACGGCCAGCCGGTCGGCGCCCCGGCCCGGCCGCACCTCGACGATCATCTGGCCCGCCGTGATACGGTACTTGAGCGAACAGGAAATGCCGTCGGTCATGGCGAAGGAGGCGGTCAGGGCGACGGCGGCGGGCCCGTTCTCGATAATCCGCACCGAGGACAGCGCGGTCGGTTTGCGGCCGGAGAGGGTTCGCGGGGAGATTTCCACGCGGTACTTGGGACCCGTCGCCGTCTGTCCATAGACCTCGGCCCCGGTCCCGGCCGCGCGGAGCACCACGGCGAGCCGGTCGTTCAAGACGACGGCGTCGCCGCGGAACTTGTGCGTCAGTTCGTCTTCCGGCAGCAGCGTCCAGCCGGCTTTCGGGTGCAAATCAGCGGCGGACCGCGGGCCTGCCCGTGCGGCCCCGGCGTCGAACAGATACGTGCCGGGCGTGCCCGGTTCATAGTCGGCCGCGGGGGCTGTCAGGCCCCAGGACATCAACGCCAGAAGGCAGGCGATGGCCAGAGGGGCGAAGTTCTGCCCCGTAGGGGCGCGAACATACCAGCCCAGGGCAGAGCGCAGCGCCGCCCTGGGTGAGCTGCCCTTCTTGACTTCTTCGACAATCTTCTTCAGGGCGTGATTCTTCGACAGAAAGAAAAGAGCGTGGGCGTGATCCTCGACGCCGCCGATGACAATCGCGGGGCTTTCGCATTGCTTGTAGATGCCAGCCTGATAGGCGTACAGTCGGTCTCGGACATCTTCGGGAATCCAAGCCTGGCAATGTTTCGTGCTGTACACCAGATGCAGTATATTCTTCACCAAGGACTGAGACATTACTCCAGGCACTCTCGACTGTTTCGCCCTTTCAGGGCTTCGCGTTTGCGAATCTCCAAACCCAGGGCGGCGCTG
The DNA here is from genome assembly GCA_049509675.1 of Thermoguttaceae bacterium. GTDB lineage: Bacteria > Planctomycetota > Planctomycetia > Pirellulales > Thermoguttaceae > JBEKZQ01. Next base: position 570 of record JBEKZQ010000241.1, on the reverse strand, counting down.
CGCTTGCCCTGGGCTGACATGTTCATGCCCCTGCGGGGCGGAACGGCCGTTTTCATCGCCGGTATCTTTTCCGCCCTCTCCACACAGTTTTGGGATACCTGGAAGAGTCTATGGATATCACCCAGTTCCATGTTTCACGGCTACCTCCAGTCGGGATTCATGTCGGAGCCGCCTTCGGTGAGTTTCACGGGCGTGCCGCCCTGGGCCGGGATCGTATAAAGCTCCCAGGGGCCGCGCTCCGATTCGCCTTGGCAGTAGAGGATCGATTTCCCATCGGGGGTAAAACGGCCGTAGCGCTGCACTCCGCCGAACCAGGTCACGGGCCGATTCTTCTTGCCGTCAGGACCGATGGTATAGAGGTGGGCCTCGGTTTCATAGACCAGCCGTTTTCCGTCGGGCGACCAGTGCGGCTCGCAGGCACCTTGCTGGTCGTACACCGATTTCGGCGCGCCACCGGCGGCGGGAACGAGAAACAGGGCGTTGCCGGCGTCCCAACGGCAGGCAAAGGCGATCCATTGCCCGTCCGGGCTCCACGCGGGGCCGCTACAGTGCGGCCAGCCTTTCGGGCTG
>JBEKZQ010000240.1:0-12759 GCA_049509675.1 Thermoguttaceae bacterium | reverse complement strand
TCTTTGGCCTCCTTGCCACTGGGGAATGGGTTTCTCACAACCCCTCTTTTGACAAGTGAGGCCTTTTTTGTCCATATCAGCTTTCCACAAAACAACTTAGCAAAGTTCAAGTGCCATTCAGTTCTGACCCCTTTTCCTTTCCTTTTCCTTTCATCTTCTTTTCAGCCCTTATGTCTCGCACATGTCGTCCTGTAATTTGGTTAGCTATGCTGACCTTAATCTTGCCGGTGATGGCCCAGTCGCCGAAACGCAGCGCGATGCCGTCGCCGGAGGTGGATTCGCTTCCGCCGAGGCAGGCTTCAAAGGACGACAAGGGCGCAAAGCAAACACGCAGCCCGAAGGGGTCAGCCAAGGAGCGGCGAACCGACAAGCAACCACTGTTGTCTGTCGTCCGGACGGCGGATACCAGTGTTTTGCAGAACATCGATCACTTCATCATCATCTACCAGGAGAATTGGACCTTCGACGGCTTGTATGGCTTGTTCCCCGGGGCCAACGGCCTGAACAATGCCGGGCCTACGATACGCCAGGTCGATAGGTTCGGCAAGCCGCTCAAGAGTCTCCCCAAACCTTCCACTAATCCGCCGATTCCTGGCGGGCTTCCCGTGATGCCGTTTGACCTGGGGAAATACATTCCACCAAACCAAGCCAGCGATGACGCGGTACACAATTTTTACCGTAATCAATTGCAGATCGATAACGGCGCCTTGGAGCCGAGCAACGGCAATATGGACAAGTTCGTCGCCTGGAGCGATAACGGTTCGCTCGTCATGAGCTACTACGACGGGACGAAGCTGCCCGAAGGCCAATTGGCACTGCAGTACACCCTTTGTGACAATTTCTTCCTGGCGACCTATGGCGGATCGGAGGTCGAGCATTTTTTCATGGTTGCGGCCGCCCCCATACCCTGGAACCAGCCTCTTCCCAAGAACGGCAAGTTCATCTCCAGGTACGATCCGCGAACGAAAAACCTGCACGACGGTGCTCTGACGTTCGACGGGAAGTACGTTACGGGGTACCCAATGCCTGCGCAAGCGCCGCGCAGCGAGAACCATCCTGTGGACGAACGCCTGTTGCCGATCAACGATGCCGACCCGACGAAACCGTGTTACGTGCCGACCATCGGCGATCGCATGGACGCGGCGGGCGTGAGCTGGAAGTGGTACAGCGAAGCCTGGGCCGCGGCCCTGCTGGGACAACAGCGCGACGAGTGGAATAGTTATTGGGAGCCCTTCTCTTATTTTGCGAACTACGCGCCCTTTCTACCGGATGGGCACACGCTGAACCGGGCCACTACCGGACCAAACGCGCATCTTCAGGACCTGAATGTGTTGTATGCCGATTTGGCAAACGGCACGCTTCCAGCAGTCAGTTGGATCGTACAGTCCCGCGAGGAGACCGAGCATCCGCATTTCGCCTTGCTCCAAGGCCAAGAGCACGTCGTGGAAATTGTTCAAGCCGTCCAGAACAGTACGGCCTGGGCCCACACGGCGATCATCATCACCTACGACGACTACGGCGGCCGTTGGGACCATGTCGTGCCCCCGAAACTGGACGCATGGGGCGATGGTCAGCGCACACCATGCCTGATCATCTCTCCGTACGCGAAGCGCGGCTTCGTGGACCACACCCAGTACGACACCGTTTCCATTGTGAAGACGATCGAACAGCGTTTCCAGCTTCTCCCGCTTAACGCGCGGGATGCCAACGCAAACGGTCTGGCCAACGCCTTTCAGACTACTCTCATAGAAGGGTTGCAAAGGAAGAGCGTCGATCGCCAACCTGATGGGCCGGCAGGACGTGCTCGCGGGTCTGCGGCGTCGGGCCTTCGGCCGCCGACGCCAACCACAGTGCCGCGTCCATCTGCGCCGCGCCGCTGATCATGTTCTTGATGTAGTCGGCATGTGCCGGGCACGTGAGACGATCAGGACACATTACCAGTTCTTGGCGAAACCGGCGACGCGCCCCTCCTCTCCCTTCTCCGACAACACGCGCGGTATTCCGTGGCCGCGCGACGGTATTCCGCGAGCGGCCGACCGCCGCGAGAGTAAACACTGGGTTTTCCGAGTAATTTCAACCCGTTGATATCAAACCACTTGGGACGATTCTGCTGCTATTCCTCGGTTTCGGAACACATCTTGCTTAAGGTGATGATTCCACCTGGACGCGCGTCGGGGGCTATAGCTCCGATGTTGTGGATTTCTTGCAGGGTGGGACGAGGAATGAGTCCCACCACACAATTGGTGGGACTCGTCAACCTCGTCCCACCCATCTTGTGTTTGCCATCGGGCAGAATCGAAAAATTCACAACCTCTCCGCGTGAGATGAGATCGGATAGAATACTGGAATGGGTGGGGCGGGCAAACCGTGATCTTGGTGGGGCTTCGGTGGCTTGCCTCACTCTGGTTCGTTCACTCCGCGCGGGGCGGCGCCTGGTCGGATTGCGAGCCCCCAGCACAGGTTTGCGCGGCCTTGACCCGCCCATTCCATGAGGAGGAGACTCGATGCAAACATCTGCGGCTCAAGAGAAAGAGACGTTTCTGGAGCAGGTCATTGAAGCGACCCCGGGCGGGGAGCGGCTGGTGCATTGCCTGCAATGCGGCAGTTGCGGCGGCTCCTGTCCCAGCGGCGCCGACATGCAGTACACGCCGCGGACGCTTATTGCCTGGATCAACGCCGGCCGGCGCGAAACGGTGCTCTCGGCCAATACCATGTGGGCCTGCGTCTCCTGCTACTTTTGCACCACCCGCTGCCCGCAGCAGATCCCCATTACCGACATCATGTACACCTTGAAGCGGATGTCGATCGCCGAGCAGATGCACAAGGACACCGATGCCCCGGCCCTGGCCAAGACGTTCACCGACTTCGTGGACAGGTACGGGCGGAGTTTCGAGTTCGGCCTGGCGACCCGCTATCACTTGCTGAACCGGCCGCTGAAGATGATGAGCATGGGGCCGATGGGCATGGCCATGCTCCGGCGGGGGCGCATGGCCTTGCGGCCCACCAGGATCCGCCAGATCGAGCAGCTCCAGGCGATCATCAAAGCTCCTGGAGATCGACGATTGGAACTGCTGCGGGGCGACCGAGTATTTCAGCCAGGACGAGTTGACGGCCTGTGCGGTGGTGGCCAGGAACCTGGCCCTGGTCGATCCGCAGATCGAGCAGATCGTGGCCCCCTGCGCCGCCTGTTACCTGAATCTGAAGAAGACCGACAAGTTGATGGCCGACTTCCCGGAAATGGGCCTGAAGATCAACCAGGCCCTGGCCGCCGGCGGCCTGAGCTACCAGGCGGGCCGGGTGACGATCCGCCACATGCTCGACGTGATCCACGACGACATCGGCGAGACGGCCGTGCGGGACAAGGTGGTGCAGCCGCTGCGCAACTTGCGCGTGGCCCCCTATTACGGCTGCCAGGTGGTGCGCCCGATCGCCGTCGACGACAGCACGGAATATCCCATGAAGATGGACCAGTTGCTGCAGTGGCTGGGGGCCGAAGTGGTAGACTACCCGGTCAAGGCCCACTGTTGCGGCGGCCACATGACGCAAATCAGCGAGCCGCAGGCCTTCGAGCTCATTCGCCGCTTGTTGCAAAGCGCGCAGGAGTACCAGGCCGACATGATCCTCTGCATGTGCCCCATGTGCCAGTTGAACCTCGACGGCTACCAGGGCCGGGTGAACGGCTACTTCAACACCGATTTCCGTTTGCCGATCATGTATTTCACGCAGCTTCTGGGCATCGCCTTCGGCCTGGACCCGAAGCGATTGGGCTTCGGCAAGGAACTGGTGCCGGCCATGCCCGTGTTGAATGCCAAGCTGGAGGGGTTAGGAGTTAGGAGTTAGGAGTTAGGAGTAAGAAGGGAGAGGGAGCAGGATTTCTGCATTCTAACTGCTAACTTCTAACTCCTGGCTTCTTATTTCCCGGGGAGAACTGTCATGGCCGAGAAGATCGGCATTTACGTTTGCCACTGCGGCAGCAATATCGCCGGAACGGTCGACGTGCAAGAAGTGGCCCGCTGGGCCGGCAAGAACATCGAGGACGTCGTGGTCTCGCGCGACTACAAGTTCATGTGCTCCTCGCTGGGACAACAGTTGATCGAGGACGACATCAAGCGCGAAGGGCTGACGCGGGTGGTGGTGGCGGCCTGTTCGCCGCACTTGCACGAGAAGACCTTCCGCCGGGCCTGCGAGAACGCCGGTCTGAACCCGTACCTGCTGCAAATGACCAACATCCGCGAGCATGTGTCGTGGGTGACCACCGGCAAGGCGGCCGCCACCGAGAAGGTCAAGGCGCTGGTCGCCGCGGCGGCCGGCCGGGTTCGCTACCAGCAGCCGCTGGAACGGATGTACGTGAAGGTGAACCCGGCCACGCTGGTCGTGGGCGGCGGCATCGCCGGCCTGCAGGCCACCCTGGAACTGGCCGATGCCGGATACCCGGTCTACCTGGTCGAGCGCGAGCCATCGATCGGCGGACACATGGCCCAGTTCGACAAGACCTTTCCCACGCTGGACTGTTCGGCCTGCATCCTCACGCCCAAGATGTCCGAGGTCGGTCAGCACGAGAAGGTCACCATGTTCACCTATTCCGAGTTGGAAGAGGTGAGCGGTTCGGTGGGCAATTTCAAGGTGAAGATCCGCAAGAAGGCCCGGCACGTGGTGGCCGATCGCTGCACCGGCTGCGGCGTGTGCGTGGAAAAATGCCCGCGCAAAGTGCTCGACGACGTGTTCGAGGTGGGCATGGGCTATCGCAAGGCGATCTACACGCCCTTCCCCCAGGCCGTGCCGCGGATCCCGGTCATCGACACCGCCAACTGCACGTTCTTCACCCGCGGCAAGTGCCAGGTGTGCCAGAAGGTCTGCCCGACCGAGGCCATCGACTACGCGCAGCAGGACGAGATCGTCGAGCTCGAGGTGGGCAACATCATCATGGCCACCGGCTGGAAGCTTTTCGATTGCAAGCAGATCCCGCAGTACGGCTACGGCCGGCTGGCGAACGTGTACACGAACATGGAGTTCGAGCGGCTGTGCAACGCGGCCGGCCCGACCAACGGCAAGATCGTGCTCCGCGACGGCAAGACGGAGCCGAAGTCGGTGGCCCTGGTGCATTGCGTGGGCAGCCGCGACTCGGCCCACAACTCCTACTGTTCCAACGTCTGTTGCATGGCGGCCATGAAGTTCGGCCACCTGGTGCTGGAAAAGACCGAGGCCGAGGTGTATTCATTCTACATCGACATGCGGGCGCCGCAGAAGGACTACGAGGAGTTCTATCAACGGCTGTTGGAGGAAGGGATGCACTTCGTGCGCGGCAAGGTGGCCGAGGTGACCGACGCCGCGCGTCAGCCCGACGAGTCGGGCAAGTTGATCGTGCAGGTGGAGGACACGCTCTTGGGGCGGCAGCGGCGGATCCCGGTGGACATGGTGATCCTGATGGGGGCCATCGAGCCGCAGGCCGACGCCAAGGAGATGGGCCTGCGCTGCGGCATCTCCTGCAGCATGGCCGGCTGGTACACGGAGCGGCATCCCAAGCTGGACCCCGTGGCCACGATGACCGACGGCGTGTTCGTGGCCGGGGCCTGCCAAGGGCCCAAGGACATTCCCGCCGCCGTGGCCCAGGGGGCGGCCGCCGCGGCCCGCGTGGGCGGCATGATCACCAAGGGCACCGTGATGATCGAGCCCATCGTGGCCTCGATCAACGAAGAGGAGTGCTCGGGCTGCCGCATCTGCAACAACATGTGCCCGTACAACGCCATCGAGTTCGACGAGGAGAAGGCCGTCAGCCGCGTCATCACTTCCTTGTGCAAGGGCTGCGGCACGTGCGTGGCGGCCTGCCCGGCGGCCGCCATCACCGGCGCACATTTCAACAACCAGCAGATCTTCGCCGAGATCGAAGGCGCCTTGTGGGATGCTGAAAAAGAGTTTTCAGTTTGAAGTTTTCAGTTTTCAGTAGGAGCACTGCGAACCGATAATCGAACACTGAACACCAAGAACTGCGGAGTCGTACTCGAATAAGTTGATCAATCATCGTAGGACGGAATGGTAATCCGTCGAAGAACACGGACGGATTAGCAATCCGTCTTACGGGGGCGATCGGCCCAGTTGCTTTTTTGCGGCTGCTGACAACTGAACACTGAAAACTGAACACTGAAAACTATGTCCTTCGAACCAAAGATCGTGGGGTTCTTGTGCAACTGGTGCTCGTACCGGGCGGCCGACCTGGCCGGCACGGCGCGCATCAAGTACGCGCCCAACATCCGCATCATCCGCGTGATGTGCAGCGGCCGGGTCGACCCCACCTTCGTCGTGAAGGCCCTGGCCAGCGGCGCCGACGGCGTGATGATCGCCGGCTGCCACCCGGGCGAGTGCCACTACATCGAGCAGAACTACAAGGCCCTGCGGCGTTACGCCATGCTCAAGCACACGCTGCGGCAGTTGGGCGTCGAGGCCGACCGCGTGCGGCTGGTGTGGGCCTCGGCCGCCGAAGGACGGCAACTCGCCGAGCACATCAACAAGCTGGTCGAGGACGTCCGCAAGCTCGGTCCGCTCCGCTGGCCGGAGAACTGGCAAGAGGACGGCCGCCGCCAAGAAGCCTTGGAGAGCATCGCCAAGGAACACCAGGAAGCGATGGAGGTACGCGCATGAGCGGCAGTGAAGCATCCCAGGAAGCGGCCGCGCAGGCCAAGCCGAAGCTGGCCCTCTACTGGGCCGCTTCCTGCGGCGGCTGTGAGATCGCCGTATTGCAGATCGGGGCCAAGATCCTCGACGTGGCCGCCGCCTTCGACGTCATCTTCTGGCCCTGCGCCGTGGACGGAAAGGTCCGCGACATCGAGAACCTGCCCGACGGCGCCGTCGCAGTCTGCCTCTTCAACGGCGGCATTCGCACCAGCGAGCAGGAGTACATGGCCCAACTGCTCCGCCGCAAGTCCAAAATCCTGGTGGCCTTCGGTTCCTGCGCCTCGGAGGGCTGCATTCCGGGCCTGTCGAACATGAACAACCGCCGGGAGATTTTTGACGCGGTGTACAAGGAAGGTTCAATGACCTTCCCGGAGAACCCCAAGGACCTCCGCCCGCAGCACGAAACGCAGATGCCGGAAGGCCCGCTCTATCTGCCCATTTTCTACGACACGCTGCGCACGCTGGGGCAGACGGTGGAGGTGGACTATTACCTGCCGGGTTGCCCGCCCGAGGCCGACCGCATCTGGGACGCCATCACCGCCATTTTGAGCGGCAAGCTGCCGCCGCGCGGCTCGGTGATCGGCGCCAACACGACCGTGTGCGATGAGTGCAAACGCACGCGGAAGGAAAAGAAGATCAAGAAGTTCTACCGCACTTGGCAAGTCGTTGCCGACGAAGAGACCTGCCTGCTGGAGCAGGGACTGCTGTGCTGCGGGATCGCCACGCGGGCCGGCTGCGGCGCGCTTTGCCCGCAGGTCAATTCGCCCTGCATCGGCTGCTACGGGCCGAACGACGGCGTGGATGATTACGGGGCCCGGCTGATGAGCGCCGTGGCCTCGGTGATCGACTCCAACGACGCCGAGGAGATCGACCGCATCATCGCCGACGGAATACCCGACCCGGTGGGCAGTTTTTACCGTTTCAGTCTGGCCGGCAGCCTGTTGCGGCGGAAGAGCAAACAGTCTCCCTCTCCCGCCTGTAACGTGCGACAGGATGGGTGAGGGGTGGCGGCAGGCAGAGGCAGAAGATACAAGAAGCCACGATTTGTGCAGGTTCCCCTCACCCCAACCCTCTCCCGGAGGGAGAGGGGGATCTCGAACCGGAGAATACGACGATGAAACGAATTTCCATCGATCCCATCACGCGCCTGGAAGGACACGGCAAGATCGACATCTTCCTGGACGAGGCGGGTGAGGTGGCCAACGCCTACTTGCAGATCCCGGAATTGCGGGGCTTCGAGCAGTTTTGCGTGGGCCGGCCGGCCGAGGACATGCCCAACCTGACCGCCCGCATCTGCGGCGTGTGCCCGGAGGCGCACCACATGGCGGCCAGCAAGGCCCTGGACGCCCTGTTCCACGTCGATCCGCCGCCGCTTGCCAAGAAGCTCCGCGAGTTGTTCTACAGCATCTTCTACGCCACCGACCATACGACGCACTTTTACGCCTTGGGCGGGCCGGACTTCGTCGTGGGCCCCGACGCCCCGCCCCTGGAACGCAATATCCTGGGCGTGATCAGGAAGGTCGGCATGGACGCGGCCGGCAAAGTGCTCAAAATGCGCCACGACGGCCACGCCCTGATCAAGCTCATGGGCGGCCGCCCCGTGCATCCCAACTGGGGCCTGCCCGGCGGCGTCAGTCGCGGCATCAACGAAGAGCAGCGCAAGGAGATCGAAGCCCGCGGCCGCGAAGCCGTCGAGTTCGCCAAGTTCTCGCTGAAGGTCTTCGACGACATCGTGCTGGCCAACAGCGGCTACGTCAAGCTCATCACCGGCGACCTGTTTGTGCATAAGACCTATAACATGGGCATGGTCGACGGCAACAACTGCACCAACTTCTACGACGGCCAGATCCGCGTCACCAGCCCCAGCGGCAAGCAGCACGCCAAGTACGATTGCGCCCAGTACCGCGAATTCATCGCCGAACGAGTCGAGCCCTGGACCTACTTGAAGTTCCCCTACCTGAAGAAGGTGGGCTGGAAAGGAATGGTCGACGGCGAGGACTCGGGTGTGTACAAGGCCACGCCCCTGTCGCGATGCAATGCGGCCGACTACATGGCCACTCCGCTGGCCAATGCCGAGTACAAGCGGATGTACGAGACCCTGGGCGGCAAACCGATCCACCACACGCTGGCCACGCATTGGGCCCGGCTGGTCGAGCTGCTCTACGCCACCGAGCGCTGGGTCGAACTGGCCGCCGATCCGCAGATCACCGGCAAGGAATATCGCATCTTGCCCACGCAAACGCCCACCGAGGGCGTAGGCTGCGTGGAGGCCCCGCGGGGCACGCTGACGCACCACTACGCCACCGACGAGCGCGGCATCCTGACCAAAGTCAACCTCATCGTGGGCACCACGAACAACAACGCCCCGATTTGCATGTCGGTGAAGAAGGCGGCCCAGGGCCTGATCCACAAGGGCCAGGTCTCGCAGGGGCTGTTGAACATGGTGGAAATGGCATTCCGCGCCTACGATCCGTGCTTCGGCTGCGCCACGCACAATCTGCCCGGCCAAATGCCGTTGGAAGTGACGCTCCGCAACCCGCAGGGCGAACCGCTCCAGCGACTGTCGCAGTTTGTGGAGTAGGGAGGGATTAGGGATTAGGGATTAGGGATTAGGGATTAGGGATTAGGGATTAGGGATTAGGGATTAGCGGCTGACGCACGGTCCCGGCCTCCATCCGCGCGCGCCTCCAATCCCCAATTCCCAATCCCTAGCCCCCAATTCCCAATCCCTAGCCCCCAATCCCCAATCCCTAGCCCCTAATCCCTAGCCCCTGGCGCAACCATGAAAACTCTGGTTCTGGGCCTCGGCAATCCCCTGATAACCGACGACAGCGTCGGCCTGCGCGTGGCCGCCGTGCTCAAGGAGCGTCTGGCCGATCGACCGGAAATCGAGGTCGAAGAGGATTTTCGCGGCGGATTGCAACTCATGGAACGGATGATCGGCTATGGGCGGGCCATCGTCATCGACGCCATCTGCACCGGCGCGCCGCCGGGCACGATCCACTACCTCACCCCCGGCGACATCTCCACGCAGCGCAACGCCGCCTCGCACGACGTGAACCTGCCCACCGCTCTGGCCCTGGGCCGGCAGGCCGGAAGAGAGTTGCCGGCCGATCAGGATATCCTGCTTGTGGGCATTGAGGCCGAGGATATACTTACATTTTGCGAGCGGTGTACGCCGGCGGTCGAGGCGGCCGTGCCCGCCGCGGTCGAGGCCGTACTGCGAGCGCTGGAGGCCGGCGGCCGGCCCTCCCTAACTGAACACTGAAAACTGAAAACTGAAAACTGATCATGGTTTCTCCGGAAATTCTGCGACGTTACCCGTACTTTGCGGCGATCAGCGACGAGAGCCTCAAACGGATTGCCATGGTGGCCGAGGAAAAGTGCATCAAGGCCGGCACGCCGCTGTTCGGCGAAGGCGATCCGGCCAGCCACTTGTCCGTCATTCTTCGCGGCGAAGTGAACATCCAATACCTGCTGGGCAACGGCGAACTGCGCACGGTCGATACCCTCGTGCCCGGCGATCTGCTGGGCTGGTCGGCGATCATCGAGCCCTTCAAGTACACCGCCATCGGCGTGACAACCAGGGACACCGAGTTGCTCTGCGTGGACGGCGTCAAACTGCGGGAGATTTTCGAGCACGACCCGCTCTTGGGCTATCGCCTGGCGATCCAGGTGGCCAAGCTCCTGGCCCATCGCCTGGAAGGGGCCCGTGTTCAGTTGGCCGCAGTTACCTGAGGACCTGGAAAAGCAGCAACCTTCTGAAACACTGCACTCTAGCCCGGATTATTCATGAACTGTAGGGTGGCGTCGAGCAAACCGTGGTTCTGGTGGGTCTTCGGTCGCTTATCAACTTGCCGCTTCGTGACACAGCACTGTGCAACGGCTGCTCGGTTTGCGAGACCCACCATAGGCTTGCGCGACCTCGACCCACCCATGAATAACCCGGGCTAATGGGAGCTGGACGAACTCGATGAGCCGGCGGAACTGGGGGGCGGCTTCTTGGACGGTCTTACGCCCAACTGGCGCAGTCGCGCTTCGCCCTGGGCGATCACCGCCCGGGCGGCCGCCGCAATGCTTTTGGCGCTGCGCAAATCGCGGGAGCTTCTCAGCATGGAGAGGTTGGGGCCGGCCTTGGCCGCGGCCTCGGCCCGATTCTTGCGTTCCTCGCGCAACGTTTCCATGTCTGATACCCATTGGGGATCTTTCTCGCGCAGGGCGGTCTTCAGGCGTTCGTACTCCCGTTTGGCATCCAGAAGTTTCTGCTTGGCCGCGGCAATCACGTCGTCCGTAGGGGCGCCGGACGCGGTGGATGCGGAAGGCGACTCCGCGCTGGACGCGGCGGTCGAGGCGCCCTCGGAATCGGCCGGTTGTGCTTCCGAGCGGCCGAACAGCAGTTCGTTGTACTGTTTGGCGGCGGCCTCCCAGGCGGCCTTGGCCCGGGCGATCTCGGAATCGTCGCCCTCGGCCTCGATCAGATCGTTCTCGATGTCTCGCACGGCGCGGGCGGCGGCGGTTTCCTCCGCGTCGGCGGCTTCCAGGGCCTCGCGGGCCGCGGCAATCTTCTTCCGCGCCGCTTCCAACTGACCGGCCGCCAGGCCGCCCTTGGATTCCACTTGTGCCAGCACGCTCCGGGCGGTGGCGATCTGGGATTTGATCTCCTGGATGAGTTGTCGTCGCTCCGCTTGGGCGGAACGGCTCCGGGCCGCGGCGTCTTGGGGAGATAGAACCAAGACCCCGGCGAACAGTCCCACCAAGCCCAGCAATTGGCCGATGCGCATTGCCACGATCTACACCTTTGCGATGCTCGGCGCGTTGGCGAGGACGGCGTGATCGATCGGGTGTCCGTCGACAGTTTCCGCGGCGGCCGGTTCCTCTTCCGCGGCCGCTTCGCTGCTGATCGAGGCCAGATATTGGCGAATGAATTGCAGCGTTTCGTCGACCGTGTCGGCCTGCACCAGCATCAGATCGCCCGGCCCGGCGCTGCGCAACGCCAGTTCCACGGCGGCGTCCGCGCCGCGGATCTCTTCGATCTGCTTCGTGCGGTTGCCCGACTCGATGCCCTGCCGGAGCAGGGCGATGATCTGCCCTTCCGGCCGGCCGCGGAGATAGTGGTCCTCGTAGAGGATCGCGCGGTCGAAGGCGTTGCCCAGCAGGCGGCCCTGTTCGATCATGTCGCAGTCGCGGCGGTCGCCGGCGGTGGTGTAGACGCACACCCGCCGGCCCTGCGGAAAGCGCTCCAGGGCGGCGATCATCGCGGAGAGCGAATCGGCATTGTGCCCGTAGTCCACCACCACGGTGGCCCCGTGGATCTCGAGCAGGTTGAATCGGGCGGGGACTTTTTCCATGTCGGGCACGAACGATTCCAAGCGGGCGCAGATTACGTCCCTGGGCGCCTTCAAGCGCAGGGCGGCGGCCACCGCGGCCAGTGCGTTCTCCACGTGGAAACCGACCAGGCCGCCGTGCGTCAAGGGCACGCGATCCAGCGAGATCAGCGTCTCCTCGCGCTCTCCCTCGGCCACGACGATCGCGTTGTTGCGCACGAAGATCACCTGTCCGCCGCGGCTGCGGTGGCGGACAATCACCGCGTGCTCTTCGCTCAAGGCGAAGTAACAGATGGCGCCGGCGCAATGCGGTTCCATGGCCACGACCAACGGGTCGTTGGCGTTCAGCACGGCCGTTCCGTCGGGCGGCACCACGTCCACAATGCACCGCTTCACGTTGGCAAGATCCTCGGGGGTGTGGATGTCGGAAAGCCCCAGGTGATCGCCCGTGCCGATGTTGGTCACCACGGCCACGTCGCAACGATCGAAGGCCAGCCCGGCGCGGAGGACGCCGCCCCGGGCGGTCTCGAAGACGGCTGCGTCCACGGTGGGATTCATGAGCACGGCGCCGGCGCTTTGCGGCCCGCTGCAATCGCCCGTGTCGATGCGCCGGCCATCGACGTAAATGCCGTCGGTGCAGGTCATGCCGACCCGCAGACCCAGGCCGCGGAGAATGTGGGCCAGCAAACGGGTGGTGGTCGTCTTGCCATTGACGCCGGTGACCGCGGCGATGGGGATGCGGCCGTCCTGGCCGTCAGGAAAGAGC
>JBEKZQ010000024.1:0-23214 GCA_049509675.1 Thermoguttaceae bacterium | reverse complement strand
CGAAAGCCTTCCAGCAGCGGAACAGGAACCCCAGCAAGCGAGCGTCAAGGCAGCCAAGCCATCCGCTGGAGTTGCCGCCCAGAAAGCCTACGTCCTGGAGCCGCAGCCCGTTGGCACCCAAATCCTCGTTGGTGCCCACAATTGTCCGCTCCGGCAGGCCGATAAACCGCAGATGTGAATGAAACCAGACAAGTCTGAGCGATTTGGCTAAGGCGGATTATTCATAAACTGTTGGCTGGCGTCGAGCAAAGCGTGGTTCTGGTGGGTCTTCGGTCGCTTATCAACTTAGCGCTTCGTGACACAGCTCTGCGGAACGGTTGCTCGGTTTGCGAGACCCACCATAGGCTTGCGCGACCTAGACCCCCTACATGAATAATCCGGGTTACATCCCGCCTTTCCCCATTCTACCCTATCTGAGGCGACACGATAGCGGGCTGTCCTCCCAGGAGAACTGCAACGTCTGACGCGAAGGCACCCAGAGGGTGCCCGGGTCCATGTTTGCGGTCAGTAGTTCGGCCAAATGGCAATGCCGATCAGCCGAAAAATGGACCGGACCCCGAGTTTTCAGTTCTCCAGGCAAATTTTTCAAAAAATCGCTGGGCAGGCTCGACGGATTGTAGTAAAATACGCTGGCGTGGGTCCCAATTATCCAGTTGCAGCCCGAAACGAGGTAGCGCGAACGTTAACAACCTGATGACGGAAACCCGCAACGCCGGGGCGACCTATTTCATCCCGTCGGATAGCGAACGGTATAAGGCGGCATACTACAAAGGAGGTAGTACCAACGCTGGTTATTGGACCTATCCTACGAAGAGCAATACCGCGCCGATCAACACGCTGCCCGACGCCGGCAACCATGCCAACTTCTACGATTATTACGACACGGGAAATGGCGGTTACACCGACCCGACGAACAGGTTGACGGCGGTCGGGGCATTTTCGGCATCTCCCGGGCCCTATGGGACATACGACCAAGGTGGCGACGTTTACCAGTGGAACGAGGCAAACATCAGTGGTGAATATCGGGGTATGCGTGGCGGGGCGTGGGGCGACATCACCAACTCCCTGGCCTCGTCCAACGACGCAGGCGACTACCCGACGACTGGGATCAGCGGCATTGGCTTCCGTGTTGCAAGTAGCGCAGCGAGCCCTGAGCCCGGTGGCGTCGCCATGTTGCTTGCCGGCGCCTTGGCATTCGGGATCTGGAGACTACGCCGGAGCGTCTAACCGCCATACCTTCGTCGCGTAGCGACGGAGAGCGCGTCCGACCGTTGGCCGGGCGGCAAGAGGCGGGCGGCCGGGATTAACGCTCCGGTTCGTCACGGGGCTCCCGCAGTTTCAGCGATGAGCGGGAGCCCCGTGGAACGGGGCTGACAGAGGATACTGATGAGTGAGAAACTGGCTTCGCGGCCGCTTAACCCGGCATGAATGCCGGGCCGAGTACCGGCTGCGCCGGGCAGCGGCCATGAATGGCCGTGGGAACGTCTGCCCCTGCGCGCTCGGCTGGCTTCGTCCTCATGCCCGATTCATCGGGCTTTCCGCCGTAGGCGGCAGTAGGGCCGTGCGTTAGCACGGGTTGACCAGCGCGATCGCGCGAGGGAGCTTGGGCTCTCCTACCCAGCCACAGCGCTGCGCTCTGCCCTGGGCTGGTATGTTGGCGCCCCTGCGGGGCGTCACGCCCGCCGGCTCGGATGGTCTTCTCCTCTCTTCTAACTCCCTAACTCCTAACTTCTAACTCCTCTCTCCAAACGCAAAGTACTCCGCGGCGTTGCCATAACAAATGTCCTTGACCATCGCGCCGACGAGCGGCAGGTCGGTGGGCAGCAGGCCGTCGGTCATTTCCTGGCCCAACAGGTTGCAAAGGATGCGGCGAAAATACTCGTGCCGCGTGTACGAGAGGAAACTGCGGCTGTCGGTCACCATGCCCACAAAGCGGCTCAGCAGACCAAGGTTCGCAAGCGTCCGGAGTTGGCGCTCCATGCCGTCCTTCTGATCCAAGAACCACCAGCCGCTGCCGAACTGCATCTTGCCCGGCGTGCTGCCGTCCTGGAAATTGCCGATCATGGCGGCCAGCACCTCGTTTTGCGCCGGGTTGAGATTGTAGAGAATCGTTTTGGCCAGCCGGTTGTCGCGGTCGAGGCGGTCGAGAAACGCGGCTAGCGGCCGGGCAAGCTCCCATTCGCCGATCGAGTCGAAGCCGGTATCCGGTCCAAGCTGCCCCAATAGCCGCGTGTTGTTGTTCCGCAGCGCGCCGACGTGGAACTGCTGGACCCAGCCCCGTTGGTGATGCCACAGGGCCAATTCGTGCAGCAGCAGCGACTTGAACCCGGCCGCCTCGCCGCGCTGGAGCCGGCCGCCTCCTCGCAATCGGCGGAACCACTGTTGCACCTCCCCCAAAGTACACGGCTCGGCATAGAACGTGTCCAGGCCGTGATCGGCGATGCGACAGCCCGAGGCATGAAAGAAATCGTGACGCTGCCGCAAGGCCTCGAGGAAGCGGGCGAAATCGTCGCCAATTTCCACACCGCTGGCAACGGCCAGGCGCTCGACCCAATCGCAAAAGGCCGGCGGCGACTCGACCGCCCATGCCCTGTCCGGCCGGAAAGTGGGCAGCACGCGAACCGCAAAGCTCCGATCGCGGGCGATCGCGGCGTGATGTTCCAGGCTGTCGGTCGGATCGTCCGTCGTACAGACCAGCACCACGCCCATCTGCCGCATGATGCCGCGGCAGGAGAACGGCTCCGTGGCCAGCAGCGCGTTGCACTCCTGCCAGATCCCCTGGGCCGTGGCGGGCGAAAGCAGCCGATCGCTGAGACGGAAGGGCCGCTTCAACTCCAGATGGGTCCAATGATAGAGCGGATTGCACAGCGTTTTGGGCACCGTTTCGGCCCAGCGCTGGAACTTCTCCCAATCACTGGCCTCTCCGGTACAAAAGCGCTCCGGCACGCCGGCCGCGCGCATGGCCCGCCACTTGTAATGGTCGCCGTACAGCCAGATCTGCGTCAGGTTCTCGAAACGGGTGTCGGCGGCGATCTGCTGCGGCGGCAGATGGCAATGATAGTCGATGATCGGCAGGTTGCGCGCGTACTCGTGGAAGAGCCGGACAGCGCGATCGCTCTGCAACAGGAAGTTCTCGGTGATAAAAATGTCGTTCATGGGAAATAACGACTCGGCGCGTTACCGGTAGGACGGATTGGCAATCCGTCCTGCGATGATTGATGATTCCCTATGCCAGTGGCGGGTCGGCGACGACGAACTGGCGATAACAGGCCGCCGCGATGCGCATGTCGTCCTGGCGCGGCAGGAAGATGCCTCGGACGCGGGCCCGCAGGATCACGCCCTTTTCCAACGGCTGCCAAAGCAAGCGATGCCGGAGCCGCAGGGCCGCGTCGCCGGGACTGCCCGAGCGCGCAACGGTCAGCTCATCGCCGGCAGAGTCGGCCGGGTGTACCATTTCCGCGTAACTCCAATCGTTGCCCGGCCCGTGGACGAGCACGCACGAGGGCCATTGGCCTGCGATTGGCGTCAGCGTGTCCGGTGAAATAACAAGCCCAACAAATTGCGCCGGATCGGTCTGCTCCAGTCGCCAGGCCCGGGTAGCCGGCAGCACGCTCTGGACCACCAGGTCCGCGCGGCTGTCCAGGAGGCGAGTTTGCACGGAAACAATCAGGTCCAGCGCGGCCAGGAAAGAGTCGTCGCCCGTAGGCCGAATCGCACGCCACAAGGCATCCCAGCGCACCTGCAAGGCGGTGCCGTGTTCGTAGGCCGTGACCAGGGCGGACCGCCGGCAAAAGCATTCCACCAGCGCCGGGGCACTCGCGGCGGATTGGCACGAGGGGGACAGTCCCATTTTCGCTGCGCGAAGATTGGGACAGTCCCCGGCCACCAGGCCGCACAGGCGGGCCGCCGGCCAGCGGCCGCCGGCCAAGAACACTTCTCCCAGGCCATCCGCCGGTCGCGTCGGACAAAAGCTTCCGGCCAGCGGTCCGATCTCCAGGCGAGCCAGCGCGGAATCACAATGCCAGGCGGCGCCGATCATAGCTCTGCACGGTTGGAAATGAGTTCCCGCATCGTAACAAAAAACCCCGCCGATCGCAACGAAGCGAAACGGCGGGGCCGGAACAGAGAAGAGGCCGAACGTCTAATCCTGATGATACCAGATTTTTTTGCCGTGTCCAGTATCCGCAGAAAATTTTTTTTGGGGTTTGCCCCCGCCGACCCCCGGCTGTTGCTCTCCGCCAGGCTTCCCTATAATGGCTTTTCCCAATTCTGAGACGTGGTATGTGCGAAATCCTCGACTACTTAACGGTTTGCGAAAAGGCGGTCCGCGCGGCCGGGGCGGTCGTCCAGGACTGGGTCGGCCGCATCAGCGTGCGGCGGAAGGGCCCCGCCGATCTGGTCACCGAGGCTGACATGGCCTCCCAGGAGACGATCCGTCGAATTCTGCTGGAATCGTTTCCGACCCACCGTCTGCTGGGGGAGGAAGGACCAGCGGAAAGCGACCCGGGCGATGCCACCCAATTCCGTTGGATTACCGATCCGCTGGACGGAACGACCAATTTCGTGCATGGCGTGCCGCACTACGCGGTATCGCTGGCATTGGAGCACAAGGGCCGGCTCCTGGTGGGGGCAATCTACGATCCGACCCGCGATGAGTGTTTTGCGGCCGCATCAGGCCAGGGATCCCACCTGAACGGCCAGCCATTACACACCAGCCAGATCGCCCAGTTGTCGGAAGCCCTGGCAGCCAGCGGTTTTCCGGCCAAAGTGACGCGCGGTTGCCCGGAAGCCAGGGTTTTCGACGAGGCCCTGTATTGTTGTCAGGCAGTCCGCCGCACGGGCTCGGCCTCTTTGAATATGGCCTATCTGGCGGCCGGTCGTTTTGACGCCACCTGGGCCTTTTCCACGAAGATCTGGGACATCGCCGCCGGAGGGCTGCTCGTGCGCGAAGCCGGCGGCGTGATCGCGGCGCCCGATGGCGGGCCATTTCGCCACCAACACCCCCAATATATCGCCGCAGCCAACCCGGAACTCTATCCTCAGCTTCGCCAGATGGTCGCCCGAGCATTGCGCGATTCTTGAGTCCTCTGCTGATGCTGCCCGGGGCGCATGAAAAACCCGCGCCGGATTCGACGCGGGTTTTGTGGTTTGACACTTTGGAACGCAACTGTAGTCGTCACGCTCCGCGCGATGAATTCCATCTCGCGGAGCGAGATGAGTACGATCGTTGCGAGAATTATTGATTTGCCGATCCTACGTGGCCTTCCGCCATCGCCAGCCGAGGCCGATGGCGAGGGTGCCGAGCAAGGACCAGACGACGAGGGTGGCGGGTTCGGGGACCAAGTTGACGGTGGCATCCAGTGCCGTGGTCTTGTTGTTGCTGTTATTGCCCCAAACCACGAAGTCGATCGTATCACCCGTGTGCAAACTGAGCAAACCGGCATAGGTCACCCCGCCCGACGCCGTCACCTGGTCGTACTCCTGCACGCCATCCAGGTACACGTATGCGTTAGGGAACGTGTTTTGCGTCTGGGCCGGCGAGAAAAGGGCGTTCACGTCGTACTCGCCAGCGGCTGAAGCGGTGAAACGGACCACGGTGGGGCCCAGGTACGGGTGCAGCAAGAGCTGATTCGGCAGCCAAGTCGTACCAGAAGAAATCTCGTTGTAAGGCAGCGCCCCGCTATTGTGGCTAATGGCAGGATCCGTAGGATTCGTGCTCGCATACCACCAGGCATCGATAGGACCTACGCTTCCTGCCTTGTTGAACAATGTAAAGGTCCCTGGGGAGAGACCACCGCTGTACTCGCCATAACTCCAGGCGCCGTTTGGGTTACTGGCGGTGGAAAAATCGTTCGCGGCGTTGTAGATGGCGGCACCCGATGGAGGTGCAGCAACCAAGAGCACGCCAATCAGAACGGCCAACGCCAGACTCACCCGTTTTGCACGTATCAGCATCTTTACCACTCCGCTGTTGAATCTCCCGTCAATTTCGTCTCAGACCACCGTTTCTACCAGCCATAGTCCGCCGATCCCCGATTCCTGACAAACAAAATCGGAATCTTCAGCAGTTAACTCTATAGAGGGGTAAATATAGCATGAAACCGGAAGAGCCCTTCGGTACATACCCTTTTTTCTCGCTCTCCGCTCAATTACACTAGATGTGAGCGCCCTGGGCAGCGGCTTTTCTCTCGCGGCGGCTCCGGAACTTCTCTTCCAAATCGCGGTTACAAGAACTTGGGCAAGCCCGTCGGAGTTTGACGGCGCCACAGCCAGCAGAGGCAGTGTTGGTGAATATCGTACGACGAGTCTTGATCGGGGCCGGCTGTTCTCTGTGGCTGGCGTGCGCTCTAGCCATGGCGCAGGAGGTCAATCCGCCCCGGGTTGGAGAAACGGTCAAGGCTGCACGTGCCGAGCCGTCGGGCGGTAATGTCCAGGAAGCCGCGCCGGCCCTCTATTATCTGAAAGACAAGCACGGGAACCTCCAGGCCGTCCCGAATTTCACCTTGGAAGATTTTGAGGAGTTGTACAAGCTGAAGCACCAGCTTGTGCAAGGCGAGCAGCGGCCGCAGTACAGCCTGCAGCAGATATCGGCCGGCGGCACAGTCAATGCCGGCGGTTATGCCGAGTTGAGCATCCAGTTCCAGATCCTGGTGCGCGATGCACAATGGGTTCGCATCCCGTTGCGGTTCGATCAGGCCATGCTGCGCGAACCGGCCCAGTATCATGGGCCGGGGGAACAGTTCTTGCACTTCGAGGGCGAGGGCGAGGGGTATGTCGCCTGGATCCGCGGTCAGACGGGCCAGCAACTACACCAGCTCACGCTGAAGATGCTGGTTCCCCTGGCCAGCGTGGGCGACGAGACGCGCATGAAGCTGCTGGTGCCCCGGGCCGCGGCCGCCGAACTAAAGCTGAAGGTGCCGCTGGCCGGGGCCACCGCCAAGGTTTCCGAGGGGGCGACCCTCGCCTCGACCAACTCCAACCACAACGACACCGAGTTCACCGTCTTCGGCCTCAGCGGCGAGTGCGAGTTGTCCTGGTACAAGCCGGGCGGCCGGGTGGCCGAAGTGCCTGCCGTGCTGGAATCGGTGGGCACCATCTCGGCCCGGCTGGATAGCCGCAGCATCAACACGGAAGCCACGCTGGCGGTGCGCAGTTATGGCGCGGCCTTCGATCGCTTCCGCGTACGGCTGCCGCCCGAGGCCGAACTGGTCCCGGAGAACACGACCGGCTACAGCGTGGCGGCCGTCGAGGAAGTGCGGCAGGCAGGCACGCGCGGGCGCCTGGTCGAGGTGCGGCTGGCCAAGAAGACGATCGGTCCGGTGGAAGTGCGGCTGACCGCCAACCGGGCCTACGACCTGAACAAGAACGGCGATTGGCTGGAACTGGCCGGCTTCGAGGTGGTAGGCGCGGCCCGCCAATGGGGTTCCATCGCCGTCACCGCCGTGGGCGATTGGCGGGTCCTGTGGGGCACGGGCCAGGGGCTGCGGCAGATCGACCAGTTGCCCGAACCGTTGCGTCGCAAAGACGTGGCGGCCGGCTTCGACTATTTCGTCCAGCCCTGTTCCTTGCCCGCCCGCCTGGTGCCCAAGACGACGCGGATCAACGTGGAGCCGGAGTACCTTGTGCTGGTCGACAGCGACCAGGTCCGCCTCGAAGCGCGGCTGAAGTACACCATTCGCGGCGCAAAGGTTTCCACGCTGGACGTCGGCTTGCAGGGCTGGCAGTTGGACGAAGTGGGGCCGGACAACCTGGTGGCCGTGGACGGCATCCCCACCGGCGGTTCCAATGCGTCGCTGGCGATCCCGCTATTGCAGCCATCGGCCGGGCAGTTCGAGTTCCGACTACGGGCGCATCGGCCGATTGCGGCCCACGCCAAGTCGCTTTCCGTCACGCTTCCGCAGCCGGCAGCCAGCGCGCCGGCCTCCGCGGTGGTCGTGGTCCTGTCGGCCGACAACGTGGAATTGATCCCCGACAGCAAGGCCACGGCCGGCCTGATCCGGCAGCAGGCGGCGGCCCCGCTGGAACTCCCGGTCAGGCAGCAAGATCCGCTGTTCTACCGCACGGAAGCGGCGAAGGCCGTGTTCGCGGCCGATCTGCGGCGGCACGCGCAGCGGATCTCCGCCGACGTGGCCACCCAACTGAACGTGGACGAACAGGCCGGCCGGGCCGAACAGAAATTGGCCTACACGATCGCCTATGAGCCCACCGATTACCTGTTGCTGGACGTGCCGCGGAGCCTGGCGGAATCGGGCCGGCTGGAAGTTCGGCACGAGAACCGGCCGGTGGCGCCGGTGGTGTTGGAGAGCAACGAGCCGTCGCCGTCCCTGGTGCGCATGCGGATTGCGCTTCCCAAGGCCTGCATTGGAACCTGCGAGCTGACCGTGCGTTATCCGCTGCCCGCCCATAAGATCCCGCCGGGCAAGCGGACCGCGATTAGCATCCCGCTGGTCATGCCGGCGGAGATCGCCTTGCTGAGCAACAAGCTGTATGTCACGTCGGCCGCTGGATTGCGCGTGGACCCCGGCGCCGGCCCGTGGCTGGCCATGGAGTCGAGCCCGCCGCGCGGCGGACAACAAACCGGCCTGCAATTGTGGACGGAGAAGGCGTGCAGTCGGGCCGAATTGGAGGCCCAATGGGAAACGGCCAGCGAATCGGCCGGGGTGGTGGTGGAACGGGCCTGGGTGCAGACCTGGCTGACCAGTTCCACCCGCCAGGATCGGGCCGTGTTCCACTTCACCAGCAGCCGGCGGGAACTGGAATTGCTCCTTCCCCCAAGCGCCGCCCTGGACCAGGTCGTGGTGCTCTTGGACGGCCGCCGGGTCACGGCGGCGATTACCGAAGACGGCAGCCTGGTTCTTCCGCTCGTGAACGAAGGCCCGCGGGGATCGCACCTGCTCGAGTTGCGGTACCATTTCGGGGCCCGCTCCGACCGCGGCGGCCTGTCGATCGGCCTGCCGCGATTGGGTCGCGACGCCTGGGTCCGCCGCATGTACTGGCAGTTGATATTGCCCAGTTACGAGCATGTCATCGTACCGCCCCGCGATTTCACCGGCGAGTTCGAGTGGCGTTGGAACGGTTTCTCGTGGGGCCGCGAGCCGCTGTTGGACCAGTCGCAGTTGGAAGGCTGGGTCGGCGTGGCGCGGCCGCGCGTGCAACCGCCCGCCACCGGCAACGTCTATCTGTTCAGCACCCTGGGAAATGTGGCGCGATGCGAGCTGCGGACGGCCAACCGTTCCTGGATTGTGCTGGCGGCCTCGGGTGTGGCATTGTTGGCGGGCTTCGTGCTCATCTACGTCCGCCGCAGCCGTCACCCGGCCGCTTTGTTGGGCGGCGTAGTGGTCCTGGCCGCTTTGGGCAGCGTATATCCGGAAGGTGCTCTGTTGCTGTCGCAGGCGGCGGCCTTGGGCCTGGGGCTGGCCTTGGTGGCCGCCCTGCTGGCGAGCAGCATCCACCGGCAGCGGCGCGAAGTGATCGGCGGGGATCGGAGTTCGATCGGTGACAGCGCACCGGCCCCCGCCTCCGGTCGAACCCCATTGCTGGCCGGCGTTTCGCCCGGCGCGAACACGACGGAAGACATCGCCCCCACGGACTCCCCCGCGCCCTCCCAGCCCAACCCATGAATCTTCACGCGCTGATTCTGGCCTTGATCGCCGCCGCATGGCTGCCATCTGCGGCGGCGGGGAGTGAGAACACGGACGAGAGCAGCGTGCCGCGGACGGCCGCGCCAGCGGCGGGCGAAGCGGCCGCGCCGATCCGCTTTCGCCGCGTGTTCGTGCCGGCGGAGCACATGGAAGATTGGCCCACCGGCAACGCCAAGTACCTGCCCTTGGAGTGCGGCGAGTTCGATCGTCTGGTCGAGTCGGCCCGCTCCGCCCGGGACGGCGCAGAACCGCAGGCCGCCCGCGTCGTGGCGGCCCAGTATGAGGCTCGGCTGACGGGTGACCAGGTGTTGGCCGGTTCCGCCACGCTGGAGATCGCCAGTGTGGCAAAATCGCCCGTGCTGTTGCCGCTGGAGCCGTGCAACCTGGCCGTGAGCGATCCGCGCTGGGACGCCGCCGAACCACTTCCGGCTACCTTGGGATGCGGCGGCGACGGCAAGCTCCAGGCGCTGGTCGAGCGGGCGGGCCGATTGCAATGGCAATGGTCGCTGCACGGACGAACCGACACGACCGAGACGCTCGCCTTCCAAATCGAACTGCCGGCCGCCGCGATCAACCGCTTTACCGTGGATCTTCCCAACGCACTGATCCCGGTTGTCGATCGGGCCGTCGTACTGGGCGCCACACCGGCCGGGGCAGGGGTTTCGCGATGGCAGATCGAGTTGGGCGGGCACAGCCGCTTCCGGCTGCGCCTTGCGCCGGCCGACGGCGCGGACCGGCGTCCGCGCCTGGCACAAGTCCGCCAGTCGATGGTTTACGACCTTTCGCTCCGCGGCGTCGACATCGCCGCACAGTTCAGGGTGGAGGCCCACCGCGAGCCGCTGAGCCAATTGACATTCACGTTGGACCCTTCGCTGCGGCTGATCTCCGCGTTGCTGGGCGATGCGTCGGCCGCCTGGTCCGTGGCGCCGTCGGCCAGCGGCGACAGGACACAACTGGTGCTGACGCTGCCGGAGCCGATCCGCGAGGGCGTGGGCGTAGTACGGCTGAAAGCGACCTGCCCGCTGGTCCTCGATCAGCCTTGGAAACTGCCGCGGATCGTGCCCGAAGGCACGTTCTGGCAGGAGGGCGGCGCCGTGCTCTTGGCGCCCGAACCGCTGGTGATCGAGCGGCTTGTGCCGCTCGACTGCCGTCAGAGCGGATTTGCCGCCTTGCCCGCGCCGCGACAGGGCGAATCGAGTCAGTTTGAATACTTCGGGCCGCAGGCGAGCGTGGAACTATTGCTGGCGGAGCACAGCGCCCCGTTGCAATCCACCAGCGGCATCGCCACGGAGCTGGGCGGCGGCAAAATGACCAGCCGAGTGGTTACCGATTTCCACGCCGGCGACGCGCCGCGGTTCTCCCTGGAGGCGAAAGTGGCCCCGCAATGGACCATCGATTCGCTCGAGTCGCAGCCCGCCGAGGCGCTGGACGATTGGGATCTGCAACGCCAAGGGGACTGGCGCAAACTCGCCGTTCGGCTGGCCAAGCCGCTTACGCCCACGCGGCCGGTGCGGCTGGTGATCGTGGCCCGGCGACTGTACGCCGCGCCGGGCCGCAACCTGGGGCTGGAAGATGTCGTGCCGCTGCGTTTTCTCCCCGCCGACGGCGGCAAGCGGTTGGTAACTGTTTTTGCTGCCGGTCCCTTCGAGTTGAAGATCGCCGGAGCGGAACGCCTCAAGTGCCTGACCGCGCAAAGCCTCGACGCGGCCGAGATGGATCTGTTTGGCAAAGCTCCCGGCGAGCTGTTGTTTCGCGACGACGGCACGGCGGGGTTGCAGATTTCGCTGGAGAGCCGGCGGGCGACCTATGCGGGCAGCGTGCGGAGCGAAGCCTGCGCCGTCGGCGACGTGATCCAGGAGAACTACCTCTTCTCCTGCCTCCCGCCGAAGTCGGGGGGCGTGGACCGCGTGCTGGTCCGCTTCTCGCATCGTCGCAACGTTGCCCCGCGCTGGTCGCTGGCCAACGACGACGAGCCGCCGGCCGCCCGGCAGTGGTCGGCCGAGCAGCAGGCCGCGGCGGGACGCCCGCCCGAAGAAGAGACGTGGGAACTCACCTTCCCGCGGCCAAGGACCGATCCGCTGGTGATTCGCGCCAGCCGAGAGACGAAGCCTTCCGGCCCGCAGGCGGTCAGCCTGGCGACGTTGCCCGACGTGACCAGCCAGGAGTGTACACTGGTGCTTCGCAGCCTGGGACCGCGGCCGCTGGAGATCAGCAGCAACCGGCTCAAGCCGATCGCCAATGCGGCGGCGCCCCCCGGCCAGTACCAGACCGTGCGGGGCACCTACCGCTACGATCCGTCCCGCGACGCGACGTCGCTGGGCGAGCCGGCGGTCGTGGTGGCGCTGGTTCCGGTGCCGCCGCTGCCGTTGTGCTGGGTTTGGAATTGCGAGTTGCAATCGCAGTTCGCCGCCGACGGAACCGGCCAGCACCTGATCAGCTACCGCCTGCAGAACGCGGGCGCCAGCCACGTCGCGCTCACCCTGCCGCCGCCGCTGACGCGACAAGACGTGCGGGGACTATGGATCGATGGCAGTCCGGCCCCGTCGGTTCGACAGTACGCGGCGCTTGGCGCTCCTTCGCCGCCGCGAGGCGAGACCCCAGAGCGGGTTCCACAACCTGGTTCCGATGGCAATTCCGGCGATGAGGATGGACCTGCAAAGCCAGTTCTCATGATCGATCTGCCCGCGGCCGAGAAGTTTCCCACGATCACGGTCCATCTTTCCACGCAAGGCGACCGGCTCCGCGCCATGGGCCGTTTGCAACCGCTGCTGCCCGCCATCGACGTACCCGTGCTCGCGCAACATTGGAGCCTATGGCTGCCGCCGGGTTATGAGGCGCCGAGATGGATCCCCAGCCAGCAGGCCTCGTCGGTGCGACGATGGAGTTGGAGCCAACGGCTTCTTGGTCCCTTGGCCCGGCCGGCCGGACAACTGCCCTTCCATCCATTTTCGTTGGATAGTTGGAGCACGCTCTTCACCCCAGGACTCTCCGCTGAAGAAGTTTCGGCCGAGCAAGTGAGGAACGTTTCCGAATCGCCGGCTTCCCCGCCGGGCGGATCTTGGACACCCGTCAGCCTGCCCGGTTATGAGCCGGCCGATCGCGACGGCTGGACTGCCTATCGTTTGCCCCTGGACAACAACGACGCGGCTGGCGTGACGTTCGTCCACGCCGCGACCATCCGCGATCTGGGCCTGCTGGCGTTGCTCCTGGTGATTGCCCTGGGCGCTTGGAAGGGCTTGCGACGACCGCGACTTCTGTTGTTCCTGGCCGGCGCATCGGGGCTGCTGGCGATGTGCCTTCCTCCGTGCGTGGTCCCCATCGCGTCCGGCGTCTTCCTGGGAACGATCGGTTGCCTCGTGCTGCAACTGGTTCGGCGGCGGCGTGCGGCCTTGGCAAGGGCGGAGATCGAACATCAGGATTTGCCCAGCACGGTCATCGGCGTCGTCCAGAGCGTGGGTCCGCTCTTGGCCCTGGCCATGCTGTTCTGGCCGGCCCCCGCTCTGGCCGGCCAGGCCGAGAACACCGCCCCGGGGACCGTCGGGGCGCCTTCCCCGCCGGCACGGAAAGCTGAACCACCGCGGGCTGCGGCCCTGCGGAAGCCGGGGCCCGCGACGTACTCCGTGCTGGTTCCGGCCGACGAACAGCAGCGACCTTTCGGCGGAAAGTACTATCTGCCTGCCGCGCTGTATGACGAGTTGTTCCGCCGCGGCGTACGCGAGAGCGAAAAGCCCCAGGGGTGGCTGATCGCGGCGGCCGTCTATCGCACCTCGCTTTCCAGTGAGATGCCGTCGCAGCGGTTGACGGTCGACGAGTTGGCGGCCGATTTCGACCTCCGCGTGTTCGGCCCGGCAACGCCCGTACGCTTGCCCTTTCGCCGCGACGAAGTGAAACTGTTGCCGGACCGGGCCTTGCTGGACGGCCGGCCGGTGCAGCCGGAATGGGAAACCAGCGGCACGGCCCTGTTGCTGGACATCGCCGAGCCCGGCCGCTACCGTTTGGAACTATCGTTTCGGCCGATGCTGCGCGGACCGGCGCCGACCGGTTTCGAGCTGACCGTGCCGCGACTGGCCAACGCCCGCTTGGAAGTGACGGCGCCAACCGGGGCGCCGTCCTTCGAGGCGCCCTCGGCCGCCGGACCGCTCCGCTGGGACCAGCGCGCGTCGCGCTGGACCGCGGAGCTTGCCCCCAGCGAGCGGCTGGCGATGCGGTGGCCCTACGCGCCCGGCGACGCGGCCGCCCCGGCCGTCGACGTGGAAGAACTCCTGTGGCTGAAAGTCCTGCCCGGTTCCGTGGTGTTGGACGTTAAGCTCAAACTGAAGGTCGTGGCCGGACAACTCCGCCGTCTGGCGTTGGCGGCCGATCCGCGTTTGCAATTGCTGCCGCTGGCCGGGCCTGACGCCCCCGGCGTGCAGGTGCATAGCCCCGCCGGGCAACCGCAAATCATCCAGTTGCAATGGTCCCGGGCCATCGACGATGCGACGGTCGTGGACGCCCGCTTCCTGTTCACGCAGACCTCCAGCGTGGGCAACCTGCCGCTGCCGCAACTGAGCGTGCTGGAGGCCCGGCCCACCCGCCGTTGGTTGGCCCTCTCGGTCGATCCGGCCCTGGAACAGCAGGTGCAAAGCGGTCGCCGGCTGGAGGCGGTCGCCGTGCCCGAGTTCCTCAGCAGTTGGGGCGAGGCCGAAGGGCCGCCGCTCATGGCGGCCCGATTGCCTGCCGGGGCCGTCGATTGGAGCCTGGCGACGCGGCCGCGCCGGCCGGAGATCGTCGCCGACGAGTCGTTGAGCCTGAGCTTCGACGCGCTGGAAGCCGAGGTCCGTTTCGATGCCCGCCTGTCTGTGGCCTCCGGCAGCGTCTTCCAACACCGCGTGTCGGTGCCGCCCGCCGTGCAGATCGAAAAAGTCGCCGTCCTCGCCGACGGCGCACCACGCGTCGCACGCTGGTCCCGCGACCCCCAGGGCATGGTGACCGTCTTCTTGACCGGGCCGCTCGCCGGCCGGCAGGACCTGTCGTTGCTCGGGCGTCTGCCCGTTGCGCTCGACAAGGAAATCTCGCTGGCGCCGCTGGCGGTGCAGGACGCCCGCGCGCAGTCGTCGCTGGTACACGTCTTCCGCCGCGGGGCCGTGCTGGTGGACGTGGGCCGCGTGGCGGGCCTCGCCGACGTGAAGCCGACGGTGCTCGACCCGCAGCAAGCCGAATCAGGGCGCCTGGTGCGATCGTTCCAGGCCGACGCCACTGCGGCTGCGCAACTGGCGCTGACGGTCCGCCGCAACCGCCCGGTCATTGGCGCCGAGCAGATCGTCCGCATGCTTCCGCAGGATGGCGCATGGGCGGCGTCGGTCGAGTGCCGGCTGCATGTCACGGACGGGGTTATGGACGAGATCCGCCTGGAGAAACCGGCCTCCTGGACCGGCCCCTTCCAAGTCGTGGCCCCGGCGGCACTGAAGATTGTCGAGACGCCCGGCGAGCCACAGCGGCTGATCCTCCGGCCGCGCTCGGCAATCAGCGGCGATTATCAGTGTACTGTCTATGCGCCGCTGGACGCCTCGGCGTCCCAACCGGTCGCTGTCCCGGACGTGCGTCTGGAGCAGGTGGCCCAGTTGCGGCGATGGGTCGTGCTGCCGAAGAACAGGGAGGCGACGCCTATCTCATGGCAAACGCACGGCCTCCGCGCGGCGCGCCTGCCCAAGGAGACCCCGCAATCGTCATGGGTCTTCGAAGTTGCCGATCCTTCATACTACGCCGTCTTTCGCGCGGCGGAACAACTTCCCGAGACGCCACGGGTCCGCCTGGCCGACATCCGCATCGCCTGGCAGCCCGATGGCGGCTATCGCGGCGCCGCCCTCTTCCAGGTCGAGCCGGGCAAGACCTGCGACTGTCCCTTGTGGCTGCCGGCCGATTGCCGGTTGCTGGGCGCCACGCTCGGCGGGGCGCCGCTCGATCCCATCTACATAGACGCCGGCAGATGGCTCTTGCCGATCGGCCCTGATCGCCTGCCCGGGCGGATCGAAATCCTCTTCACCAGCGGCGCCACGGACACCGCGAGCGGCACCCAGAGGGGACCCGGGTCCATCTCGCAGTGCGGCGCACAAGGAGGGTGGTCGCTGACAGGCACGGCCTCCCGCCGATTTTGCGCCCCCGCGTTGGGTGATCTGCCGGTCGACAGAACCACTTGGACCATCGCCGGTCCGGCAACTTTCGCGCGCGGTGTGCCGGAAGACGCGGAAACGCTCGGTCTGAACGACGTCGAAGGCGCGGCCGCGCCGGCCGAGTTTGCCACCCTCTGGCAGCAGTCGCTGGGCGTGGACCAGGCCGCCGCTCGATACGGCGTCGAGGGTCGGGCCGAGTCGCTCACCCTCCACTACGGCCTGGTGGACCCCGGCGGCTTGCTGGGCCGCTGCACCGCAGCCGTCCTTCTGGTGGTCCTTGCGGCGGCCGTCCTCTTGCTGCTGGAGCGCGGGCTGTTATGGAACTGCTTTGCCCGTTGGCCCTATGCCTTTGCCGTTGTTGTCGGGCTAGCCTGGTGGTTGTGGCTCTGGCCCAGTCCTTTTGGCCTGGCACTGGTGTTGACCGCCCTTGTGCGGCAGCTTGCCGAATGGCGAGGCGTCAACACGTCGAAATCACGAAGTACGTAGTCCTGCGGGCGAACAGGGGCCTTTATCGCAAGAGAAACCGCCGCCGCAGGATCCACTCCAGGGAGAGGGCCGTCACGAACAGGGCCCAGCACAAAGGCGGCCAATAGAGCTGCCGCTCGATGTAGGTTTGCCGCTTGTGCAGGCCGCGGTCCAACTGGTCGAAGAGCGCATCGGCGGCCGTAATGTGGACGTAACGGCCGCCTGCCGCCGCCGCGATCTGGGCCAAGCGATGCTGGTCGAGATCGAGATTCTCGAATTCCAGGTTCGGCCGCCCCACGCTCACCGAGATCTTGTCGGCCGTCAGAGTCAGGTTGCCCAGCACGGCCTCGACGGTGAACTCATAGCCGCCGGGCTCCTGCGGTTCGAAAGTGCCGCGGTAATGGCCGCCGGGACCGGCCTCGGCGGAAAGCTGGACCTGCTCCGGCCGGCCGCCGGGGCCTCGCACCCGCGCCACAACCCGCGCCGCGGTGGCCGCCTGGCCTTCCTTGTCGCGGACCACGGCCGAGATGCCGATCGACTCTTCCGGTTTGTAAGCGGCCTTGTCGGTGGCGGCTTCGATCCGCGCCGCCTGGGCCACCGGCGCCTCGTGCCCCCCGAGCCAGCGCACCATTTGGCCCCAGAAACGCAAGAACGGCGACTGCTGGTCCAGGGCCCGGGATGCCTGTTGCCAGTTGCGCGTGGTGTCGCCGCAGAAGACGGCTGCTCTGCCCTGTCCCACCGGTTGCACCGCCAGGACCGGCATGGCCCCTGCATCGGCCGAGACGGTGGCCAACACGCTGGCCGCCGGCCGCGCGCCCGCCACGCGGGTGCAGCCGTCCAACTTCATAAGTCCCGGCGCCTTGGCTTCGCCCTGGCGCGTGGGGAAGAAATCGCTGATGTTGGCGAAGATGGGATGCCGCACTCCTTCGGGCGTAAGCACCGGCAAGAACGGCTCTGTCAACTGCTCCGTCCCTGCCGGCGGAGTGCCGCCCAGCATGACCGGCAGGATCTGTCCCAGGGGCGTGCCGGCGTAACCGCCCGGTCCAAGGCTGTGGTGGCCGCCCAACATCAGCAGGCCCGCCCCGGCGCGGATCCGCCGCACGATCATCTCCTGCGGCCCGGTGCGGATGTAGGAGCTATCCAGATCGCCGAGGATGAAGACGTCGAACTTATCGACCGTGGGCTGGTCGCTGGGGATGACGGCCAGTTCGAGGCCGGCGATGTTGGTCCGTCGGGCGAAGACATTGGGCTTTGTCTGCACCAGGGCGCAGAACTCCAGGTCCGGATCTTTGGCCAGGAAGCGATCGACGATGGCCCCGTACTCGGCCCGCAGGGTGCCTTCCAGGTACAACACGCGTATGCCCGGCTCGGTGACCAAGGCGTTGGCCGAGCGCTGGTTGTTTTCCACGATCTTTTCTTCCGGCAACGGCGGCACGCGGACCGTATAGTTGTGGCGGCCTTTGCTCTGCGGGCGAAACTGAAAGACCACCTGCTGGGGACCTTCGCCCTGCTCCAAGGTCAGCTCCGACTGCTGGATCGTCCGCCCGTCTTCCTCCAGAAGCACCTTCACCACCCGGCCCGTCAGGCCGACGCCCTGGATCGAGCCGGTCACCCGGGCCATGTTGTTGAGCATCATGTGCGCGGGGCAATCGATGCCGCTGACTTGCACGTCATGATACGCCACGTTGCTGCGGAGACTTGCGCCCACGCCGATCGTATGCACCACGGTGCCCAGCGTCTTGACCACTTCCGCCGGGTCGCCGGCCGAGTTGTGGATGCCGTCGGAAAGCATGATGATGGCCTCGGCCTTGCCGGAGGGGACCTGTTTCGAGGCCGCCAGCAGTGCCCGGGAAAGCGAGGTTGCCGGGCCATCGGGCGTCAAGCGGGCCAACTCCTGAAGGCCCTCGACCGGCCGCGCTTGTTCGGCGAACTCCAGCACGTGCAGGTCGAAATTGGCCGCCAGCTTGTCCCACCATTTTTCCAGGGGCCGCCGTGCCTGGTTGAAGCGCGTTACCCCAGTCGCATCGTCCGCAATGCTCATCGACGCGGAGCGATCCAGCAGCAGAACCAAGCCCGGCCGCCGGCCGAGATCCGCGTAGTAGCTCAAGACGGGCCGGAACAACAGCAGCACCACAATCACCACGGCCGCGCTGCGCAGGGCGAGCAACAGCAGCCAGCGGCGGGCCGGCAGCATGGCGAGCGCGCGCCAATAGAAAAGGCCGGCAACGGCAATAGCCGCCAGCGCCACCGCAAGCATCGTGACGACGCTATGGCCTTGGGCAAGCGTGATTTTCAGCACGTCAAGGGCCCGTATTGATCAACTTAGGATTGGCCGAAGAATAATCTCCCTCTCCCGCAAGGGGAGAGGGAACTAATAACGGGGATCAGTGCGATCGCCGCTGCTCGGTTTTCTTGCGCCCTTCGTCCAGCGCTTCCGTCCCCAGCTTAATCCATTTGACGAACACGAGCGAATCGAGCGTCTTGCCCAGTTCTCCCTTGCTGCGTTGGTTCAGGATGAAGCGCTCGGTTTTCGACGCATCGCCGGGATCCGCGGAACGTTGATCCGACGCCTGCACGTAGACGACGGCCGATAACGGTCCGGCGATCGTGCAGCCGTCCTGGAGGGTGACTTTGTGGACGTACTCCCGCGAAGGATAAACGCGCCCGGTGAACATTTTCTCGTCAGTGGTGGTTTCCTTGAAACGCCACTCCTTCTCCATCCATGCCCGCTTGACGACGCACTCGATCTGCCGGACCGCGCTTAGGGGGATTTCGCGCTGCCGCTCGAGTTGCTGGTCGTAGACCTGGAGGCGTTTGTCGCGGGTGAGGTAAATCCGGCCGGCATGGATCGAGCCGTCGGACAGTTCCACGTAGCCTGGCACGGCATCGTCGCGCACCGCAGCCGGCCGGGCGAAAGGGTTGATTACGGGCGGTTCGTCAGCCCGGATCTTGGAGAGGCAGCCGAAAGCGATCATCTCCAGCAGCAGTAGTGTCAGTTTTTTCATGAAAGACTCCGCGGAAAAATGACCACGGATTTCACGGATGACACGCATGTTTTGAGAAACTATCAATCACTGTCCCAGCGTCATTTTATGCGTGCAATCCGTGTTATCCGTGGTCAATTACTACAGACGGCTCGACAGCTAACCCTTATTCTTACACGAACAGCCGGAAGATTGCAGCCGGGGGCATAGAAGAATAGCCTTGAATTTCCTTGTGGTTCGTCCGACAATGGGGGTGGAGTAACCCGGGACGTGGTGCGAAACTCGATAGGGAGGCGGGCCATGCGACAGCTACACAGCGGTTGTGGCGATTCTTTGTCGCGGAGGCGATTTCTCGAGCGGTTGGGGCTGACGGCCGGCAGCGGGGCGTTGTCGGTCGCCGCCCTGGGGCGCGCCGCTTGGGCGGAGGAGACCTCCGGGCCCATCGACTGCGGCCCGCCGCCGCCGGCGAAGCCGCAGCATCAGACCGGCGGCGAAGGGTTTCCGCCGCTGCCGCTGCCGGTTACGCCGCTGCGCCGCAGCGAAAAGAAACGCCCGCCCAGCCCGCCCGCGCTGATCGGCAAGATGTCGATGGGGCCCGTCCGCTGGCAGACCCGCGACGGCAAGCGGGCGCAGTACCGCGATTGGATGACCGATCCGGCCGACGTGATCACGCTGCTGCTCTGGACAGCCGAGAAACTCGCGATCAACTACCGGGCGGTGGAGGCGGACTTCGATCATTTCTCCTTCGACCCCCGCGAGTTGCCGGCCTTGTTGTTTGCCGGGCACAACAAGTTCCAACTGCCCGAGGAGGTGCGCCCCAAGCTGGCCCGCTATGTGGCCGACGGCGGCACGATCCTCGGCGACGCCTGTTGTGGCTGGAACGATTTCGCCGATTCGTTCCGCCGCGAGATGGAGTTGATCTTCCCGGGCAGGCCCTTGCGCAAAATGCTGCCCGAGGAACCGGTCTTCTCCTCCTATTACAAGCTTGGGCAGCTTACCTACAAGAAGGGCGACGGTTCGACCTACACCGGCGAGCCCTGCCTGGAGTCGATCGACTTCTTTTGTCGCAGCGGCGTGATTTTCTCGCCTTGCGATCTGACCTGCGGCTGGGATGGGCACGAGCATCCGCGCGGCCTGCGGGTGGTCATCGAACAGGCGCGGCAGCTTGGCGCCAACATGGTCACGTACATCCTGGGCAGCTTCCAACTGGGGCGGTTCCTCAGTTCCACAAAGGTCTATTACGAGGAACGCGAGCCGGCCCGCGACGATTTCGTTTTCGCCCAGTTGCAGCACGAGGGCGATTGGGACCCCGATCCCTCGGCCGTGCATAACCTCTTGAAATACGCCCGCGATCACTCCACCCTGGGCGTGAAATTCAAACGCGAGAACGTGCGGCTGTCCGATCCCAAGGCGTTGAAGTATCCGCTATTGTACATGACCGGCCACCGCGGTTTCCAATGGAGCGCCGACGACGTCGGCCTGCTCCGCCGCTACCTGAAGGCCGGCGGCATGCTCGTGGCCGACGCCTGTTGCGGGCGGATGGCCTTCGACGCCGCCTTCCGTCGCGAGATCGCCAAGGCGTTGCCGGACGACAAGCTCCAGCGGCTCCCGCCGGACCACCCCATCTACCATGCGCATTACGACATCAAGCAGGTGGAATATACGCCCCGCGTGCGCGAAGACTTTGGAGTTGGGCCGACGGCCGCCCCGGAGTTGGACGGGATCATGCTCGACGGCCGCCTGGCGGTGCTCTATAGCCGGTTCGACCTGGGCAACGGCTGGGAGCAGTTCCCGCATCCCTACAGTTACGGCTTGAGGGACGAATCGGCCCTGAACGTGGGCACGAACATTTTGGTGTACGCGATTACGCATTAAGAGTCGTTTAGACCGTAGGACGGATTGCCAATCCGTCCGCGTTTTGCGGGACGGATTGGCAATCCGTCCTACTGGTCTGTCCATTTCGACATTACCGGTTGGGTGCCACTGCTGGCTTGCCCAGCAGTGCTGGAAACACGGTTGGACAAGCCAACCGTGGCGTTTTGCGGGACGGATTGGCAATCCGTCCTACGATGATCGAGCAACTTATTCTCTTACAGCGCATTAGATTTGAGTGTTGCACGCATGTCCCCCGCAGCCGAAGCCGTGATCCGCCGTCTCGACGCCGCGCGTCAACAATGGTGGTTGTGTACCCTGCTGACGACCACGGTGCTGGCGGTCTGTTTCTCCTTCGCCATCATGCTCGTCTTCACGCTGCTCGACGCGCTGGTGGTTCTTTCGCAGGCCATGTTGGGTCTGCTGCTGGCCGTCTGGGCGACGGCCACGTTGGCGGCCGTGCTGGTCGTGGCCCGGCGCTTGCTGCGAAGCCAGCGGGACCTGGCGGCCATGGCCCGGCGGGTGGAAATGGAACTTCCCGAGTTGGGCAGCCATCTGATCAACCTGGTCCAATTGGTGGAACATCAGGCCAACGGCGATGCGGCGTTTTGCGCGGCGGCGGCGGACCGGGCGGCGGCGGAAATCGGCGCTACGCGCCTCTCGGCGGCGGCGGCCAAAGAACCACGCTGGCGGCGGCTGCGGCATTGCATGCAAACCCCGCGCGATCTGGCCGAGGCCCTGGCCGTGCTCTTGCTGCTGGCGGCCATCGCCTGCGCCGCCTGGCGGTCGGTCGCCGGTTGGGGCTCGGCCGCCAGTCGGCTGCTGACGCCCTGGCAGTTCGTGCCGGCGGTGGGGCGGGTCGAGATCGTCAACGTCACCCCCGGCAATACGCAGGTGATGATCGGCAGCACTCTGGAAATCGCCGCCGAAATCACCAATCCCGAGGCCCGGCCGTACAAGGCCGTGCTGCTGGTCGCCTCCGCCGGCCAGCCTCGCAGCGCGATGCCGATGTCGCCGGATGCCCAGAATCGGCACTACAAGTGTACGCTTCCCGCCATCCTCGAGCCGTTGACCTACCGCCTCGAGATCGGCGATTCGCAGACCGGCATCTTCCAGGTGGGCGTGCGCGAGAAACCGGCCGTGCAAGAGGTGAAGATCACCTACCATTTCCCGGCTTATCTCGGGCGGCCGGACGAGAGTCTCCTTGCCCCGCAGGCCGATCTGAGCGCGCCGCAATACACGATCGTCGAGTTGCGGGTCCATGCCTGCACCCCGGTGGCCGGAGGGCACATCCTGTTGGGAAAACTACGCCTGGACGGCCGCGTCGAAGAATCGGGCCAATGGCTCGTTCTCGACCGGCTGCCGTTGCTGAGCGATGGCTCGTTCACCATTCACCTGGAGAACGACGCGGGCCACAGCGATCCCAATCCGCGTATAAATCGCATCCAGGTGGTCGTGGATGAGCCGCCGACGGTGGAACTGATCAAGCCGCCGCGACAAAGCAGCCTGGCCCCAGGCGCCGTGCTGCCGGTAACCCTCCGCGCCGCCGACGACCACGCCCTGAGCGAGGTTCGCCTGGAAATGAAGGTCCAACGGCAGGATGCCTTGCCGGCGGAGGGCGAGGGGAAGATCGCCGTCGTCCGGACCTGGACCATGCCGGACAATGCGCGGACCGTCGTGGAACATCATAGCTTGGATCTGAAATCGCAGAAGATCGCGGCTGGACAAACGGTGCTGTTGCGGGCGGTGGCCCGGGACCGCCGGCTCTTCAACGATTTGGGGTTGGATCTGAAGCCCCAGGAGACCGCCGGTCCTTGGCATGCCGTGCGAATCGTGGCCGCCGAAAGCCAGGAGGCAGCCGATCTCGAGGAATTGGAAAACCTCCGCGCGGCAATGATGAAAATTCTGGAGCGGCAGATCGGCGCCCGCTCCGACGCGGTCAAGCTGTTCCAATCTTCGTTGGGCATCGGCAAGGTTCGCACGGCCCAGGTCGATATCCAGCGCGAGGCGCTGGATTTGTGCAAGCGGCATTCCGTGCTGGAGGTGGGACGGATTGCCAATCCGTCATACGATAATCCAGCGCCACATGGTGATTTGTCGCGC
>JBEKZQ010000239.1:0-9726 GCA_049509675.1 Thermoguttaceae bacterium | reverse complement strand
GCCCGAACGCGATCCCCGGCTTCAACAATGGCGTGATGATCGCGCGGATCAATACCGACATTGCCCTGGCCAACTTCGAAGCGGGGGTCCGCAACGTGGTGTCGGACGTGGAGAACGCCTACTGGGAACTGTACTTCGCCTATCGGAATCTGCACGCGCTGGTGGTGGGCCGGAACAGCGCTTTGCAGACCTGGCGGCGGATCCACGCCCTGTACGTGGCCAGTGCCGCCGGCGGAGAGGCGGAAAAAGAGGCCCAGGCCCGGCAACAGTATTTCCTCTTCCGCGCCTCGGTCGAACAAGCGCTCAACTCGCTGTACCACACGGAAACAAGTTTGCGTTTCATGATGGGCCTAGCCGCGACCGATGGCCGGCTGATCCGCCCCTGCGACGAGCCGACCACCGCCAAGGTGGCCTTCGATTGGGCGGCCGCCAGCAGCGAGGCGCTCTGCCGCAGCGTCGAACTCCGCGAGCAGAAGTGGCGCGTCAAGCAGCGCGAGCTGGAACTGATTTCCGCCAAGAACTACCTGCTGCCCAAACTGGACTTCGTGGCCTTCTATCGCTTCAACGGCCTGGGGCCGGAACTGGTCGATAACGCCGGCGCGCCCTTGGGGCAGTTCGACAGCGCCTATGGGAACCTCTTCGATGGCCATTACCAGGAATACCACCTGGGCTTCGAAGCGACCGTGCCCCTCGGCTTCCGCAAGGAGATGGCCGGCGTGCGCAACGCACAGTTGGGAATTGCGCGGGAGCGGGCCAGGCTCCAGGAAATGGAACTGGAAGTCTCGCACCAGGTGGCCTTCGCCATCAGCGACATGGAGGCCGACCTGGTGCTGGCGCAGACGAACTTCAATCGCCGCGCGGCCGCCCAGCGCGAGGTCGAAGCGGTGAGCGCGGCCTACGACACCGGCAAGATTACGCTCGACGTGCTGCTGCAGGCCCAGCAGGTATTGGCCCAGGCCGAAGGCGACTACTACCGCAAACTGGTGGACTACAACAAGTTGATCACCCAAGTACATTTCCGCAAGGGTTCGTTGCTGGAGTACAACGGCGTGTACCTGGCCGAGGGGCCCTGGCCGGGCAAGGCCTACTTCGATGCCCGCCGCCGGGCCCGGGCCCGCGACGCCGCCATCTACCTGGACTACGGCTTCACGCAGCCGAAGGTCTTCAGCCGCGGTCCGTATTGCCAGCACGTGGGCCCTGCGGCGGGCAGCGACGCGGCGGCGCCGGCCCCGCATCCCACGCCGGCCCCGGAACTGCTGCCGACGCCGGCCCCGGAACCGATTCAGGCGGCCCCCAACGCCCAGGAGCCGGCCCTGCCAGCCGATCCCCCGGCCGAGGCACCGGCGCAGGGGGCATCGGCGAAGGGGACCGTCCCATTTTCGCAAAGCGAAAATGGGGACAGTCCCCGATTCGCGCCGGAGGGGACTGGTCCGGCGCCCGTGCCTGAGGCACAATGGACCCGGACAGGAAACGTCTCCGCTCAGTTTGTAGACGGCAATGAATCTGGCCCGGCTCCATCGTCTGCTGCGACTGATCCAACTGCTGCAGGTTGGCAGAGGGCGTCGCGGTGACTATCTGGCCGAGACGTGCGGTGTGAGCCGCCGCACGATCTTCCGCGACTTGGACCTGTTGCGGCAATCGGGTCTGCCCATCCGTTTTGACCAGCGGGAGCAGCGCTATCGCATCCTGGAGAACTGTTTCTTGCCCCCCACGGACTTCAGCCCGCAAGAGGCCCTGGCCCTGATCGTGCTCTGCCACGAGATGGGCGACAATTCGGCCTTGCCGTTCTTCGCCCCGGCGCGCAGCGCCGTGATCAAATTGCAGAGCGCGCTGCCCAGCCGGCTGCGGCAGCAGGTGCAGACGATGGCCGAGACGATCGAGATCCAGCCGGCTCCGGTCAATCCCTTGGATGGTCAATTGCCGCTGTACGAGCAATTGCTGGCGGCCATTGCCGCCCGCCGCTCGGTCCGCATCCGCTATCAAAGCCTCACGGAGTGGGAGGAGATCCAGACCCGGTTGAACCCTTACCGGCTGCTGTTCAGCCGGCGGAGTTGGTACGTCATCGGTCGTTCGTCGCTGCACCGTGCAACGCGGACCTTCAACCTGGGACGCGTCAGGGCCCTGGAAACGCTGGAAGAGACTTATCGAATTCCCACCCGCTTCTCCGTCGACGCCTATCTCCGCAATGCCTGGCACTTGATCCCCGAACCGGGGCCCGACCGGGAGGTCCTGGTCCGGTTCCAGCACCAGGTAGCGCAGAACGTGGCCGAGGTGATGTGGCACAAGACGCAACGCGTCGCCCGCAACGGCGACGGCACGTTGGACTATCGCGTCACGGTCTCCGGGTTGAATGAGATTTCCTGGTGGATCCTGGGCTACGGCGATCAGGCCGAGGTGCTCGCTCCGGACGAGCTCCGCGCGCTGGTGGCCCAACG
The DNA here is from genome assembly GCA_049509675.1 of Thermoguttaceae bacterium. Taxonomy (GTDB): domain Bacteria; phylum Planctomycetota; class Planctomycetia; order Pirellulales; family Thermoguttaceae; genus JBEKZQ01. The sequence goes on along the minus strand of JBEKZQ010000239.1, from coordinate 7,291 downwards.
GGCCCGGCGGATGGTCGCGTTGTACGACCGCCGGCCGGCCCAGCCGGCTCCGCGGCTGCACGCCCTTCGCGAACCGCCGCCTATCGCGTAGAATAAGCGCTCACCAGGGGGACTATAGTGGTAACCGGTTCCCTCTCCCGCAAGGGGAGAGGGGAGAAAAGTGCGAACCGTATGTTCATCACGATCGATGGCGGCGACGGCAGCGGAAAGTCGACGCAAGTGGAGTTGCTCTACCAATGGCTGCGCCGCGCGGGCCGCGACGTGGTGGCCTGCCGCGACCCGGGCAGCACCGCGCTGGGCGAGGCCGTGCGGGGATTGCTGCTGGATCGAGAGGACCTGGAGATGCACCGCCGCAGCGAAATGCTGCTGTACATGGCGGCCCGCGCGCAATTGGTCGAGCAGATCATTCGCCCGGCGCTGGAGCAGGGCAAGGCAGTCGTCTCGGACCGCTACTTGCTGGCCAACGTCGTCTATCAGGGTTACGGGGGCGGCCTGGACGTGGAAACGCTTTGGGCCGTGGGCCGCGTGGCCACGGGCGGCCTGATGCCCGATTTGACCATTGTCTTGGACATGCCTGCTTGCGCGGCCGCCGCGCGGATTACCCGCCGGCTGGATCGCATGGAGCAGCAAGGCGCGGAGTTCCACGCCCGCGTGCGCGACGGTTTCCTGGTCGAAGCCCAAAAACATCCCGGCACGACGGTGGTGTTGGACGCCGCCCGGCCCGTGGAGCAAGTTCACCACGATATTTGTGTCGCGGTGGACAAGTGGGCCGCGGCCGGCGGCGGCGGAGCGACACCATGACCTGGCACGGCATTCAGGGACACGATGAGGTCGTCGAGCAGTTCCGCCACGCCCTGGAGCGCGGCCGGCTGGCAAGCAGCTTCTTGTTCGTGGGGCCGGCCGGCGTCGGCAAACGGGCTTTTGCCCTGAAACTGGCCCAGGCCATGCTCTGCCAGCAGAGGCCGGAAGCGGCCTTGGACCCGTGCGAAACGTGCCCCTCTTGCTCCATGGTGCTGGCCGGCACGCACCCCGACCTGGACTTGATCTGCAAGCCGGCCGACAAATCGTTCCTGCCGCTGGCACTGTTCATCGGCGAACCCGAGCATCGGCGGCAGGAGGGTTTGTGCCATACGATCGGGCTGAAACCCTACATGGGCCGGCGCAAGATCGCGGTCATCGACGACGCCGACTATCTCAATGCCGAAGGGGCCAACTGCCTGTTGAAGACCCTGGAGGAACCGCCGCCGATGTCGGTACTGATCCTGATCGGCACCAGCCCGGCGCGGCAACTGCCCACGATCCGCTCGCGCTGCCAACTGATCCGCTTCCGCCCGCTAGAGCCCGAGGTCGTGGCGGGACTGCTGTTGGCCCAGGGGATCGTCGCTGACGCGGGCGAGGCCCGGCGGTTGGCCCAGTATTCGGAAGGCAGCGTCCAGCGGGCGGCCGAGCTCGCCGATGCCGGGCTGTGGTCCTTCCGCAACACCTTGTACCAGGCCCTCTCGGCCCCGCGGCTCGATAGCCTGTCGTTGGCGCAGTCCACGTCGGCCTTCGTCGATGAGGCGGGTAAAGAGGCCGCGCCGCGCCGCGCCCGGCTGCGGCAGATCGCGGCCTTCGCGACGGATTTCTATCGCCAGTTGCTCCGCGCCGAGTCGGGCTGCGCGCTGCCCGAGGACGACCAGTTGCAACGCGCCGTGACCGAGTCGCGGCGGCACGGCCGGTCGTCCGCAACGGTCGCTCGCCTGGATCGCTGCCTGGAAGCGGCATCGCACATCGATCGCAACGCCAATCAGACGACCTTGATCGAGGCCTGGCTGGACGATCTGGCGAAGGATCAAGGATGAGTGCGGAACAAGCGGTTTTGCTCCGCGGTTGCCAAGGATCGGCAAGACAATAACTTTCCTGCTCTCGAAAGTAGTCATCACGCTCCGCGTGATGAATTTCATCTCGCGGAGCGAGATGAGTACGATTGTCGCAACACTTTTTGATTTGCCGATCCTGAGGCGGTAGAATACGGGCGGTGGCGTCAGCCGCGTCTCCCTTGTTGCCGAGTAGTTCGCCATGCCGTGCAAACACCTGCAAGAACTGTACGAGATTTGCCAACTCCATCACCTGAAGCTGAGCAGTTCGGACCTGATCCGCATCGCCTGTGCGAAGTGCGACGTGGAGGAGGTTTGTCCCTCGGTGCTGTGCGAGGAGTACGAGGCGCGGCATGGCGCGATGGAGGACCAACGGCCGGCGGACGTGGAGAAGTAGCCGTCGACTATTCCGGCCGCCGCGGCGCCGGAAAAGTCTGACTGATCTGCCTATTCGGCTTTCTGCCCCCAGCCAAGGACGTGGCTGGCGGGAAATTCACGATGAATTCGCGATTTGGGGCCCGCCAGGCCCTTGACAAAATCCTAATTTAGTGGATAATGAACTGTTTATACTTCATGGTGCCACGGCTCGAGTGTTCGGGCTCAAGAGATTCACATCCTGTCCTGCCCGGCAATCCTGGCGCCGCGAGGTCACGACGGCAACCGCCGATCCCGGTTGTTTTCCTGCCGACCTTGAAGTCAGGGGACAAAGAGGCAGTTTTTTTCATCGGAGTGGTATTGAGATGCGGAACGTGTTTCAGGCGATTTTGGAGTGCGGTCACGACGAGGACTTTAATCCGGTCGAAAATGAGGAATTCCGGGGCACCGACGCCCCGGCCGGATCGAAGGCGAAACTGGACATTCTAGCAGAGCGCGTGATGCACGGCTATCCGCTGTGGCATCAGGACGACCGCTCGGATTACAGCGGTTTGACCGGCGCCGTGCGGCCGCGCACCTAAGCGGCCAGGCACGCTATACAAGAAGTTGACGCAAGCGATTGGGGCCCGCGCCGTGAGTTCTGTACTCGCAGCGCGGGCCGCTCTTGCGCGCAGGTATGCATACGCATCTCGCAGCGCCTTACACTATCGCACGTCCACGTTCTCCGCGGCCGGCTTCGCGCGCGGTTCCAGTTCCCCCCGCAGCACGCGCAGCTCGGCAGGGGCCTCGATCCCTAGACGCACGCGGTCCCCCGCCACGCGGACCACCGTAACGACGATCGAACTGCCGAGTTTAATCTGTTCGCTTTCGCGCCTTGATAGGACGAGCATCGATCAACCTCCGTGTAATGATAGCGTTAGTGTAACTATGTATATCTATTCGTGCGGAATTGTCAAGCGGGACTTTCTTGGGCCAGTGACGTTTTTTCGCGAAGTTGGGGTCTGGTCCATTTTTCGTGATAGGCATTGCCATTTGGCCGGACTCATGACCGAAAACATGGACCTGCCCCCTTTACGTTCGAACAGTTTGGCATAGTGCGACTGGATCCCCTTTTTCTGCGGTTGAGGCCATCCGGGGGCCGCGCAACGTTTCAGGCCGCTGCGGACTCCAACATCGGGCTATCGATCAACTGTGTCTTCTGAAAACGCTCGCCGCCGCTGCCGTAGAACAGGATCTGATTGCGGTCGATGTCCCAGATGGCCGAGAACTTCGTGGCCCGTGGACCGTGCAGACAGAAATACACTCCGCACGGTTTCTTTCCGCGCAGGAGGATCCGTTCGGTCATGGGAAACTCCCCGCTTTGGAGTTGATATTGCTCGCAAATGGTCGTATTGATGTACTGCCTCAGATCATCCATGTTGTCAAACTGTTGAAAACAGGCCAACATTTTCGAAGATAATCTCCTTGTTACGCACGGAACATCGCGATTGTGGGAGTTCTGTGCAGGTATGAAAGAATGGGATGAATGCCTACAAGAGAACCTATCGGCAAAATAGAAAAACAATATCGCGCTTGAATCCGGCAGCTTTACGGGGCCGGCGAGGATTGGGAAAGAATTCCCCGCGACGCTACTGCAAGTCCGTCAAGCAGATAGCTATTGCCACGGCGGCTGAGCGCGAACGCCTGGCGAGTTTTTGCTAAAGGCGGTGCGCCCACGGCATAATCGCGCAAGACCAATCCAATTTCCTATCTTACTCCCGCGCGTAGGCCGCGAATGCGGCTCTCGGCTCTCGACCCTCGCCCCCTTACTCCCGCGCGTAGGCCGCGAAGACGGCAGCCACCTTGCCCGCCTTCTCGTCGCCGCAGTGCAGAACGATGCGGTACTTCAACCGTAATGTCTGGCCGGCCGCGAGCGTGTAAGGGCCTTGCCTCTGGCCGCCGGGGCCGAAGTCCTTTCGGCCGAAGGGGTTGGCCGCGAAAAGTCCATAGGTCCGCACGTGCCAGCAGGTGGGAAAGCGGAAACTGCCGGGATGATTGAGGATGGCGATGCCGACCGTCCGACCGTCGACGGGGCCATGATAATCGACCCATTCGGCCGGCTGACCCCACGTGGCCGCATCGCGCTGGCCACGGCTATTGACGATCTGTCCGCCTTGCTTGGCATCGACGCACAGGGATTCGGCCACACGCACGCCGAACGCCCCCTCCTTGGTGTCGCCGAAGCGGACCGGGCCGTCGCCGGCCCTGATGGTAGTGTCGAAATCGATCCATCGCCCGGCCGCATCCGCGCCGAACGTCAGGCGGCGCTCATCCTCGCATTGCTTTGCACCATCGGGACTGATCCAGTCGTTGCGGGTGACGAGCAATGCCTGGCGACCGCTGCGGACGGTGACAAACTCGCGATGCCGGATCTGGCCGCTGCCCGGCGTCTCGGCCCAAAAGTCGATGCCGTTGACGTCCCCATGCGTCAGCCACAAGGAGCGTTGGTGGGGATGGTCCTTGGTCTCGCGTTTTGCGCTGTCCATGGGAAAACTGCGGGTGACCGGCTGGCCGGTCGGCCCAAGGATCGGCCACAGGATCGGCTTGCTGCCACTGCGGACCAGATACTCGGTAAACAGTTGGCCATCGATCTTGATGGCGACGCCTTTGGCAGTGCGCTCGGCCGAGACTTCACTACCACGCGAAACGGCAGTTGCCGAGGCGGCGGCAAACAGCAGCAGGAAACAGGGACGGCAGTTCATGGAAATACTGGCTCTTCCGGTTCTAGGTGCAAAATGCCCGCTCCTCCGGCTGCACCTGGAACCGGAAGAGCCAAGATGTTTGAACACAATGCTTTGGCTATCATACGATCAGAGCACGCCCCGTTGCAAATCGATCTTGCAGGCGAGCATTCCCACAGTATAATCCACGCCCACGATTCGCCCAGAGCGGCAGACGGCGGGTTTGCTCCTGTCGTCGCCATCGAGCTTTTCTTTGCCGGGTGTGGTGCAGACTCCTCTTCGTATCATTCCACTGGTTCGACTGTCCCGTGCAACGATCGGCGTGCTGGTCGGCGTGGCCCTGGCCGCGTTGACCGGGTGCGGCGAGAAATGGGCCTTTTGTCACCCCGACTACGCTACGCCGGCAGCGCAGGCGTCAGATGCCTCCGGGGCATCTCGATCCGGCCCGCAAGATACGGCCGGGACAACTGCCGGGCAGAATCGCCTGCCTCCGCCGGGTAGTGCCTCTCCTGCGGGAAACCCGCCGCCGGTTGGGGCGGCGAGCGCGGGGGCGTTTCCGGCGGTTCCGCCTGGTGCGCCGAACACCGGGCCTGTGGTCCCGGGTGATCCGCTACAGCCATTGGTGGCAAATGCTCCCGCCCCAGGCCAAGCCCCCGCCGACGGACCATCGTCCTCGCCAGGTCTTCCGCCCGAGGGCGCCCACTTGCTCAGCGGCGATCCCTACGCCGCGCCGCCACCCGGCTTTCGCGGACGCATCCAGGGTATGTTCATTACCACCGTGGACGACACCTGGAGCGACATAAACCACTACTACTCGCCGGCCTCGCTTACCGAGTTCTTCCTGGGTGTGGGCGGAGCGGCCATCATGGCCAACACCAAGATCGACAACCACGTCGCCGCCTGGTACGACACGCGCATCCACACGCCGCAGGATTCCTCGAAACTGAACGGCGTCGCCCACTTCTGGAAGCAGTTCGGCAACGGGGCGATCACGATTCCCACCTTCCTGGCAATGGACCTGGTCGGCCGTTACTACGGCGACGTCCCCGCGATGGGCGCTCTGGGAGATTATGGCGACCGCGTCACGCGGGCGTACCTGGTCGGCGCGCCCTCCATGCTCTTGATGCAATGGACTTTGGGCGGCGCCCGGCCCTCGGACGGCACCAATTCGCACTGGAACCCCTTCGAGAACGACCATGGCGTCAGCGGCCACGCCTTCATGGGCTCGATCCCCTTCATCACGGCGGCGAACATGGTCGACAATCCGTTCGCCAAGGGCGCCCTGTTCGTCTGCTCCACGTTCACCGGCTGGGCGCGCATCGACGAGAACGCCCATTATCTCTCCCAGGTATGGTTGGGTTGGTGGATGGGCTACCTGGCCTGCCAGGCCGTCAACGAGACGCAGCACGAAGACCGGCATCTGAAGATCGTGCCGCTGGTCAGTCCCGACATGACCGGCGTAGGCGTGAGATACCAGTACTGAGTTTGAAGTTTTCAGTGTTCAGTTTTCAGTAGGACAGCACTGAAGATTGAAAGTTCGGCGGCCCCGCTGGGATTTCCCGCACCGCTTCGCTAACATGAGGGAGCAGCCGCTCGGGGCGAAGCCATGCGGCCCACAGCGGGGAATGAACCACGGTCCGCGAGTGATTCCCATGATCCGCTTTTCCTGCTTTCATTGTGGTCTCAAGCTGAAGGTCAAGCCTGAGCTCGCCGGGCGTTTCGCCCGCTGTCCAAGTTGCAAACAACCGCTGGTCGTGCCGACGCCCGACGCGGTCCCGGCGCAGGTTCCCGTGGGCCAAATCGACGGCATGGCCAGCAGCCTGGCCGACGCAGGCGTCAATTCTGTCGTTACCCTGGAGCCGTCCGCCCGCCGCCGTGGCGAAAGGTCCCTCAACGAATTGCTCGCCGCACAGGGCCAGAATCGCCAGCGCTACGTGGTGGCGGAAGAAATCGCCCGGGGTGGCATGGGGGCCGTGCTGCGCGCTGTGGATTGCGACATCCGCCGGGAAGTGGCCGTCAAGTATCTGCTGGACCAGACCGAGTCAGCCAAGAAGCTCCGCTTCATCGAGGAGGCCCAGATCACCGGGCAGCTTGAGCATCCCAACATCGTGCCGATCCACGAACTGGGCTTCGACGCCGATAAGCGGCTATTCTTCTCAATGAAGATGGTGCGCGGCCGCAGCTTGAGCCAGATTCTCAACGCACTGCGGGAGGAGCCCGAGTCGGCCGAGAGAGAATACTCGCTCTCGCGGCTCTTGAACATCTTCATCAGCGTCGCCAACGCCATCGCCTACGCCCACAGTCGCGGCGTGATTCACCGCGACCTGAAGCCGGCCAACA
>JBEKZQ010000238.1:0-9792 GCA_049509675.1 Thermoguttaceae bacterium | reverse complement strand
CGATCCAAGCAGCGCTCCGGGTGTTGCTCAGTGGGCCACCGGCATGACCACGCGGGGGCACAAGACGAGGGTCAACCCAAGCGGTCGGAGAGTTCCTTATGCCTACAACGAACCGGAGGAATTCGAGCGATCTGGCGATGTGCCGGGGATCAAGTACGTGATTGATGCACCTTCTTCGGAAATCGCCGACGAAAGAATCAACGACCTCTACCGCAGCGGAACCCCGGAGGCGAATGCCGCTGTCGAACGGGAATTGGTGAAGCCTGCCCGAGACGCCGTGAATTGGTTGCGGAAGCAGGGCTGGATCGACGATCCATCAAAGATCGACGATTTTGTGCAGGACGTCGTCATGGCGATGATGGGCCGTAGCGGCTCCGTCCCAAACTGGAGGACCAACACCGGCTATTCCAACCGATGCTCAGCATGCGCGGCAACCCAGCGATCCGGCAACAGGGCTTCCAATGCAGCCGTGTCACCGGGGGCGATGGCGATTGTCGTCAGTCGCCGTGATTCTCCACCTCGCTATGGTTTTCTTCGGAAGCAGTCGCTCCTATCGGGCCTTGATGCGCCAAGCGATACGTGCGTGGATACATGCCCATCTCGCGGTGAAAAAAACGCGACATGCCCGCCAAGCTCCAATAACCAAACTTCTGAGAGATCCTCTTTATAGGCTCGTTGGTCGTCGTCAAGAGCCGCGCGATGTATAGGGCGCGTTGCCGATTCACTTCTTGCACCAAGGAACGGCCAACAACTTGCCGAAAACGGCTGTGCAATGTACGGTGCGATAGCCCGGTGGCGGTAACCACGTCGCTAACCTGGATGATGCGCCGGGCATTGTCGCGGATGAACCGCAAGGCCGTCGCGACCTCTTCGTCGGCGACCGCGAGCATGTCGGTCGACTGTCTCGCAACCACGTGGCTGGCACGCACGGGAATCTCCTGCCGCTTCACCCTTCCTTTGGACATTAACCGGTCGAGCAACTCGGCTGCCTCGTAACCTGCACGCTCCGCAGCGTAGGCCACGCTGGATATCGGTGGGCTGCACAGTTCGCATACCAGACTGTCATTGTCTACGCCAATCAGGGCCACTTCATCAGGGACTCGAAGGCTCTGAAGACGGCACAGTTCGGCTAGCGAGCGTGCAAACTCATCGTTGCAGGCCATGATGCCCACGGGTTTGGGCAGGGTTTTTAGCCAACGGACGATTGCCGCCTCCAGTCGCGGCTTGTCCCTATCACGGACCACAAGCGGCACAAGGTGCCACTCGACCGCGAATCCACGCTCTTCCAGACGGCTGCAGAACGACTCCTTCCGCTCGATCGACCAAACCGCACCCTCGAACCCCCCAAAGGCGAAGCTGCTCAGGCCCAATCCAATGAGGTGATCGGCGGCCATCGCGGCTACCGCTCGGTTGTCACATAATATGTGGCAGACCCCACGAACTATGCGACTCACCGGCACATCGATCACAGGAAACCCAAGGGCGGCCACCTCTTCTTCGAAGGGAGAGTAGTTCATGATCAGGCCGTCGGGCTTGCTGCGACGGATTTCCTCCAGCGATTGCTCGGCGAACCCGGAAAAGCGCTCGTAAAAGGCAGCGGGCCGAACGAACACCCATGGACGATGGAGATTCACGTATTGTGCAATTCCCCGGAGCAGGCCCCGGTCGAACGACCGGCCCGCATCCAGGAGCAGGGCAACTTTCTTAATGAGTTTCATATTTCAGTCGCTTGAGGCACGAGGAACCGGTTTCTCGTGGTATCGTATGGTCTTCCAATAATGATAACATATTTGCGAAAAGTGGAAAACACCTCGTTACTGGTTCATGGTAGGATAGCGATTGCGGCGAGACCCGCATCTACTCGATGCCCTGCACACCTACCTATAACTCGCCACTTAACCCACTTGAAACCTGCGAAAGTCCAGCTAGGAATATGCCTGTGGCTCCAACAACGGAATTGAAGCTCCGCAAGAGCGGGACGCTGAAATATGAGCTGTTGCTCTTGATCGTGTCAATCATCTGGGGCTCGGCCTTTGCCGCCCAGCAGATTGGCATGCAGAAGGGGCTTGGGCCCATGACCTTCAATGGTCTGCGTTTTGCTCTTGGCTGTCTCGCTCTCATCCCGGTCATCATCTGGCGGAGGAAGACGACAGGTCATGCCCGCGCGGAGAAGAAGCTGCCCCGCATGGGCAGTGCAGCCGCCGGCGTGTTCCTGTTTGCGGCAGCCAGCTTTCAGCAGATTGGCCTACTGTATACTTCCAGCGCCAATTCCGGATTCATTACCGGATTCTATATCCTCTTTGTCGCGGTGATAGGCATGTTCTTCGGGCACAAGGCGCCCAGCAGCCTCTGGGGTGCCATCCTGGTCTGTCTCGTTGGTTTCTACCTGCTCAGCGTTTCCGAGGATTTCGTGGTATCCAAAGGTGACTTGCTGACCCTGATTTGTGCTGTGCTGTGGGCGTGCCAGATCCTGGTCATTGACCACGTTGCCGGCAAAGGCGACGCCATCCAGATTGCATTCCTTCAATTTGCGATCTGCGCGGTCCTCAGTTTAGCGGCGGGCCTTCTCTTTGAGAACTGCACCTTCAGCCAGATCAAGGCTGCGTCGGGTGCGATTGCTTATGCCGGGATCATGTCGGTCGGAATCGCCTTTACGTTGCAGGTGGTCTGCCAGAAGAGATGTCCCCCTGGACCGGCCGCCATCCTTATGAGTCTGGAAGCGGTCTTTGCCGCGATGGCCGGATACGTCATTCTCAATCAAACCCTTACCGGCAGAGCTGTGGTCGGTTGCGGCCTGATTCTTTGCGGAGTCCTCATCGTGCAGTTGGTGCCGATGCGGAGAAGAAGCGGAAAGGAAAGGCGCAATCCCTGCAATCGGAAGGAAGCGATCCGCAGAGGGATAGGCGAGATGGCAGCCAGCACGGCCTCGCCAACGGTGTTAGATCTGAAGAGTTCATCAAGAGCCAAAGGAGGCAAGAATGAAGAAGGCAATAATATCGACGTTAATAATGACTGTTTACAGACAGCCGGTTGTCGCGTTCGTCGCCAGCATGGCGCTGTCCGCGCTCCTTGCCGCTCGGCCGGCAGCGGCCAAAGAGAAGATGGCCAACCCCGACTTCACCCGGGGTGACAAGATCCCAGACGGCGCGGAGCACGACTGGAACCTCGGTGCCACCGGGGCCCGAGGTTGGATGTACTGTGACAAGATGGTCACGACCGACGCCCGGCAGATCGCGGTCACCAAGGTGGACAAGGGCTCTCCCGCCGACGGGTTCCTCGCCGTCGGCGACGTGATCCTCGGCGTGGATGGCAAGCCGTTTTCCTACGACCCGCGCACCGAACTGGGCAAGGCGCTCACCGTTGCCGAATCGGAGGCTGGCCGCGGCAAGCTGTCACTGACCCGTTGGCAGGCCGGCAAGACGGAGGAGATCACGGTGAAATTGCCGGTTCTCGGCACCTACAGCGCGACCGCACCCTACGATTGCCCGAAGTCGACGCGCATTCTCGAACAGGGCTGCAAGGCGCTCGCTGAGCGGGTCGCGGACCCCTCGTATCGCGCGGACCCGATCGTCCGGTCGCTCAATGCCCTCGCTCTGTTGGCCAGCGGCAATCCCACATACGTCCCGCTCGTACGCAAGGAGGCCCGCTGGGCGGCGAACTTCTCGGTCGACAGTATGCAAACCTGGTACTACGGCTACGTGATGATGCTGCTCTCCGAGTACGTGAAGGCGACCGGCGACGAATCGGTCATGCCGGGCCTGCGGCGACTCGCGTTGGAGGCCGCCAACGGCCAGAGCATCGTCGGTTCATGGGGCCACGGCTTCGCGAGATCCGACGGACGCCTCGGCGGCTACGGGATGATGAACGCCCCCGGGCTGCCGTTGACCATCTCGCTGGTGATGGCGCGCGACGCGGGCTTGAAGGATCCGGCGGTCGAGCGGGCCGTCGAGCGCAGCGCCCGCCTGCTGCGCTTCTACATCGGCAAGGGGGCGATCCCCTATGGCGACCACCACCCGTGGATCCAGACCCACGAGGACAACGGCAAGTGCGGGATGGCCGCCGTCCTGTTCAACCTGTTGGGAGAACCCAAGGGCGCGGAGTTCTTCTCGAGGATGAGCGTCGCCTCGCACGGACCGGAACGCGACTGCGGGCACACGGGCAATTTCTTCAACATCCTATGGTCGATGCCCGGCGTGGCCCAGTCCGGTCCCCAGGCCACCGGCGCGTGGATGAACGAGTTCGGCGCCTGGTACTTCGACCTCGCGCGGCGCTGGGACGGGAGCTTCGCGCACCAAGGCCCGCCGGAGATGCATGGCGACAGCTACCAGGACTGGGAAGCCACCGGCGGATACCTCCTGGCGTACGCCATGCCGCTCAAGAAGATTTATCTGACAGGAAAGCGCCCGGGGATTACCCCGCAACTCGACGCCGCCGCCGCCCGGGCCTTGATCCTCGACGGGCGCGGCTGGAGCAACAAGGACCGCTACGGCGCCTATGACAAGATTGGCGACGATAAACTCCTCGAATGCCTCGCCAGTTGGTCGCCGGTCGTCCGCGAGCGCGCCGCGATGGCGCTGGCCCGCCGCAAGGACGCACCGGTTCCCGCCCTGCTGAAGATGCTCGAGTCCCCGAGCTTCGACGCCCGCTACGGCGCCTGTCAGGCGCTGGCGACGCTCAAGGGTGCCGCCGGCCCCGCCGTGCCGGCTCTGCGCCAAACCCTCCGCCACCAAGACCTGTGGCTGCGCATCAAGGCCGCCGACGCCCTGGCCGCCATCGGCCAGCCCGCGATGTGCGCAGTGCCCGAACTGCTTCAATTGCTGGCCCAGGTCGACCCGCAGAGCGATCCGCGCGGCATGCAGCAGCGCTATCTTTCCTTTGCCCTGTTCGAGCGTGGTGGCGAGCACGGTAGCGGAATGCTCAGCCGTTCTCTTGACGGAGTGGACCGCGAGTTGCTCTATCAAGCAGTGTGCGCCGGGCTCAAGAACGAGGACGGCCGCGCCCGCGGCACCATCGGCTCGGTCTACCGGAATCTATCCGCCGAAGAAATCAAACCGTTGTTGCCCGCCATCCTCCAGGCGGTCGTCGAATCGGCCCCCAGCGGCATTATGTTCGCAGACGAAATCCGCGTGGAGGGGCTCCGCGTCCTGGCAAGGCATCGGGTCAAGGAAGGGATCGATGCGTGCGTCAATTACACGCGGACGCAAAACCCATGGGCGAGTGAGCACCGCACGCCCGAACTGATGAAGATCCTGCTCACCTATGGCGCCCACGCGAAGTCGGCCATTCCGGAACTGACACGGATCGCCGACTACTTCGAAAAGGGCGAAAAGGACTTCCCAAAGGAACTGAGTCTCGCAAAGGCCAAGTGCGTCCGCGAGGCGATCCGTGCGATCGAAGCCTCGAACGAGTTTCCCGAGCTGATCCGCATCAAGTAGGAACCGCCAGGGCCTGCAGGCCATTCACCCGCGTTGGGTCGTGGCGGAAGCAACGAACCAAGCAACCAACCACAGGAGAGACAGTGAAACGTTTCGAGACTAGCGTGGCGATCATCCTTGGCGTTCTATGCCTTATTATCGGAACGGCCGGCCCGCTGTCTGCGGCGGCGCCGGCACACACGCCGCCGGACTTTACCCAGGGGGGCAAGCGAGACCAGAACCACGATTGGCTGCTGGGACCGACCGGGGCGCACGGCTGGGTCTACGGCTGGAAGGGCCAGACTGCTGAGGCCCGGCAGATCCTGGTGACCGCGGTTGCTGCCGTGTCGCCGGTGGACGGCGTTCTGCACACCAACGACCTGATTCTGGGCGTGAACGGCAAGCCGTTTGCGGACGATGCGCGCAAAAGCTTCGCCCGCGCCGCAACTGCGGATGCTTCAAATAACAAGAAGAAAGGAACGCCATGAAAAATATCGGACAGAGTGTGAAGTTCAGGATCATCGTAGCGGTTTTCGGCCTGATGCCGGGGATCGCCAGCCAGGCGGCAGCCAACCCGCTGAAGGTGTTCATCCTCGCCGGCCAGTCGAACATGCAGGGGCATGTGAACGTATCGACGTTCGATTCGCTGGCCGACGATCCGAAGACGGCGCCGATCCTCAAGGAGATGCGCAATGCCGATGGCACGCCGCGGGTGTGCGAGAAGGTCTGGATCTCATCGATTGGTTGCGCCGGGGACGACACGACCGAGCAGAAAGGCAAACTGACCGCAGGCTTCGGCGCCTCGACCGAGGAGATAGGTCCGGAATTCACGTTTGGCATTTACATGGAGAAGATGCTCAACGAACCGATCCTGATTGTCAAGACATCCTGGGGTGGCAAGAGTCTGCACACTGACTTCCGCCCGCCCAGCGCCAAGCCATACGAGTTCTGTGCCACCGAGTTGCAAGGGCGCACGAATCGAGGTGACGACATGGAAAAGGAAAGGGCCAACGTGATAAAAGCCACCGGTGTGTACTACCGCCTGATGCTCGAGCACGTGCGGCATGTGCTGGCGGACATCAAGCGCGTGGTTCCGAATTACGACGAGAAACAGGGTTACGAGCTGGCTGGTTTCGTCTGGTTCCAAGGGTTTAACGATCTGGTCTCCGACTGGACGTATGAAAACCGGATGAAGCCCGGCGGATATGACATGTACGGCCAACTGCTGGCGGATTTTATTCGTGATGTGCGAAAGGATCTGTCGGCGCCGAAAATGCCTTTCGTGGTTGGAGTCATGGGGATTGGTGGCGTGAAGGAAGATAAGAAGCCGCCCCAGATGTACTTTCGCCAGGCCCAGGTCGCGCCGACGTTGCTTTGTGAGTTCAAGGGCAACGTGGTGGCGGTGCAGACGGCACCCTATTGGGATGATGATTTGGAAGCGCTGCAAGCGCGGATGGATGCATGCTGGCCGAAGGTGGACGCGAGGGTCGCTGCGGAGAAGAACACCTCATGGGAGAACAAGATGAAGGTAATGGCTGAGAACTTCAAGCCGGAAGAATGGAAACGCCTGATGGCTGGCGCCTCTAACGGGGGCTACCATTATCTCGGTGCCGCCAAGATCATGGCACCGATCGGTAAGGCATTTGCCGAGGCGATGGCGAATCCCCAGAAGTTACCGGGGGTTCCCCGATGATACGGAGGATCGTCCTTATCCTGGCTGCCCTGCTGCTGTCGCCGCTAGTCTCTCTGCGGGCCGCTACGCAGACCATCGAAAACAATACGCTCGCAGTATCGTATGACGATGTTTCAGGAAGATTCACGCTCGCCGCGAGAACAACAGGGAGAGTCTTCTTAACGAACGGCAGGCTCGAAGGCGATGCGATGAAAGCCGAGTTGGTGAGGCAGAAGATCGTCGTGACCCAAACCGACGGCAGCACAGTGTCGTTGGAATTACGAGAAAATGAGCCGTTCGTCTTCGTCACCAGACAACAGATGGGCCGCCGTACGGAGACGCTTGATCCAAAGGGACCGAGCTATCTCGATGTGACAAAGACGGTACTGACAACGTTCACCCTCGATCTCGGCAAACCGGCCGCCGAACTGACGACTATGGGCACCGGCGGACTGCGCCCACCGGACAACAATCCCGGCAGTTATCTCTTCCTCACCTGCGCCGATCCGACAACGCGGCGCGGTGTGGTGGCCGGTTGGGTGACAGAGGATCGCGGAAGTGGTGTTCTGTTCTCGTCTGTGAAAGATGGCAAGGTTGAATTGAAGGCGCAGATCGATTACGGGCACCTACGCATTCCCGATGGGCAGTCGGCACAATTGGAAACGCTGGCCATCGGCTGTTTCGACGATGCGCGCATCGGCGAGGAGTTGTACGCCGAGACGATCGCAAAACACTACAAGATCAAGCTCCACCCACAACTTGCCGGCTACTGCACGTGGTACTCCGAGAAGCACGGCGCGGCTGGTGACGAGAAGTCCATCATCGAGGTGGCAACGCTCGCCGCCAAAGAACTCAAGCCGTTCGGATTCTCGTTTGTCCAGATTGACGACGAGTGGCAGAATGGCGGCGGGTATAACGGACCGCGGCGCGGTTTTGACCGCGTGAAACCCAACGGCCCCTATCCGCATGGGATGAAACCCGTAGCCGAGAAAATCGGAAGCCTGGGCCTGACCGCCGGCATTTGGTTCATGCCGTTCGCTCGCAACCATCAAGACCCCGAATACAGAGATCGCCAGCACTGGTTCGTGAAGCGCGACCATGGCAAACCTTACGAGACGGAATGGGGCGGCACCTCCCTCGATCTGACCGAACCTGAGGTGAAGGCGCATCTCACTCAACTCGTCAAGACCATCCACTCCTGGGGCTACAACTACTTCAAGATGGACGGTCTTTGGACCGGCACCGCGACGGAGCAAATGTACATCAACGACCACTACAAAGACGATCACATCGGCAACAACGCTCCGTTGCACGACCCGGCCAAGACCAACATCGAGGCTTACCGCGACGGACTGAAATTGCTGCGCCAAGCGGCAGGCCCGGATGTGTTCTTTTCCGGCTGCAACGTGAGCCAGAACATGCGCAGCCTCGGCGGCTCGATTGGTTTGGTGGATTCGATGCGGATCGGCCCCGACAATGGCTGGGAGTGGGGAGGCGTCTTAACCCCCGTGGGCCACGGCTCACCCATCTACTTTCTCAACGGTCGCGTGTGGTGGAATGACCCCGACCCATACTACGTCCGCACGAACCTCCCCTTGAACCAGGCCAGGTTTCTTTCCTCGTGGGTGGCGATCACCGGTTCGTTCTCTTTGAACAGCGATTGGCTCCCCGATTTGCCTGCCGAACGGTTGGAGATCATCAAGCGAATCATCCCGTCGCATGGCGTCACGGCCCGGCCGGTGGATTACTTCGACAATCGGTTCACAGCGACTTGGCTAGTCACCGACACAAGACAGACCGTGCGCCGCGATGTGATTGGCCTGTTCAACTTCTACGATGCGGAAATGGAAGTGAACGAGACCTGTGAACGGCTCGGTCTCGTTCCCGGCAAGACTTATCACGCCTTTGATTTCTGGGCCAACGAACCGCTTCCGGATTTTACCGGCTCGTTCAAGGCACAAGTCGCGCCGCGTTCTTGCCGCGTCATTGCCGTGCGCGCCGACGAAGGTCATCCGGTTGTGCTCAGCAGTTCGCGCCATATCACGCAGGGCATCGTTGATATATCCGACGAACTCTGGCTCAAGGGAAAGTTGTCCGGGACCAGCAGGGTTGTCGGCAATGATCCGTATGAACTTCGCATCGCAGGGCTCACGGATGGCGGCAAGACTTGGAAACTCGTTTCCGTTGACATTTCTCCGCGCGATAAAGCTGCGGGTGTAACCGTGTCGTCTTATAAATCATCCGGTTTGATTCGCGTAACATTTCGGTGTCCTCAAGGCCGCGATGTGAAATGGACCATTCAGTTTGATGACAAATCCCCATGAAACCACTTGCTAAAGAAAGATGCCATGAGAAACATCGTACAGAGTGTGAAGTTTGTGATGATCGCAGTAGTTCTCGGCCTGATGCCGGGGATCGCCAGTCAGGCGGTAGCCAAGCCGCTGAAGGTGTTCATCCTCGCCGGGCAGTCGAACATGCAGGGACATGCGAACGTATCGACGTTTGATTCCATGGCCGACGATCCGAAGACGGCGCCGATCCTCAAGGAGATGCGTAATGCTGATGGGAAACCGCACGTATGTGCCAAGGTCTGGATCTCGTCGGTCGGCTGCGCCGGCGACGGCTGGTCCGACGTCATCGAGCAGACAGGAAAACTGACGGCGGGCTTCGGCGCCTCGCCCGCCGAAATCGGCCCGGAGTTCACGT
>JBEKZQ010000237.1:0-9854 GCA_049509675.1 Thermoguttaceae bacterium | reverse complement strand
CGTCTTCCAAGACCCCTTCGGCTCGCTCAATCCCCGCATGACCGTCCGCTCGATCATCGAGGAGGGGCTGATCGTCCATCGACTGGGCAACAAGCAAGAGCGATTGGACCGCGTCAACCAGACGCTGCAACAAGTGGGACTGGAACCTGCCTATCGCGACCGCTATCCGCACGAGTTCTCGGGCGGCCAGCGGCAGCGGATCAGCATCGCCCGGGCGGTGGTGCTCCAGCCGCGGTTCATGATCCTCGACGAGCCGCTCTCGGCCCTGGACGTGTCGATCCAATCGCAGATCATCAATCTGCTGGTCGAGCTTCGCGCCCGGCAGCGGCTGACCTATCTGTTCATCTCGCACGATCTGTCGGTGGTGGAGTACATTTCCGACCGCGTGGCGGTGATGTACCTGGGCGAGATCGTGGAGACGGCGCCGGCGCGGGAGTTGTACGCTCATCCGCTGCACCCGTACACGCAGGTTCTGCTCTCGTCGATCCCCACGATGGACCCGGTGACGCGGCGGAAGCGGATCGTGTTGGAGGGCGACGTGCCCAGCCCGGTCCATCCGCCCGCCGGCTGCCGTTTCCATCCGCGCTGCCCGTTGGCCATGGCCATCTGCCGCCGCCAGTCGCCGCAGGCGTTGAACCTGGACGGGCATATCGTGCGTTGCCATGCCGTCGCGCAGGGGAAGGGGAAGGTCACGCCTCGCGACTGAGCAGGTCCTCGACCATGCCCTGCACGTCGCTGGTGACGTTGCTCAGGCGCAGCAGCCACAAGGAGCGAAAGAGGCCGGTCGCGTCGAAAAGCTCCGCAGGGAAACAGGCCAGGATGCTGGAGGCGATACGCTCGTTGAGGTCCGCATTGGGGCTGTAAGGCATCAGGCCTTGCCCGAAGGCCGCGCGGATCGAGGCCAACAATAGCGGCCAGGCATGACGGCCGCCGGCGACACCGGACTGGTACTGCAAGTCCTGGGCGAAATCCCGGGCGCGCTGCGGCTCGACCGCGAACTCGCCCACGTCGACCAATCCGGCGAGGTAGCCGATGAGCATGTCGGTCCAGCGCTCGGCGCGGCGGCGGAGGTGGTTCAACTTCACGGCGGCCTCGACGTGAATCCCCGGCCCGCGCACCAACAGCACCAAGACCCGATGGCGGGCCTCGACGTGGCCGATCAGCACGCTCCGCGCGATCGGCCCGGCCTCCTCGATGCCCTCGCGCCGATCGCAGGCGCACAGGATCGCCGTCCAAACCCGGGTCAGGACTTCACTGGTGAGAATTTCTTCCAACACGCCCCGCGTGTGCGGCCAGTGCGCCTGCACCTGCTGCGGACTGAGCCGGACGGCGTCGTCGGCAAAGCCTTTCAGACTGGCGGTCCAGCGGTCCAGGCGGCACTTCGACGCCGTCCAGTATTGCTGCAAGGCCTGAGGGGAAATGCGCTGGATGCCGCGAATCAATACCGGGCCATGGCCCGATAGGATCGCAGAAAGTTCGACGAGCTCGCAGGCGTGCATGCCGATGGCTTACTGTAGTGAAAGAGGAGCGAATTTGTGGCCGGACAGGGACTGCACTGGACGAGGGTGCCACGGTTGGCTTGCCCAACCGTGCCTCGGCACTGCTGCACGCCGCAAACTTAGTGCCGCTTTTTTCGCCACACCGCAGCGCGGGGTCCGAATCCGTGGCGCAACCACCGTTGCGATAAACTGTTGCGACCTATGAGCCGCGTGCGGCGCGAGCTGCCGAGGCGTTGCCGAAAGGCAACGTCGGGGAATGCCTGAAGTGGGAAAAAGAGTACGCCTTACGGTCGCCCGACAACTGCGAAACGATTGCCTGCCTGGGCACAGAGCAGCAGCACGATGCCGGCGCACTGACGGTCCAGATCGAACGGGGTTGCCGATGGCCAGCACCCGATCGCCGGCGCCACGATGGTCGGGTCGGACGGTTCGTCGCAATGGATGCCGAATGCCTTATTTTCTTGGGCCCTGAAGGCGTTCCGCATTCGCGATTGACAAACCGCCCGATCGTTGTAAACTTAATATATGCTTTGACTTAGAGGACTGACCCCGGTTTCAACAATTGGTCAGGTTTCTGGATGACGGGCGAAGAGCAGGTCAGTTTGAGCATAAGGCTGCCGGCCTTGTTGGCGAACTGCGAAGAGCGGATCGGCTATCGATTCTCCAACAAGAATCTCTTGCAGGCGGCCCTCACGCACGCCTCCGGGGCCGAACACCGATTGGCTTCCAACGAGCGATTGGAGTTCCTCGGCGATGCCATCCTGGGCGCGGTCGTCTGCGAGTTGCTCTATCACCAGTATCCGGATTATCTGGAAGGCGATTTGACGAAAATCAAGTCGATCGTCGTCAGCCGGCAGACCTGTGCGCGGATCAGCGAATCGTTGGGCATGCAGGAATTCCTGATCCTGGGCAAGGGAATGGTGACGCAGCCCAGCGTGCCGTCGTCGCTGTTGGCCGACGTGTTCGAGTCCCTGGTGGCAGCCATCTACCTGGACGGCGGCAACGCGGCCGCCCGCGAGTTCCTCGGCCGGCACGTGGGCGCGGAGATCGAGTTGGCCGCTGGCGGCGCGGTGGGGAGCAACTACAAGTCGATGTTGCAGCAGTTGGCCCAGCGACAGCACGGCATCACGCCGACCTACGAATTGATCGACGAGAAAGGCCCCGATCACAGCAAGTGTTTCAAGATCGCGGCCCAGGTCGGCGGCAGTCGTTATCAGCCGGCCTGGGGGCGCAACAAGAAGGAAGCCGAGCAGCGGGCGGCGCGCAACGCCCTGCACGAGCTCACCGGCAAGCACACTTGTTCGCCCGACTGAACGAGTACGCAGCCAAGAAAATAGAAGCGCCCGGGCGGATGTGCCGGGCGCTTCTTTCTCGTCGTAGCCGCTTCGGAAAGTCCGAAGAAGTGCCGCAAACCGCGGCGACTGCCGCGATTTGGCTCTGGCCTCACGGGACCAGTACTTACCGGGCGACCTTCTTCTTCGCGGCCTTCTTGGCCTTCTTCACGCCCTTCTTGGCTACCTTCTTCTTCGCGACCTTCTTCTTGGCTACCTTCTTTTTGGCCACCGTTCGTTCTCCTAACTAACGTTGCGGGCGACACGCTCTACCGATCCACAGGCTGGGGCCGAGATCGGCAAAGGCCATCGCCTCAGAACAAGACCGACGAACCGCTCGACGCTCGCTCGTCCACATTCATTGCGGCGCGAGCCGCGCTTCGCAGTTCGTCTCCATCCTTCGTCGGAGGTTCCCATCTTCGTGAGGAACCTCGCTCGCATGGAGCCTCCAAGGCTGCCACTAACATAAATGGTAACTTCTTCGTCGATCTTTGCAAGTACAATTCTCGCTCCACGCGGCCGCGGAGCGCGCACATTTCCGCGCCGCGCGCTGTTGATCTCGACGCGCGCAGGGACCTCGCGTCGCGCCTTCCCTGCCGCGATGATCATGCGCGACTGCTGCGCGATGCGCGCGTTTTCGATGCGCGCGCACATCGCGCCGACGAGCCGCAGATGCGTGTCGCGCGACTGAAACTGGATCGCTCATGCGCACGGCGCGCGCTCGCGTGCCTGGTCGCGCCATGGCAATGAGCAACGTTCGCGCGCCGGCGCGATCCGACGTATGCCATGACGCGTCGCGCGCTGCGCATCGGCGTCGCGCGCTGCGCATCGGCGTCGCGCGCGCACGGTTTCGCGACGAATGCAAATTGCGAGAAGACAACAACTTGCGCGCGCCGAGCGAAGATCGCTGGGTGCCACTGGCTTTGCCAGTGCTGTCGCGCGATCGCTCAGCGCCGGGTGCCACTGGCTTTGCCAGTGCTGTCTTGCGATCGCTGAGCGTGTCGGCCCCTTCCGGCTAGGCCAGCATTGCGGAAACACTGGCGAAGCCAGTGGCACCCGGCGGCGCTGAGCATCGATCCGCTGATGCACTGTTATGCTGAGTGCCACTGGCTTTGCCAGTGTTGTCTTGCGATCGCTCAGCGCGCCGGCCTCTTCCGGCCAGGCCAACACTGCGGACGCACCAGCGGAGCCAGTGGCGCCCGGCGAAAAAAATTTTTCGCCGTCGCCAATCATCCTGCCAGGAAACCGCGCGAGAGACCGCTTACGGCTCGCGACCAGCGGCCCACAGACAGCCGCGACGAATCAGTGCCGATACGCCGGGCATCTCGATCGCCTTCACGTCGTGACCCAACGGCGTGTGAAACACGCGGCCTTTGCCATAGGAGAAGGCGAAGGCCATCGGATGGTCTTGCTTGGTGACCTTGGACCGCGCCACGGCCAGCAAATCCACCGCCCGATCGCCGATCAGGCACGTGTACAATTCGTCGTCGGCCGCAAAATCCTGCATGCCGCGTGTGATCGGATGCTGCGCGCCGGTGATCCGCACCGTGAACGGCCCGCGCGGATCATGGCTCGTCTTCCGATCCCAAACCTTGCCGGCCAGGTTGGCGAACTCCGGCCAGTTCTCAAAGGCGCCCGAGGCGAAATGAACCACGGCCAGTCCCTTGCCTTGCTTCACAAAGTTCACCAGATTCTCACGCGCGAGCGCCTCGTGCTCAAGCGGCTTGTAATTCTTGAAGTGCAGCAGCAGCAGGTCGTAACCCAGCGTGGAGGGCGCCGCCAGGGCGTCTGGATCTTCGGCGATCGTCACGGCGCACTGCCGGTCTTTTTCCAAAAGACCGCGCAGCGCCGGGGCCGTTTCTCGCCAGGAATGCGCGGGATGGTCGACGCCGGTCACCAGCAACACGCGCACCGGGGCGGAAGTTTTTGCGGCGGGGGTAGCGGAAAGCACCGCGGCCGCGGTGCCCAGGGCAATCAAAAGACTGTGCATGGCTGGCAAGCTCCGGGATGTGACGGGTAACGTTCTAGGCAATCAACGGCCGCAGGAACTGCACGCTGCGGCGGGTGTTTTCCTCCGAGCCGTAGCATTCGATGGAGAGCACGCCGTCGAAACGCGTTTCCTTCAGGTAAGCGATGCAGTTGCGGATGTTCTCGGCATTCACGCCGCCGCCGATGGGCACCTCGCTCGTGGCGATGCCCGTCTCTTCGCCGCGGGCGGCCGCCGCCAGCGATGGGCTCACGTCCTTGATGTGCGCGTGGCTCAGGTATTTCCGGAAGCGCTTCACGTACTCCAGCGGATCGAGGCCGGCAATGTACGAATTCCCCGTATCCATGTTGAACCGCAGGTGTTCCGACTCGAAATGGGCGAAAAGGCGTTCCATGAAATCGCCGTCGGTCGTGTATGGGCCGTGCGGCTCGACGTTGATGATCACGCCGTAGTCCTCGGCCCAGGGGAGACACTGCCGGTAATTGTCGCAGGTGATGCGAAAGACTTCCTCGCGCGAGAGCCCCTCGATCTCGAAGGCCCCGTCGACCGTGTCGACCATGGGGCAGCCGATCTCGGCCGCGTAGCGGATCGATTGTTGCACGTACTGCACGCCGAACGACGATCCGTCCGGGCCCATCAGCGGATAGGAACCGTCGATCTGCGAGACTTTCAGTCCCATCTTTTCGCAATATCGCCGCAGAGCGCGGGGATTCGATTGCAGCGAGATCCCCGGGTCGTAGCCCATGGCCTGGATGAAGTACTGGCCGTGAATGGCGGCGAATTCGACGTGCGCCAGTCCATGCCGCACCGCGGCTTGGCAGGCCGTCTTGAAATTACCGCTCAACGGCCGCCAATTGTCGGTATGAACGCCCAGCTCAATCATTTTTCACTCCCGGGGGTCGGAAAACACACTGCAACGCAAGAAACGCCGTTCATCACGTTAACATACGCTCGCTGACGGCGGTTCGCAAGCCTTCGGTCAAGGACTTCGGTCAAGGACAGGCTACGCCACGGCGCTATCGGGTTGCCAGCAGCCGTCCTCGCCGGCGCCCTGGCAGGTAATTGCTCCATTTTGCAGCCGCAGGGTCCGCTTGGCACGCTTGGCCGCGCGCGGGTCGTGCGTGACCATGACGATGGTCTTTCCCTCCGCGTTGAACTCCTCCAGGAAGCCGATCACCTGCTGACTGGTCTCCGGGTCGAGATTGCCCGTAGGCTCGTCGGCCAGGATGACCGCCGGATCGTTGGCCAGCATGCGGGCCAGGGCCACGCGCTGTTGCTGGCCGACGCTCAATTCGCCCGGCTTGTGGTCGAGCCGATCGGCCAACCCCACCCGTTCCAAGAGGGCCGTGGCGCGGTCTTTTTGGGCCTTCTCATCCACCTTGGCCAGGAAAAGCGGGACCTGGACGTTCTCCAGGGCCGACAGGTAGGGCACCAGATTGAACGTCTGAAAGACGAAGCCGACCTTCTCTCTCCGCATCTTTGCCCGTTGGCTCGGGCTCAAGTCGTAGACCGAGCTGGCTTCGAGTAGGACGCGACCTTCCGATGGCGAAAGCATCCCGCCCAAGATCAACAACAGCGTACTCTTGCCGCTGCCGCTGGGGCCGACCACCGCGACGAAATCGCCCCCGGTGATATGGAGCGCGGCACCGTCGAGGGCTTTGACCAACCGCCCGCGATGCGTGTAAGCCTTGCTGACGTTTTCCATTCTCAACATGGATCAAACCTCCTGGAAGGTGGCGCAGGGGTCAAGCCGGGCGGCGCGCCGGGCGGGGAAGAAACTGGCCACCAGCGCCAGCGCGACGGAAATGCCGACCGCAAGCAGGGCCAACATGGGCATGGGCAAGACGACGACGCCCGCCAGCTTGGGGCCGAGGATCACGGCCAGGATCGTTCCCAGCACGTAACCGCCGATCCCGCCCGCCACCCCAAGGATCAGGGCCTTCAGCAGGAAGATCCGCAGCACCAGGCCGGAGTTGGCCCCCAGCGCCATGAGCGTGCCGATCTCGCGCCGCCGCTCGAAGACGTTGGCGTACATGTAGTTGGCGATGCTGGCCCCGCCCACAAAGACGATGATGACCAGGAACATGAGTGACAGGTTGGACATCATCCGGTTGATCTTGATCTGGGCGTCGGCAATCTGCGTGATCGTGACCACCTTGGCGTCGGGCAGCAGGCGGTTGATTTTCTCGACCAGGCCCTTGGAGATCTCCTGGCAGCAGCCGACCACTTCGATGGCGTTGATGACCGGCCCCTTCTTCGACAAGTCCTGGACGACGTGGAGATGGGCGAAGATGCGGGAATCGTCCACGGTGCCGGTCTGGGGCAACACGGCCGTGATGCTGAAGGTCTTGCCGAGAACGTCCAGCGTGCCGGCTTCTTTCAGGCCCAACTTGGCGGCCACGTCAGCCCCAACGAGGACTTCGTTGTCTTCCAGAGTGTCGATGACCCGTTTGCGGGCGAGCGTCTTCTTGTCTTCCGATCCCATCATGCCCACCGAGGCCCCGCAACCGATGGGCCGCGAGAAGATGCCGGCCCCGCTCCAGGCTGCCTTGGCCTGGAACTCGCTCTTGGGCAAAATGCCGGTGAGCGTGAACGTCTTGTCGCTCAGTTCGATCGGCATCGACAGCTTCGGGGAGATGTTGTCCAACCCGGCGAGGTCCGAAACGGCCAGTTGCGTGACATATTCCTCGGGGATCGTTTCGCCCTGCATGTCGGCGCTGTAGTAGTCTTGCAGCGTGGCGGACTTGGGCAGCACGATCACGTTGGCCCCCAGCGAATCCATCTCCCTGGCTACCGCCTTCTCCGAGTAGTAGGAAATGTTCTTGATCGAGACAATCACCGTGATTCCCAGCAGGATGGCCAGGAAGCTGGTGAGCAGTTGACTCTTGCGCTCGAAGATTTCGCGCAGCACGAGCGTGCGTAGTTTCACGATTCCACCCTCCTAGTGATGGCAGGCACAGCCGGGGCCACAACTCGCTTGCGCCGCCTTGAGCCGGGCGACCAGTTCTTCTTTGCTCACGTCGCCTGCGAACGTCCCCGCGACGAAACCCGGCGGAACCATCAGCAGCGTGACCGCAACGGCCGTGTGCGGATCAACCTGAAGGCTCTTGAGGAAGGAGGTTTCCGCCGGATCGCCGGGATTGAGAACTTCAACTTTCGTGTACGGCGCATACTGGGGATCGGCGGCGAAGTTCTTCACGCCCGCGGGGATCGCCGCCGCCGCGCCCTGTGCCGACGATTGCCGGACGCACAGCAGCACGAACTTGCGATCCTGCAGGGCCTTCATGCAACCGGCCGTGCCGCGGCTGACAAACGCCTGGCGGATCTGGTTATCGTCGAACTGCGTGGGAAGGCCCTTGGTAATGGCCCCGTTGGGTGCAAGCGCCAGCACCAGCGGCATCGGGGCGCGGCTGACGCCGTAACGTGCGACGATCGGTTGCTCTGCCGGATCTTCCGTCCGAATCTCGACCGACTGGGCCGCATCGGTCAGTTTCGCCAGCGCGGCCTGGAACACGCCGCGCATTACACGGCTATGCTGGGTGTCGTCCTTCCAGAAGAAAATAAACAGGAACTTGTTGTCCTTGGCGGCCTTCTCGATGGCAGCCGCTCCGGGACTGGCCGTTGCGGGCGCGGCCCCGGCGGTCGGTGCGGCCGCGTGCGCGTCTTGGCCTGCGATGCAAATCGCCAGCATGACGGCCAGCGGCGACAGAATTGAGAACTGCGTCATCTTCACCACTCTCTTCTTCGACATTTCTTATTCTCCTCGAACCTGGGTGGAAGGTGGGAATACATTCGCTGAGCCGAATATAACAGATGTGCGGATGCGCGTAAATGGGCAAAAATGGGCCAGATCGTTCGCGGGAACATCACGGGCTGCCTGATCGGTCAATCCGCCTTCAACCCGGCGGCTGCGGCTTGCTCTGTCCGGGCCAGCGGGCCTGCGGCAAAATACCGCCGCCGGAAGTACAGCGACACGTTGACCAGGCCGATCATCACCGGCACCTCGACCAAGGGGCCAATCACCGCCGCGAAGGCCGCCCCGTGGTGGATCGTAAACACGGCTACCGCCACGGCGATGGCCAGCTCGAAGTTGTTGCTGGCGGCCGTCAGCGCGAGCGTGGCCGTCTTGGCGTAGTCCGCCCCGGCCAGCCGTCCCATGAAAAAACTCACCAGGAACATGACCACGAAGTAGATCAACAGCGGCACGGCAATCAACAGCACGTCGAAGGGGATGCGGACGATCTGGTCGCCCTTCAGGCTGAACATCACCAGGATCGTAAACAGCAGGGCCACCAGCGTCATCGGGCTGATCTTGGGGATGAACGACTCTTCGTACCACGTTCGCCCCTTGAGGTTCAGCAACGCCACGCGGGTGAGCAGCCCCGCCAGAAAAGGAATCCCCAGGTAGATGAACACGCTTTGGGCGATCTGGCCCATGCTCACCTGGACGATCTTGCCTTCCAGGCCCAGCAGCGGCGGCAGCCAGGTGATGAAGACCCAGGCGTACACGCTGTAGAAGAACACCTGGAAGAGGCTGTTGAAGGCGACCAGCCCGGCAGCATATTCCGTGTCGCCCTTGGCCAGGTCGTTCCAGACGATGACCATGGCGATGCAGCGGGCCAGGCCGATGAGGATCAGGCCCGTCATGTACTCGGGATAGCCGCGCAGGAAGATCACCGCCAGGGCGAACATCAGCAACGGCCCGATGACCCAATTCTGCACCAGCGACAGGCCCAGGATCTTCCAGTTGCGAAACACGTCGCCCAGCTCCTCGTACTTCACCTTCGCCAGGGGCGGGTACATCATGAGGATCAGGCCCAGGGCGATGGGGATGTTGGTCGTGCCAGCCTGGAAGCGGTTGATGAACGATTCGATGCCGGGCAGGTAATGTCCCAGCCCGACGCCCACCGCCATCGCCAGGAAGATCCACAGGGTCAGAAAACGATCGAGAAAGGACAGGCGTTTGTCGCTGCTCCTGCTCCTGCTCATAAGTCTGCTACTCCTTCGGAGTGCGGCAACGACTGCGGCAGCCCCAGA
>JBEKZQ010000236.1:0-9855 GCA_049509675.1 Thermoguttaceae bacterium | reverse complement strand
AGACGCAAAGGGCTCTTGGAGATTCAGTTATGATCACAAACGCGGTCGAATACGAGAAGGCCGGGGAAGAACTTCGGGATCTGGAAACGCGTCTGGAGTTACTCCAACAGTCAAATCCAATTGGCTCAAAGGGATTCACCAAGGCGGGAATTCGTAAGATGATTGCCCGCATTCACGAAGAACTAGCGGTCTACGAGGGAAGTGAAGAGGCACGCCGGCGGCAGTCTCGCTGATTGCCTGGCCCTCGTGCTTCACCGTATCAGCGCATGCAGCGGAGCCGTTCCAGTGCTGCGGCGTCGTATACCGACCCCAACCGGTCGCGGATACCCTCTCCTAGCACGTTCGTGTCAAGACACGAATCCTTTGGGAGAGAACCGGGAAAGGTGAGCGGCCGAACGGCCGCGTCCTCCGCAAGTATCACCTTGATGGATTCCAGGGTAGCACGTTGACCGACGCGGCGGAAGTGACAGACGATCTTGTCCACCACGGTCTTGGACGCCAAAGGTGAGGCCCGATCGAGGGGGTTGGTCGCTCCCGCGCGGCGGAATCGGCGCATAGGCCCGTTGACGAGCTTCTTTTCCGTAGTATAAGCTTTTTGAATTGGAAAGTTATACTTCACGCAGTTAGATTACTGAGGCGAACCTCCCCGTGCCACGGTTTGGAC
This sequence comes from Thermoguttaceae bacterium, assembly GCA_049509675.1. Classification (GTDB taxonomy): domain Bacteria; phylum Planctomycetota; class Planctomycetia; order Pirellulales; family Thermoguttaceae; genus JBEKZQ01. The sequence continues at coordinate 9,191 of JBEKZQ010000236.1, read as the reverse complement.
CATTTCCGGCCGTGCAAGAGGGGAACGTTGCGTCCCTCTCCCACGGATATCTCGATGACGTCACGTGAACGGGTCTTGCGGACACTGAACCATCGCCCTGTGGATCGGGCGCCTCGCGACTTGTGGCTTCTGCCCGGCGTAGAGACCGACCACGCCGACGAGGTGGCGGAGATCAACATCCGCTTTCCGGCCGATATCCAGTCGGTCGACCTGAAGTCGCTGCACGGCAAGCGGAGCAAAGGGCTGGCCGGCCGGGGCGGTCATTACACCGATCCCTGGGGTTGCACGTGGCATATCGGACCGCGCGGCACGCTGGGGCCGCTGGTCGAGTCGCCCTTGGCCGATCGGGAGAAAATCGCATCCTACGAGCCGCCCTGGGAACTGCTGGACGTGTCCAGTTACGACCGCGTCGGCCGGATGTGCGACGGTCTGACCCGCTTCGTGCTGGCCCGCAGCGACGTCCGGCCGCTGGACCGCTTGCGGCTGCTCCGCGGTGCGGAAGCGGCCGTGAACGAGCTCGATGCGACCGACCAGGAACTGGTCATGCTCTTGGCCCGGCTGCACGAACACGGCCGCCGGGAATTAGAACTGTGGGCTGCCACGGACGTTGACGGGGTTGCCTTGCACGACGACCTGGCTAGCGACCTGGCCCAGCGGGTCACGCCGCGGACCTGGCGTCATCTGCTCAAGCCGTTGTACCGGGAATACTGCGAGATCCTGCACGCCCGCGACAAGTTCGTCTTCTTCCAGTCGGCCGGGCCGATCGCCGACATTTTTGCCGACCTGGTGGAGATCGGCTGCGATGCGATCCACGTGCCGCTCGTGCAGGTGGAACTGGAGAAGCTGGCGGAGAAATATCGCGGCAAGACTACGCTTTGGGGGGAAATCGGCCGGCAGTGCCTCGATCCGCCCTCGACGGTGGCCGAGATCCGGGCCGCCGTTCTGCGGGTGCGAAAGGCCCTGGATTTCGGCCAGGGCGGCATCATTGCCCAATGTTCCTGGGCCGCCAATACGCCCCTTCGCAACATCGCCGCGTTCTTCGAGCAATGGATGATGCCTCTGCCGGTTGGCGCATAGCACCACTGCGCAAGGTCGGCGGAAACAGGGGGCCCATCCGCGGAACTTTCGGCAACGATGGGGGTTTAATGGGCTGAGCATTCCTGCCGACGCATCCGGGATGTACTTGGACGGGCAGGTAATTCCCCCCATTTTAAGGAGATGGACTATGAGATTTTGGACGATGGTGGCCGGTTTGGTCGTGGCCGGGATTGTGGCCAGCAGCGCGTGTGCTCAGGACGCCCCGAAGAAGGAAAAGGGCAAGCGTTTTCGTCAGCCGGCCTATGCCGAAATGATGAAGGGGCAGCCCGCCGGCGCCCTGCTCACCGAGAAGATCTACGTCGATGCCCGCGTGAAGAACCTGCCGGCCGACATGCCGCAGGATCGGAAGGACTCGATCACGAAGCGTGCCGGCGACTCGTTCAAGGCGATTGCCAAGGCCGCCAAGGTCGAGATCACCAAGGATACGGACGGCCTGACGGAGGAGCAGTACAAGACCGGCTCGGACGAAGTGCGGAAGGCCAGGCAGGCCAAGGGCAAGAGGGGCGGCGGCGACAGCAAGTAGCCCTACCGGAACGAACGACGGAGTTTGATACCCGAGAAGCCGCTGGAACCCCTCCAGCGGCTTCTCTTGTTTGAATAAACTGGCGTCGAAATGCCGGTCAGTCCTTGCGGATCGCGATCCGGTTCTTCTCCTTGCTCACCGTGACTTGCGGGATGGTCAGCAGCCGGGAATCGTCGGCCGCAACGTCGCCCGACTCGATCGCCTTGTCCGATCCGAGCGGCGTGTTGGTCCAGCGGAACTTCTCCCCGCGCAGCGGCTTGAGCTTCTGCAGGCGGCGGGGAGTGATACTGACCGTGCAGCGGTCCTTGGGGGCCTTGTCCACCAGGCCGACGGTCATCTCCCAGCAGTCGGGCCGGTCCACGACGTCGCCGGTCTCCCAGAACAAGTAGAGGTTGACCTGCCCCTTGGGATCGCCGTCGGCGGGGTTCCCGTTGCCGGGACGGTCGTCGAGGCTGCCAGCGGTGAAGGCCGGCTGGCTCTGGTCGGTGCGCGGCTCCAGGGCGACGGCGCGGTCGTTCAGGGTGACGGGCAACAACGCCCGCTCGCCGTGCCCGCTCTGGCCCCACACGAACACGTGCGGCCGCTTCGTGTCTTGCAGCGCGCGGTAGAACTCGGCTGCCTGCGGCCAGCCGATGCCGCCGTCGTTCTTGCCGTTGGAGAACGCGAGCAGGCCGATCTCTTTCTCAGGGTGCTTGCGGAGGTACAAGGCGTCGTTGAAGTGGTCCCAGACGGGCGTGCCGTCTTCGAACTTCACGCCCCACTCCGGCGGTCCGTAGACCTGCGCATAGGACCCCTTGAAACCGGGCGATTTCGCGGGGATGTGTACGCCCACCCAGGCCACGGCCCAGGCGATCCGCTCCGGATAACGGATGGCGAACATCGGCGCCCCGGAGCCGCCCATCGAGCTGCCCGCCACGTGCGTCCGCGCCAGGTCCACGTCCCAGCGGGTGGCGACCCAGTCGAGGAAGGAGAGCATGCGAACCTGTGAATACGGGTGGACCAGGCCGCGCGTCCAGGCCTCTTCCCTGGCCGGCCCCTGCCAATACAATTCGTGGTAGCCCGTCCACCAGTCGTACGGAATCTGATTCGAGGCGATGAGAATGTGGCCCTGCTCGGCGCCGTACCACCAGCCGTAACCGCCGTTGAGGCTGCCGCCCCAGCAGTGCAGGTGGATGCCCACGGGCGCGGGCTTGGCCAATCGCGGCGGGACGGCGACCAGGTAGTCGAAGGGCATTCCCGCCGCGGCGCAGTTGGGCGGCGATTCCCAGCGGACGTAATAGTGCAGCGTGGGGTTCGCGACGTACTGCCACTCCCTGGGCTTTTCGATCCGCTGGCGCACGGGCACGCCCAGCCCCACCGTCTCCGCAATTGGCGCGGCCAGCACGTTGCCGGGCCCCAGTGCGGTGTTCTCTTTGCCATCGATCGATAGCGTCACGGCATAATAGGCCGTGCCGGCCTTCTTCGGGTTGTGGGCGTAGATGCCCGTGCCCGGCGGCACCGGCCCCTGGCCCTCTTCCACCACGTAGCGCAGCGCCTGGTGTTCCGGGCGGAGATCACCGTAGTAGTCGATGTTCCAGCCGCTCAGCGGCGGGACCTCGGCGATCGGCCGCAGGCCCGCCAGCGACGTGATCGCCCGCTCGCCGCGGTAGATCCGGTAGCGGACTTTCTTCGACTTGTCCAGGTCGCGGCGCATCTCGCGGAGCTTGACGGCCGCAATCGCCGGGTCGGTCGCGGGCGAATCGACCTCCTGCCAAGCCAGCATGGTCTGTCCGGCCTGGTGCCGCGCCGTCAGGCCGGTAACTTGTTTCTCGGCCGCGCCCGCCGCCGCCCCGCCGGCCATCACGGTCGCCGCCACAACCACCGACAACACCGCAACGAAAGGCTTCTTGTAGCTCATAAGGACTCCTGTCTGCTCTGGTGTCTGAGAATTCGCAAGGATCGGCAAAACAATAACTGTCCTGTTCTCGAAAGTACTCATCACGCTCCGCGTGATGAAGTTCCATCTCGCGGAGCGAGATGAGTACGATTGTTGCGACACTTATTGATTTGCCGATCGTAACCGTTCCCCGAGGACTGTCCCCTGGGCGCCCGGAAGCCGCTCAAGACCATCATTGCGAACACGGCTCCGCGCCTGTGTGGCGCCGTCGCCAATGCCGCGGCCACGGATCATTTCGGCGCGTACAGCAACGCCCGCGACTGCATCCCTTCCGCCGCCTGGGCCGCCGACAGGCTCGTATCGACGCGGATCGCCACCAGGTTGGTTTGGCCCGGCCGGATAAACGGCGTCACGTCGAGGTCCATCTCGGCCGGCCGCACGTAGGCTTCCTGGTACGGCCGGTGGCCCGCGTAGTGGCCGTTGACCCAGCACCATGCTTCCGTCACCACCACCGGCACGCACAACAGGATTCGCTTGCCTTGCGCATCGGCCGGCACGTCGAGCTTCAATCGATACCAGATATGGCCGAGGTACGGGTAGCCGCGCCGGTCGTCGTACCCCTGGCGGTAAAACGGCCGCGTGGTGTCCACCGCCGTCCAACCGCTCTCGTCCACGCCGGGCTGCTGCCAACCGGCGAAGATGCCTTCCTCGTGCGGGTCGATGCGGAACAGGGCCTGCCGCGGCGCCATGGCCACGAGCCTGCCGGTCTTGCCGGCGGTCTTGTCGAGAAGCGACTGGTAGTATCTCTTGCGATCGCTGATGGTCCAGTACCAGACGCCCGTGTGGTAGCCATTCTCGTCGGGCCAGATGAAGAACGGGTCGATGGCGTGCAACTGTCCGCGGAAAGCGAGCATCTTGTCGGCGGCCGCAATGGCTGCGGCGAAGTTGCCGTCCGCCTCGGCCGCCGCCAACGCCATGTAGGCCGCCAGGTGCTCATAGATCAGCCGCTCGGCCCGCACGTGCAGCTTGTCGCGCTGCGTGTCGGCAAGCTGCTCGGCCTCGGCCACCAGCGATTTCAGCCGGGCCAGCAACTCCGGCGTGTAGACCTCCGGCATGATGCGGTCCTCGTGGCCGTGGATCGGCGTGCGCGTGACCGCCTCGTCCAAGGCCGCATAGAAGGCCTGCATGGGCCGGGACGCCCGGCCGTACCACCTGGCGAAAAAGTCGTCCAGGATGGCGTCCACGTCGGCCTCCGCCTTCCACTCCAACTGGGCCCGTAGATACCGGCTGGCGATGCCCGCCTCGGCCCACACGTTGCGCGACTCGTCGTGGAACCCCATTACGCCCCACTTCTTCAGCAGCGGGAAGTCGCGGCGGAGCTTGGTGAACTCCGGCAGCGGCGTCAGCCCGGAAACCAGCATGTTGTAGTTGTACCCGTAGATCCACACGTTCTTGCACAATTCGCACCACCGCTTGAGCATCTGCCCCTGGCGGCACTTCTGCCAGCAGTGCTCGTCGTCGTAGCCGTGCAGCGTGCAACTCCAGATGGCCGCGAACATGATCACCATGCGGTCGTCGAGCTTCACGCCTTCCGGCGGCAGGTTGCGGTTGGCATAGCCGTTGCTGGCGAGGTACGCCTCGGGGAACTCCTTGTGGACCTCGGCCGCCACCTGGTTGACGAACATCAGCCACTCTTCGGTGATGCTCGCCTCGCCGGGCACGCCGGGCCGGGCCCCCAGGGTCGTGAACCCCCGGCTGAGCTTCAGCGTCTGGGGATTGAAGTCGCGCGGCATGCCGTCGTCCGGGGCAAAACCGTAGGAATTGGCCCCCGGGTTCTTGCGGAAATAGTCCTTGATGATCCCTGCGGCGACCCCGGCCGCCTCGGGATTGCTCAGGTTGGGCAGGTAAGGGTTGCGCGTGCCGTTCTCGTTGAGCGCCAGCAACTCCGGCTTCTGCTTCCACAGTGCCTCCGGGGCGACGATCGCCCGCGCGCTGCTGTCGCCGCAAATGGCGAACATCGGCTCGGGATTCATCTTGTTCCGCAGTTTCCAACGGGTCTCCAACGCCGCCAGCTCCGGCTTGGCATGCAGCCACCAGTTGCGCATGGCGAAGTCGGGCTTTTCGAGCGTCTGCTGCTCGGGCACGCGGATCGTCTTCTGCCGCGGCACGATCTCGCCGAACTCGCCCGGCATGAACCACCGCACGCCCAGGCTGCGGAGGAAATCGCAGACCGCGTACTCGGTGCCGTGGTACGGTCCGTCGTTGTTGCCGGCCAACAGCAGCCGGTCGCCCTTGCAGACGATCACGAAGCCCTCGTCGCGGCGGCCGGGGCTCACTCCGCCGGGAACGGCCGCGCCCGTGGCATCGCTCAGACGGCTGCGGCCCACAAGGATCAGCGCACCCGCCGGGCTTTGGCCATCGTCGACGATCGGCAGTTTAGCGCCGGAGATCTTCAGCACGCAGCTCTGCAACTCTTCGGCCGCCGTGCCGATCTTCTGCTTGACCGGCTCCGCCGCATCCTTGGCGACGACGATCGTCGCCCGCGGCCGGCCGTTCTCGACCAGCGTCATCTCCGCGGCGGCCGCCGGCCCCGCCGCCGGCAGGCTGCGGAGGATGCCGAGCACGATGCCGCCGAGTACCCGTCCGATCGCGTGTCGCATGGTCCACCTCGCTTTCTGAGGGACTGGTCGTCAAACGCCGGCAGCGGCGACGACTGCATTGTGCAACGGCAAGGTGTCGCCGTCAACAGTTCCGGGCAAGCGATCGGGAAAACTGCAAAGTGCCAAGTCTTTCGCCCGCGGGGTGCCACTGGCTTGCCAGTGCTGTTCTGCGCCGGTTCTTGCAGCATTGAAGCATCGGAAACCTCTCCGCGTGGTTCGTCGGCTGGCATGGAACGTATCCGCACCCGCGCGGAACGGCCGCGGGCTTTCGACTTTTCGCACACGCCACGCTTTGGCAACTTCCCGCCGCAAGAGCCCTCCGAAGGAGCACGGGCAAGGCGCGTGGCACCCAGCGAGGGATTTACGGCAATTCTCCCTCGCTGGGTGCCACTGGCTTGCCAGTGCTGTTCTACGCCGGTTCTTGCAGTATTGAATCGTCGGAAACCTGTCCGCGTGGTTCGTCGGCGGGCATGGAACGTATCCGCACGCACGCGGAACGGCCGCGGGCTTTCGACTTTTCGCGCACGCCACGCTTTGGCAACTTCTCGCCGCAAGAGCCCTCCGAAGGAGCACGGGCAAGGCGCGTGGCACCCAGCATGTCTGCGACCGGCTACGTCGGAACCGCCCCTGAACGGGCGAAAAATCGTCTGCCGGGAAATCTTGCCGCACACTCGGGCGCGAGGCCCTTGTGACGCGCGGCGTCATGTTCTAGGCTAAGCGGCGGCCATGTCCGTCCCAGCCGACCTACCGCTGACCGTTCTCCGGCGCCGCCGCTCGATGCAGTTGGCCTATTGGAACGGCGCCCTGTTCGCCATCGGCAAGGGACTGGCGAGCACGCCGCTGGTGATCTACTTGAGCATGGAGCTGGCCGAGCGGTTTGCGATCCGCAACGCCGCGTGGGGCATCGGCCTGATCCTGGCGGCGCCGCAACTGGTGGGCGTGCTCCGGCTCGGCGCGCCGGCCCTGATCGGCCGACTGGCCCGGCGCAAGGAGTTCTGCGTCGCCGCATACCTGGGCAGCGGCTTGATGCTGCTGGCGCTGCCCATGACCATTGCCCCCGGCTGCCTTCCTTCCAGCGACGCCGTGCTGGCGGTCCTGGCCGGCGTGTGGTGTGCCTACAATCTCCTGGAATTCCTGGGCGAGGTGGCCCTCTGGTCCTGGCTGGCCGACCTGGCGCCGCTGGCCGTGCGCGGGCGATTCCTGGGCCGGCGGGAACGGTGGATGGCCGCCGGTCAGGCCGCCGCCATGCTCTCCAGCGGTCTATTCGTTTGGGGCTGCCACGAAAGCTGCCGATGGCTGCCGGGCTGGACCCCTTATGCCATCGCCGTAGCGCTGGGGGCCGGCATGTTGATCGCCGCCATCGTGCCGTTGCTGGGGATGCCGGCCGCAACGGGCGCCACGGTTGGCCCGCGCAACCGCGCTCTCCGCACTGCCGAACCAACCGGCAGCGGCAGCGACGCCGGAAAATTGGACTTATCCCCTTTTGCCGATCGGCGATTCCGTCGACTGCTCGTCCTGGGCTGCTGGCTGGCCCTGTGTACCGGCCTGACGGAGGCCCCGCAAAACGCCTTTCCCAAATGGGGCCTGGGCATCGGACTGTTGACGATGCTCGCGCTGAAGGTGGGCCTGCGGCTGGGACAGTGGACCATCAGCACCCAAGTGGGACGCTGGACCGATCGCCTCGGCAATCGCCCCGTGTTGGCCTGTAGCCTGCTGCTGGTAGCCCAGGGGCCGGTGTTCTACTTCCTGTCCACCCCCGCCCAGCCCTGGTGGCTGGCCGGGGCCTGGCTGGTATGGATCGCCTGGGTCGGCGTGAACATCGGCATTCCGAATCTACTCTTGAAACTCGCGCCGCCGCGGGCGAATCTCTCCTACATCGCCACTTACTTCGCCGTTACCGGGCTTTGCGTGGGCTTGAGCACCATCGCCGGCGGCCGGCTGTTCGACTGCTACCGCTACTGGACGTGGATCTTTCTAGGCTGGGAGTTGAATTACTACCAGATCGCGTTTCTGCTGGGCTGGATTACCCGCAGTCTCGGCGTGCTGTTGCTGCTCTGGGTGAGCGAGGATCGCCAAGGGCCTGTAACACAATAACCTGGCCAGTTGCCCCGTAGGACGGATTGCCAATCCGTCTATGTTTTGCGGGACGGATTGCCAATCCGTCCTACGATGATTGATCAACTTATTCCCTTACGGCTCAGTACCGATAGCCACTGCTCTTCGGCAGCGATCGAGGACTTGGCCCACTTCCTCCGGCCCCTCGAAGCCCAGAAACTCGATGCGAAAATCCCGGACGCCGCGGCGCAGCAGGCCGGGCACGGCCTCGAAATCCAGGCGTGCCTCGGCGTGGAACAATGTGTTGCGGCACGCGGCATCGACCATGAGCGGATGCTCCGCGCCGCGGCGATCACGCAGACGTAGGTCGTGCCGGCGGCAAGGTCGCCCGCAACCGCGCGGTGTGCCGCAGTTCCCCTCACCCCCAACCCCTCTCCCGCAAGGGGAGAGAGGAGCAGTGGCGCGGAACAGGCAGTGCTCGCTATGGAACAGCGGCATGTGCTGGTACAGCACTACCTCCAGCCAGCGCGGCGGCACGGCCGCGGCCAGATCGAGCAACTGTTGCGGGTGCAAGTCATAGGCGGCCGTAATCCGCACCGCGCCCAGGTCGCGCAGCGAGTCGACGGTCAATTCATTGGCCGCACCGAGCGAGAAGTCGGCGACCAGCGGGAGGCCCTGTTGGGCACAAAACGCGGCGGCCGCCAGGTTGCGGACCAGCAGCCCGTCCGGCCGGCAGGCGAGCAGGCCGGCCAGCAGGATCTCCGCCCCGCCGGCCCGTGCCGCACGGACCGCCGCCGCGCAGTCCTCCGGCTCGGCCAGATCGGCGACGACGTGCGATACGCCGCGGCCGATTATCGCGCGCACCTGCGGCAACGATCGGCAGAGCACGTGCAGGCGGGGCGTCGAAGTGGACGGATCTCGAAAGTAGTCATCACGCTCCGCGTGATGAATTCCATCTCGCGGAGCGAGATGAGTACGA